>JANMNM010000214.1:0-34440 GCA_031373905.1 Gemmatimonadaceae bacterium | reverse complement strand
GTGCTGGCGACGCCGCGCACACCCGGCTGCATCCGTCATGAAATCGGCAAGTGTCTGGGCCCCTGTGTCGCGGCCGTCACGGAGCGTGCCTACTCCGCGCAGCTGATCGTCGCGCGTGCATTTCTCGACGGCACCAGCGATGGTCCGCTGGAAGCACTCACCGCGCGCATGCAGGCGCACAGTGACGCACTCGAATTCGAGCGTGCGGCCCAGGCGCGTGACAAGCTGCAACGGCTCGAACTGTTGCGCATCCAGCTCGAGAAGCTCAGGTTTGCGGTCGAGACCCTGACGTTCGCGTACCCGGTCACCGGCCACGGTGACGAGACCCGCGTCTATCTCGTCAAACGCGGCACAGTGCGCGCGGATCTCAAGCTGCCGGTCACGCGACGCGAGCAGCTCGAGTTCGCGGAGTGGAGCCGACGTATCTTCCACACGCCCGAACGACCCACACGCCAGGTTCCGACACACGAGATCGACGAATTGCTGCTGCTCTCCAGCTGGTTCCAGCGCAATCCCGAGCAGTTCGCGCGCACGCTTGCTCCCGAACACGCCGTGCGCGAGTTCGGCGCATGAGTTTCTTCGACCTGCCAGGATGGTTGATCGCGATCGAAGTCGTGTGGGTGATCGCGATGTCGTGCTACATCCTGCTCGAACGCCGACCGCCGCTGGCGACACTCGCGTGGATCATCAGCCTCGCGTACCTGCCGGTGCTCGGTTTCCTCGTCTACTACTTTCTCGGCCCGCGCCGACTGGATCGCAAGCGTCGCCGTCGCGTGACGGCGCGCACGGCGAAACGTGCGAAGGCGGGTGGTGCCGCGCCCACTCGCAACTCGGCCGCGGAGACGCTGGGGCACGCGGGCGCTCGTCTCGCCGCGGTGGCCGCCGGTACCGAGCAGGCGCCGCCGCTGCCGGCCACCGAAGTGCAGCTCTACGATCTCGGCAGCCACGCCTACAACGCAATCATCGAGACGATCGCCGCAGCGACGAATCATGTCCATCTCGAGTACTACATCCTGAACGACGGCGTCGTCGCGAAACGCATTCGTGCGGCACTGATCGAACGCGCGAACGCCGGTGTGGAGGTGCGCTTGCTGCTCGATGGACTCGGCACGTCGCGACTGGGTGCCTATCTGCAGCCGCTGAAAGACGCCGGCGTCGAGATTGCGCGGTTCGGCCCGAAGATGCGGCCCGGATTCGTGAATTTCCGCACCCATCGCAAGATCGTGATCTGCGATGGCACCACCGGATTCACGGGTGGCATGAACATCGACGATTGCCACGACGAATCCGTCGTGGGACCGGCGAAGGGATGGCGGGACACGCAGGTCATGCTCCGGGGCGACGCTGTTGCACCCCTTGCGCTCGCATTCCTCGAGGACTGGCAATTCGCCACCGAGCGTGTCGTCGATGGGGTCGACTACCTGCCACCTCTCACCGGGGAGGGCAACAGCCTTGCGCAGGTGTGCGCCTCCGGGCCCGATGCGCATCCGCAGTCGATCCATGCGGTCTACTTCGCCGCGATTGCAACCGCCCGGAACCGCATCTGGATCTCGACGGCGTACTTCGTCCCTGACGAGTCGCTGCAGTCGGCGCTGCTCACGGCGGCGCTGCGCGGCGTGGATGTGCGCGTCCTCGTGCCTGAACACAGCGATCACGCGTTGGTTGACGCCGCGGCGCGGAGTTACTTCCCGGAACTGCTCGCGGCTGGTGTGCTCATCTACCGATACGGCCCGATGGCGCTGCATTCGAAGACGCTGGTCGTGGACTGCGATGCCGCGATTGTCGGCACGGCAAACCTCGACAACCGCAGCCTGCGGCTGAACTTCGAGGTCCTCGCCATATTGTATGGTCAGGACGTCGCTGATTCACTGGCGGGAATGTTCGAGCGCGACCTGACGCACGCGAAGTTGCTCACCCCAGCCGACATCGCACGACAGTCGCTGCGTGGCCGGCTCTTCGAGGGTGCGGCGCGACTGCTCTCACCCATGCTGTAGCACGATCACGAACATCGGCGCGCACTGATCGCAAAACCAGACTTCAATGAATGACCTGACCCAGGGCCCCATCACCCGACACATCGTGCGCATGGCACTCCCGATGGCGTTCGGGATGCTCTTTCAGACCGCGTACCTGCTGATCGACTTGTACTTCGTTGCCGGGCTGGGTGATGCTGCGCTGGCCGGTGTCAGCGCCGCCGGGTCGCTGCAGTACATCGTCCTCGCGGCGACACAGGTCCTGGGCGTCGGAACCACCGCGCTGATCGCGCAGGCAAGTGGGCGAAAGGATCGCGACGATGCCACTCGCGTCTTCAACCAGAGCCTGCTGCTGTCACTGATCGTCGGTGTGACGCTCGTGACCCTCGGCTATGCGTTCCTCGGCCCATACATGCGGACGATGGCCGCTGATACCGCCACGGTGGAAGCGGGGCGCCGCTACCTGCTGACATTCATTCCGGCTCTCGGTCTGCAGTTCGCACTGGTCACGCTCGGCTCGGCGCTGCGGGGGACAGGCGTGGCGAAGCCGGGCATGCTGCTGCAGATCGGAAGCGTCGTCCTGAACGCGATCCTCGCGCCCATTCTCATTGCCGGCTGGGGCACCGGCCGTCCCCTCGGCACGTTCGGTGCCGGCCTCGCGTCACTGATCAGCGTTGGTGCAGGCGTCGTTGCCGGCTGGATCTACTTTCTCAACGGCGACAGGTTCGCGCGGCTCGTGCCATCGCAGCTCACGCCTGATCGCGCGACGATTCTGCGCCTCCTCCGGATCGGGTTGCCATCCGGCGCGGAGTTTCTGCTGCTGTTTGTCCTGACGGGCCTGATGTACCTGATCATCCGTCCGTTCGGCGCCACGGCGCAGGCCGGCTACGGACTTGGCGCACGTGTCATGCAGTCGTTCTTCCTGCCCGCAATGGCGATCGCATTCGCGGCATCTCCCGTCGCCGGCCAGAACTTCGGCGCGCGAAAGACCGAGCGCGTTCGCGAAACGTTTCGGAGTGCCGTGCTGCTTGGCAGCGCGGTGATGCTGGTGATGACGATCCTTGCGCAATGGCAGTCCGACCGGATGCTCTCGGCCTTCACGTCCGAGCGCGATGTGATCGCCGTGGGCTCGACATTCCTGCACATTGCGTCGTTCAACTTCATGGCGCAGGGCGTGATCTTCACCTGTTCCAGCATGTTTCAGGCAATGGGCAACACGCTCCCGTCGATGATCAGCGGTGCAACGCGCCTCGTGACATTCGTGTTGCCGGCGTTCTGGCTCTCACGGCAACCGGGCTTCTCGCTTCGCCAGGTCTGGTGGCTGGGGGTGGCGACGGTGGCGGCACAGATGTGCGTCAGCCTGTTCCTGCTTCAGCGAACGATGGTCCGGCGGCTCGGCCCCGCGGCTCCCGTGGCTGTGAGCGCCTGAGCTTCGGCGGTCAGTCGAGCGGCACCAGCTCCACCTCCGCACGGCCATCGTCGATCGTCAGACGGGCCACGCTCGGGCTGAGATCGAACCGGCGTGCACCGGCCGCGCCGGGATTGACCACGAGCCGTCCGTCAACTTCGGTGATCAGCTGCTGGTGCGTGTGTCCGTACACGATCACCTGTTGCGGGTACGCGGAGAGCAGCTTGGCGGGCGTCGGGTTGCCTAACTCGTGCCCGTGACTGACGTGAATGCTGACGCCACCAATGCTGAGCACGAGTGCAGCCGAATGCCGCGGATTGCCTGGCCGATCGGTGTTCCCGAAGACTGCCTCGACAGGCGCAATCGACGCAAGTTCGATCAGGACATTGTCGGGCCCGACGTCGCCCGCGTGCAGAATCAGCTCCACGCCGGCGAGTGCATCGAACAGCGCAGGACGCACCATGCCGTGCGTATCGGATACCAGACCGATGACGTGACGTGCGGTCGTCACTCGCTGGCGTCGCCCCAGCGCGGTGCGATCTCAATCGGGACATTCAACTGATCAAGCACGCGCTGGACGACGAAATCCACGAGCTGTTCAATGCGTACGGGCTGATGATAGAACCCAGGCGCCGCCGGCAACACGACCGCCCCGGCGTCGGTGAGTCGAAGCATGTTCTCGAGGTGGATACGGGAGAACGGCGTCTCCCGCGGCACGACGATCAGTGTGCGCCGCTCCTTCAGCGTCACATCCGCCGCGCGTTCCACCAGGGAGCGACTCGTCCCTGCCGCAATCGACGCGATCGTCCCCATGCTGCAGGGGACGATCACCATGCCGCGCACCTTCGCAGACCCGCTGGCGGGCGTCGCACCACGATCATTGTCGTCGAAGACCGTCACGCATGCGTCCCACGAATCCTCGCCGACCGCGATGCGGAGGGCATGCAGATCCTGGATGGCGGACTCGGTGTGGAGCAGCCGCCAGCCATGTGACGAGACAATCAGCCACACCGGCTGGCCGCCGCGCGCGAGGGCCTGCAGCAGGCGGACCGCATACGGCGCCCCAGACGCACCTGTGATCGCCATCACGATCGGCAACGTCGCACTCACGCAACACGCTCCAGCAGGGTTGCCAGCGAGGGCAGGTGCAGCAGGCGCTCGAGCAACACGAATGCGAAGAACGAGATGCTGATCACCCCGTTCATCGTGAAGAAGGCCGCATCGAGCTTCGAAAGATCATCCGGCTTGACCAACGAGTGTTCGTAGAACAGCAGCACCGCCACGACCGCGACGCCGACGGCGTACAGCACACCACTCCCCGTCGCCCACCCGACCAGCGCCAGCAGCAGCACGGTCCCGACATGCAGCAGGCGCGCGACGCCCAGCGCGCGCGGCGCACCGAGCGACGCTGGCAGCGAAAAGAGCCCATTCGCACGGTCAAACGCCACATCCTGCAATGCGTAGAGGATGTCGAAGCCTCCCGACCACGTCATCACGGCGAGCGCCAGCACCGGGAGCATCCAGGCTGGATCGCTCCACACGCCGGTCACGGCGAGGTACCCGCCAACCGGTGCGATGCCGAGGCCCAGTCCAAGTACCAGATGACTCCACCGCGTGAAGCGCTTGCAAGAGCTGTAGAACAATACCCAGCCAAGCGCCAGCGGAGACAGCCAGCCGCAGAGTGGGTTCAGCATCCAGCTCGCCATGACGAACACGATGCCCGACAGCACCACGCTCATCCGTGCCTGTGCCACGGGCAACGCTCCGCTCGGGATCTCGCGCATCCGTGTGCGTGGATTGATGGCGTCCACGTCACGATCCACGATTCGATTGAACGCCATCGCCGCAAATCGCGCCGCCGTGAACGCCAGCACGACCCAGCCGATCTGTCCGACGGTCGGCATCACACTGCGACTTGCCAGCACGACGCCCGTCAGTGCAAACGGCAGTGCGAAGATCGTGTGTGGCAGCTTGACGAAGCTCGCCCATCGCGCCATCGACGACGTACCCGCAAAGGTCTGTCCTTCCCGTCCAGGCACCGTCATCGCCGCCACCGCTCGGCAATGCCAAGTGATGCGAAGATCCCATCAACGGTCGTCTTCGTGTCAGCATCCATTTCGATCACGCGTGGCCACTGCCGCGTGAAACCCTCCTCCGGAAGCTTTCTGGTGGCGTCGATGCCCATCTTGCTCCCGTAGCTGAACGCACGGCTGGAGTGATCCAGCACATCCACCGGGCCCATCGTGAACCGGACGTCGCGTTCCGGGTCGATGTTGTTGAGCGCGGCCCACCAGGTCTCCGACACGTTCCTGACGTCGATCTCCTTGTCGACCACGACGATGACCTTCGCCAGCGACATCAGCCCCGCGCCCCATAACGCATTCATGACCTTGTACGCGTGGCCCGGATACCTCTTGTCGATGCTGACAAAGACGAGGTTGTGGAACACACCCTCGGCCGGCATGTGATAATCCACGATCTCGGGCGTGGTCAACTTCAGCAACGGCAGGAAGATCCGTTCCGTGGCGTGCCCGAGGTAGTAGTCCTCCATCGGTGGGCGCCCGACGATCGTGGTGCCGTACACCATCTGCTTCCGCATCGTGACCGCCGTGATGTGGACCTTCGGGTACAGATCCGCTTCCGAATAGAAGCCGGTGTGATCACCAAACGGCCCTTCCACGACCAGCGCTTCGCGTGGATCGATGTACCCTTCGATCACGAGCTCCGCATTCGCCGGCACTTCGAGGTCACACGACACGGCCTTGGTCAGCGTCACCGGATCACGACGGAGAAAGCCGGCGAAGATGAACTCGTCCACGGCCGGAGGCAGCGGAGCGCTCGCGCTGTAGACACTCGCCGGATCGGCGCCAACGACGATGCACACCGGCATGGTCTCTCCACGCTCAGCCATCTCGCGAAAGTGCTCGGCGCCGGTCTTGTGACGCTGCCAGTGCATGGCCACCGTGCGGCGATCGAGCTTCTGCACTCGATACATGCCGACATTCCGGATGCCTCGCACGGGATCCTTGCTCACGACTGCCGACAGCGTGATGTACGGACCACCATCCTCGGGCCAGCACGTGATCACCGGAATGCGGTCGAGGTCAATCTCATCACCACGCCAGATCACCTCCTGGCAAGGCGCGGAACCGGATTTCACCCGCGGCGGGAACTTCGAGATTTCGAGCAATCGCGGCAATAGACCGAGCTTGCCCATGAGGCCGTCCGGCACCTTCAGGTTCAGCAAGGCGGTGATTCTGGCGCCGTGTTCATCGAGATCCTTCACGCCGAGGGCGAGCGCCATCCGCGCCATCGAGCCGAAGAGGTTGATGCCCACGGGAAACACGGAGCGCGCCCCGGAGTCGAGCAGCACGTGCTCGAAGAGCAATGCCGGCCCACCCCCGGGGAGTTTCGAGGCGCGGTCCGCGATTTCGCACAACTCGAGTCGGGCACGAACCGGGTGCGTGATTCGCACCAGCTCGCCCATCTCGTCAATCGCCGAAATGAAGTCCTGCAATGAATCGAGTGGCACGTCAGGTCGTGGAATTGGGGGCGTCGGCGGTGGACGCATGTGATCTGCGCGGAGTCGTGCGCCGTGCGCGAACGCGTGCCGGGACGACCGCCCGCCGGACCGCGCCAGGGCAGTCACGCGATCCCGACATGTACCGCAGCGATCCCGAATGAGAGTGGGGTCCACGTCACGTCGCGAAACCCCGCCGCGGTCATGCGCGCGGCCAGGTCCTCTTCGACCGGGAAGTGTGCGACGCTCTGTGGAAGATACGTGTAGGCTGTCTTGTGGCCGCTGACCGCGCGACCGATTGCCGGCAGCACGGTATGGAAGTAGAACTGGTAGCCCGCGCGTACCACACGGTGTCGCGGTGTCGAGAATTCGAGAATGACGAATCGTGCGCCCGGTCGCAGGGTGCGCCGCACTTCGCGCAGACCGCGATCCAGTGCGACGACATTGCGGATACCGAACGCGACGATCGCGCCGTCAAACGCCGCGTCGCCAACGGGCAACTGCAATGCGTCCGCAGCGACAGGACTGAGCGCACTCCGCGGCGCCTTCCCGGCCCCCATCCGGAGCATCGGCTCGGCGAAATCGGCCGCGAACACGTGCCCGCAGAACCCGTCCTGCCTGACCAGCTGAGCTCCAACATCGAGCGTGCCCGCACAGAGGTCCAGATATCGACCTCCCGGCGCCGAGCGCCACGCCAGCGCGTCGAGCGCCTTTCGACGCCATCCCTTGTCCACATTCATGGACAGGAGATGGTTCAACAGGTCGTATCGCGGCGCGATCTCGGAGAAGATCTGCTGGACGTACGCGTGTTTCTCGGCGCCGCCAGCTGCGGCAGCTTCAGCGCGCCGACGATCGGCGTCGAGGGTGAGGGTCATCTGGAGACAAAGCTCGCGCCCCGTCGGCAGGTGCCACAAGGCAGCATCCCAGATCGGACAGCATCCGGCTCATCAATTTTCGGCCGCAGTCCGCTAGCTTCGCGAATCGCATCTCGGGTGCCGCACATCGGTGGCGCACCGCAGGTCCCGCCCAGACGCATGCCCCGGCTCCTCGACGCCACCAACCTCCCGGACGCTGACCTCGTCGCCCTGGCTCAGGAAGGCCGCGACGAGGCATACCGGGAGCTGATCCGCCGATATGAGCGCCCGGTGTTCTCGCTCGTCTACCGGATGGTGCGGGACCGTGAAGCCGCCGAGGACCTCGCGCAGGACACCTTCATCAAGGTCCTCAACAACATCGGGAAGTACTCACCCGAGTTCAAATTCTCGAGTTGGCTGTTCAAGATCGCGAACAACCTCGCCATCGACTTCCTTCGCCGACGCCGCCTGCAGACCGTCAGCATGGACGGAGCCGCAGGCGCGGCAACGCAAGCCGAAATCGAGGCCACGAGCTTCGAGATCGGAGACCGCAGCGAAAACGCGCTCGATGAAATGGCGAACAAGGAACTCGGCTCGGCGATCGAAGTGGCGATTGCCACGCTCCGCCCGCTCTACCGCAGCTGCATCCTGCTCCGCCACGTCGATGGCCGATCGTACGAGGAGATTGCCCAGTTGCTGGATTTACCGCTCGGCACCGTCAAGACCTACATCCACCGCGCCCGGCACGAGCTGCGCGAGGCCCTCGAGGACGTGCGATGACCCAATCCCCCCGCTCTCCGATGGCCCCGCCCTGCCCACCGATCGCATCCTCTGAAACCACCCGCGCACACCGGCCGTAGGCGCTGGAGGGAATCCAATGACACTCACACGACACCTCCTGCCAGATGAACTCGACCTGCTCCTCGATGGGGAGACAGGGTTCGGGGTGCAGCAGCTCACCGCCCATCTGCGCGACTGCGCGCCGTGCAGCGACGAGCTGGCCGCGCTTCGCACGTTCGTCATGGACATCGAGACGCTCCCGGAGCTGGCCCCGGTTGGACATTTCGCCGACCGGGTCATGCATCAGGTCCACGTCTTCGAGCCATGGCACGTTGCGATGCGGACCAGTGTGGCTGGCGTGCTGCCCTCGAGTCCGGTTGCCAGAATCGCCGCAGGAACGGCGCTGACGGCCGCGGCGTCGCTGGTGACGGGGGTGGCGGCGTGGGGCTGGGCGCACCGGGAGACCACGGTCTTTGTCGGCGGCCTGGTCACCGAACGGGCGCGGCTGGGCGTGTTCGAGTCGCTGAACGCGACTGCCCACGCGCTCGTCGGTCCGCTCGGCGCGACGTTCGGGAGCGGGCTCGCGCTCCTCGGCGTGGCCGGCGGGACGCTGCTCGCGGGCGTCGGCCTTGGATTCCTCGGGCTTCGCGCAGTCGCTGCGCGGGCTCGGCGTTTCGAGGCCTAGGCCGATGCGTGCCCTCACAAGCAGGCCATTCGCGCTCGCGACGATTGTCGCGCTGCTCACGCTCGCTCCGACGGTCGGGGCGCAGTCCACCGCCGGCTGCGACACGACCGCCATCGCAGCCCAGCTGACCAGCGCGCAGCGTCAACTGGTGGTCCGTGCCATCCAGGATCCCATCGTCGGATGCGCGGCGGCCACGGCGCAGCATCGCAGCGGGGACGTCACCGTGGCCGGCACGGACACGCTCCGTGGAAACATCGTCGTCGTGGATGGCACGCTTCGGGTCGCGGGCGTCGTGACCGGCACTGCGATCGCACTCAACGGCGCGGTCGTCATTGATTCGGGCGCCCACGTGATCGGCAATGTGATCTCCGCGGAGCACGGCGCCGCGATTGCGCCATTCGGTCGGGTGGACGGTGAACTGCGCACGCTCGATGCCGTCGAGCCCACAGCCGCCTTCACCGCGACGTCGGTCGTTGGCGGCACGATGAACAGCCTGAAGAAGACCGCCGCGTTTTTCGGCATACTGATCGTGCTCGCGATCGGTGTACTGACCAACGCGGGCGATGCGATGCAACGCGTGAACACGGCGTTGAATTCGGGATTCGGACGCAATGTCGTTGTTGGACTACTGGCCCAGCTTGCGCTGCTTCCAGTCCTCGTCACGATCTGTCTGCTCCTCGCACTCACACTGCTCGGCGTGCTGCTGATCCCGTTTGCGGTCGTCGCCTACATGATTGCGGTACTCGGGCTGGTTGTCCTGGGAGGCCTCGGTGCAATTCAGATGATCGGATCGGGCATTGCCGCGCGTCGCGCCGGACTGACGGATCGCGGCGCACGACTGCAGGCCGTCGTGAGCGGAATGCTCCTCGTCTCCATCCCATGGCTGCTGGCGGCTGCGCTCGCGTCACGCCCGGAGCTGGCCGTCTGGGTGCGCACGCTTGCGATCGGCGTGACGTGGGTCGCGGTGACCGCCGGACTTGGTGCGGCGCTGCGCACGAGAGGCGGTACGCGCGCGCACAGTGATCCGTGGGGTATCCGACGGCCAGCGCCAAGTGGCGCGGCCTTGCCGCTCGAGCCGCCGGCAGCCGAGTGGCTCACGCCCACGCCACTCACCGGTGTCGTCGCGGCGCGTCGGCCAACGACGGGTTCCGGGAGCACGCGATGAAGTTGCTGCTCTGCGTTGGCGCAATCGCCGCGGGACTGGCCACGTCGCTGGGGGCGCAGCATGTCCGCACCCTCGAATCGGCCAGACTGTTGCGCGACTCCACTCCGGTGGCCGTACGCCTGCAACTGGGCACCGGAACGTTGAGTGTCGGTGCAGCCGATGCCCCGTATCTCTACCGCAGCATCGCGCGCTTCGACGATGCCTTCAGCGCGCCGACATCGGTGTGGAACGCAGCCCAGCACACGCTGACGCTGTCCGCCGGCCAGCGCCTCACCGGTGCCGTACGTGACGACGATGAGGTGGCGCAGGACTGGCGCATCCAGCTCACGCGTCGTGCCCCGCTCGAGCTCTCCATTGCCGCGACAGCCGCAGATGCAACGCTCGATCTCACGGGCCTGCCCTTGCGGCGATTCTCGCTCAACACCGGCGCGGCAGCCACTGCGGTGCGTTTCGATGCGCCGAACCCGGAATCGATGGCGCTCTTCGATGCCGCGGTGGGAGCAGGCGGGCTCGAACTGATCGGTATCGGAAATGCCGGTGCCAGCGAAGTCCGCATCGCCGGGGACATCGGTGACATCGCGCTCGACCTCGGCGGGCGATGGCAGCGCGACATGACGTTGGCGGTGTCCAGCGCGATCGGCAGCGTCAGCATCACCGCTCCGTCGACAATCGGGATCGAGCTGCAGTCCGCAGGTCTCCTTTCGCGCGAGTCCGTGTCGGGTGGCTTCACGCGTGAGAAGGGAATCTGGCGCAGCAACAACTTCGCAGCGGCGAGCGTGAAGGTGCGCATCGTGGTGAAGTCGATGCTCGGCAAGGTCACCCTGGTCCAGCGCTGATCCCGCGCTGATCCCGCACACCACGGCTCACCGCCGGGATCCTCAACCGCGCGGCGGTGCTACACGCGCGCTCGTCGCCAGCCACCCGACCCCCAGAGCGCCATCATCGCGATGGCGCGTGCGATCGCGGTGAGTGAGATCACCCACCAGATGCCCGACGTGCCCCACTGTATGGCCGCCCAGGCCGCGAGCGGCACGCGTGCGGCGGTGATGGCAGTTGATGTGACCATGGGCGCCAGGGTCCATCCAGCACCGCCCAGCGCCCCCTCGAGCACCGTCTCGCCGCTGACGAAGAGCTGTGACAGCGCTGCGGCACGCAGGTATCTGGCGGCTTCGGCAATGACCGCCGGATCGGTGGAGAACAGCCCGGCCAGTGCATCAGGGACCACCCACAGCGCGCAGCACGCGATGAGTCCCGGCACGCCCGTCGCGGCCAGGGTGAGCCAGCCGGCGCGTGCCGCGCGATCCGGTTGGCCGGCGCCGAGATTCTGGCCCACGATGGCCGCCGCCGCAGAGCCGAAACCGACGCCGATCATGTACATCCAACTTTCGACGCGATGACCGAGTCCAAGCGCGGCGAGGGCCGGCGTACCGAACTGCGTCGTCGTCCGCGTCATGACGACGTAGATCAGTGAAAAGATCACGCCGGTGGCGGCCGTCGGCAGTCCCACGCGAACAATGGTTCCAATACGATTCCAATCTGGCGCGCCGAACGCGACGAGCCCGCGGCGGCGCAGCATGACGATTCCGACGACGCACAGCGACCCCCGCACGGAGAGTGTCGCGAAGGCGGCTCCCTGCACGCCCAGCGCAGGAAACGGCCCCCACCCGGTGATCAACAGCGGATCGAGCAATGCGGCAATGGCGGTGGCACAGAGCAGCATGATGAACGGCAGTCTCGTGTTCCCTGCGGCGCGAAAGGCCGCGTCCACGACGAAATAGCCGAAGATCAGCGGCGAGCCGGCGAGGTACGTCCCGAGGTATCTCATCCCGAGCGTCGTGACCTCGGCCGGCGTGTGCATCAGCGCGAAGAGCCTGGGCAGGAACACCATGCCCACACACGCTGTCGCGAGGCCAAGCCCGAAGGTGAACACGAGCGCATCACCCACAGCGCGCGCTGCTTCGTCATCGCGATGTTCACCATGCCGACGCGCCGCCACCGCCGTCAGCCCGACGCTGACCATCTCCGCCAGCGACACGATCACCCAGATCCAGAAGATCGATGTGCTGACTGCGGCCAACCCCGCGCCACCGACGAAGTGCCCAACCCACGCCGCGTCGAGCGAGATGAACGCGGTCAGCAGCAACGCGCTGGACACTGCGGGCAATCCGAGCCGCAGTACCACACCCGGCAACGCGTCCAGGGCCAGATCTACATCCGCGCCACCAGTGCGCGGTGCCGTCGCACTCAACCGCGAGCGGCGATCGTGTTCATGCCTTCGATCACGCGCAGCGCCAGTGCCGTGAACACCTTGGACGCCGGCGCGTCCGGTTCGACAGCCACCAACGGTCGGCCCGAGTCGCCACCCTCGGCAATCCGTGGGTCGATGGGGATCTGCGCCAGCAACGCCAGGCCGACCTGCGTGGCCAGTTGCTGACCGCCGCCACTGCCGAACATCGCGATTGGCTTGCCCGTTTCCGGGTTTTCAAACCAGCTCATGTTCTCCACGATACCAAGCACCGGCACTGCAACGCGTTCGAACATCTTCACGCCACGCAGCGCGTCGCCCGTCGAGACTTGCTGCGGTGTCGTCACGATCACCGCGGCGCCGACGAGCGTCGTCTGCACCAGCGAGAGCTGTGCATCGCCGGTGCCTGGCGGCATGTCCACGATGAAGTAGTCGAGCTGACCCCAGTCCACGTCCTTCAGGAACTGGCCGATCAGCTTCATGACGATCGGGCCGCGCCAGATCGCAGGCTGGTCCTTCTCGATGAGGAATCCCAGCGAGATCAGTTTCACACCCCACGCCTCGAGCGGAATGATCTTGGCCTGGGGATTCACTTCCGGCTGCTGATCGACGCCCATCATCAGCGGGATGTTCGGGCCATAGATGTCCGCGTCCATCAGGCCGACCCGGTGACCGAGCTTGGCGAGTGCGATCGCGAGGTTCACGCTCACCGTGCTCTTGCCCACTCCACCCTTGCCTGAGCTGACCGCGACGATCCGGCCAAGGTTCGGGAGCGTGACTGGCGTGGGTGCCGCGACGCGGGCCGCCGCCGGGGGCGCTGCCTGCGGCGCCAAGGGCAGGGCACGTCCCGGTCGCGCCGGCGTCGGTGCCTGTTGCCTGGGGTCGCGGACGTTGACCTTCACGTCACTCACGCCACTGACGGCGACGATCGCGTCACGGACGTCGCGAACGAGGGTTGCGTCGTCACGGCTATCGAGCAGCAATGTCAGCTGCACCTTGCCGTCCACGGTGGTCGCGATGTCCTGGACCATTTCGGCGGACATCACGTCAGTTTCGAGGCGGGCGTTCTGGACGCGGCCCAAGGCGGAGGTAATCTGCGCGGTCAACGACACGGGGGCGTGCGAGGTCTGGATTTGATGAGAAGCCCGGATGGCGCCGGCTGACTGCTCTGCCGGTCCGGCGAGATTTGCTGGTGGAGCAATCTAGCTCCCCGGCCCGGTGTTGCAGGATAGCAATCGCATCGTCCTGCTCACGGAAGTGGTACTCTGGCTTCACGAGGACGCCGTCGTGAGGCGGCCTCTCACGGGAGCGCCATTTTTCCGGCTGTCGGCTCTCGCTTGCGCCTTGCGCTGGTGTACGCGAGAATACTCCCGCCCGCCGTTCCCCGTTTTCCTCCGCCGTTGGAGGCTGACGACCGGCACCATCTCGAGGCTTGAATGAATCTTTCGTCCACTCAGCTCCGCGCCCTTGGCAGCGTCCTGTACTTCGCGGCTGTGGCGCTGACCATCAATTTCCTTGCGGCGTTCACGATTCAGATCTGGCCAATCAAGTTCAGCGAGCTGAACTGGCGGGTCGGCTCCGTTGGCCTCGTGTTCGAAGTGCTGCTGTCGAACGTCGTGCCACTGATCCTCGTGTACTTCGCCGCGTTCATGAATGACGACCGGAAAATCCTCGCGGTGCTCCGCTGGTTTACGGTCATACTCGGCGTCGTGACCCTCGCGCTGCTGATCTTCTTCGCACTCGATTCGGTGCAGATCCGCGCCGCCCTTCCGCAGAATGTGAAGGCGCAGTTCATGAAGGCCGCGCTGAAGGCCGGCCTGATCGGCACGATTCTCCCGATGCTGTTCATCTGGGGCGGCGTGTCGGTCGGCAAGGTGCTCAAGAGTCAGGGTACTGCGCGCGCTTCCGGTGCGGCGAAGGACACCCAGGATGGCATGCTGATGGTTGGAACGCGCGAGCCTGCGAGACCGGCGCTTCGTGCCGTCGAGTCGGTGGACATCAAGCCCGAACAGAAGAAGGGCGTCTCCAGCGGACTGTCGATCGACATGTAGCCTCACGAGAGCGATCGCTGCGTCACGCGGCGCCAGCCCGGTTTCTACCGGTCTGGCGCCGCGAGCATTCCGGCCTCGAGTGCGAGCGCAGTCAGCCCTGCAACGGTGCTCACTCTGGTTTTCCTCATGAGACGTTCGCGATGCGTCTCGACGGTACGCGAACTGATGCCGAACGCAGCCGCAATCGCCTTGTTCGTCTGTCCGGACGCGATGCCGCGGAGGACGTCGCACTCTCGCGGCGTCAGCTGTGAAATCCGTTCCAGGGCCGACGGAGGGGAGGACACCGGCTCGACAGACGATTCGAATTGCGCACCGAATGCCTCGCGCAATCGCGTCGCAAGCATCGCCGCAGCACTGTCCTTCACGACATAGGCGCTGGCGCCGGCGGCGCGACTCTCCCGCGCATATTCAGCATCGTCGTACATGCTGAGCATGACAATCGTCAGCTCAGCGCGTTGCGCCTTCAGCAACCGGACGAGCTGGAGGCCTGACATGTCGGGCAGGCCGACGTCGACCACAGCGGCGTCAGGCAGCAGTCGTGCGGCGAGGGCCAGCGCACTTGCCGCGTCGCTGGCCTCGCCCACGACCTGCATGTCCGGCGCCGCCTCGAGAATCCGTCGAACGCCCTCACGCACGATTGGATGATCGTCCACCACGAGCACTCGAAGCACCTGCGTCACGCAATACCTGCCGCGATCCGGACCGAAGTGCCAAGCGTGACGGAGAGTCGAGTGCCACCAAGCGGCGATGGCTCGAGCTGCACACGCCCACCGAGTGCCACCAGCCGCTCCCGCATGCCGACCAACCCCACGTGTCCGGCGCGCTCCCGTTCGATCAGGTGTGCACGCGAGGGTGGCCCCAGTCCGTCATCATCAATGAGCATTCGTATCTCATCGAGATCAATCTCCAGCGAAACGCGTAACCGTGTGGCATTCGCGTGGCGCAGCACATTCGTAATCCCCTCCTGCGCCGCACGAAACAGCGCCAGCTCATGCGAGTGGGGCAGCGGCACCATCGCGCTCGGCGCCTCCAGCGAGGCCCGCACCTGGCCTTCCCGGGAGACGTGCGCCACGAGGGATCGGACCGCGCTCAGCAGGCCAAGATCGTCGAGCAGCGACGGGCGGAGGGCCGCCGTCACGCGCCGCAAACTGGAGAGTCCGGCCGTGACAAGCTCATCCATGCGCGCTGCCACCTCGGTTGCCCCCGTCACACCATCGAGCGCACCAAGCTCCATTCGCAATGCGCTGAAGAGCTGTCCCGTCTCGTCGTGCAGCTCCCGCGCCAGGCGCTTTCGCTCGTCCTCGTGTTGTGCGACCAGCCGAGTCGACAACCGCGCCAGCTCACCCGTCCGCTCCTCGAGCTGCGCCCGCAGCTCGGCCTGCTGCAGAGCGGAACCCACCTGGCGCCCGAGCGCGCGCAGGAACTCTTCATCCAGCGCAGTGAACGGGTCACGCACGTCGCCCGTCAGCACCAGCACGTGGGTCACCAGCGTCTCACGGTAGAGGGGCAGTGCCGCGACGAACCGTTCGGCACCGCGCGTCCGAGGCATGGCTGCGCTCGTGCTTCGCCCCAGCTGTGCCGCCTGACCGACCAGCAGGCCGACCGTCGGCGGCAATGCCGCGCCACGCCAGTGCTGCGCCCGCCCGGCACCATCAACCACCGTCGCGGCGGCAACATCATAGAGCGCGGTGCCACTCACACCGCGCAGGCGCAACGGCCGTTCCAGCAGCGCCGCCACCACCGCGTCGCCGCGCCCGCTCGACTGCACATCCGCCGAGAGTCGTGCCAGCGCTTCGAGCCCGCGTCGAAGGTCATCGATGACCAGCGCGGCGATGCCACCGATGACCGCCAGGATGAACAGGATGTCGAGATAATAGCCCCACGGCACCCACGCGCCACGCGCGCGCAACAGCGGATAGTCGAGATGGTGCAATGCCCACAACGTGAACGCCCCCGCCAGTGTCCAGGCGCCCGGAGAGCCCGTGCGCCGGGCATGCTGCGCGAAGCTGATGCCCGTGATCAGGGTGGCCGCACTGAGAAACGCGATGGCGGGCACCACGGCGAGCAGGAAATTCTCGAGCGTGAAGATCGCGACGTAACTCCACACGACGGGAAAGATCGCCAGCAGGCCGAGCCACGGCGTCCACTTCAATCCTCGCGCAAAACTCAGCCCCGCAGCAAGAAAGCCGAGCGCCGTCCACCCGGTGAGCACCTGATGCCAGAAGAGCCACCCGCTCTGCTGCGTCCGGAGGAAGCCGATGATGACTCCGACTCGAACTGCATACAGCATCCAGCTGAACGACCACCACGCGTAGTACGGCTTCCGGAACCTCGAATACAGCCACGAGCAGTACCCCGCACTGCCGAGTGCGATCAGCGCAAGCAACAACGCGGCCGCGAATTCCGACACGGAATGGCGATCCCTATTCCATGACCGCGCCGCTCGCCTGCGGCGCGGGAGGCGTACTGTCCATCGGTGTGGCGGCAAGTGCGGCCCGTGCGGCCCGCAGCACCCGGAACTCGACGTCCTTCAGCGACCCCTGCACCAGGGCGCCACTGGCCTTCGCGTGCCCGCCACCATCAAACTCTCGCGCCAGCGCGTTGACATCGATGTTGCCGGAGCTGCGGAAACTGATCTTGACGCGATTGTGTCCCAGGTCGCGAAAAAACACCGCCAGCCGCGTCCCCGCGATCGACCGCGGGTGCTCGACGATGCCGTCCATTTCCTCGCTCGTCACGCCATAGCGTTCCTTGGCGCCGGCCGCCAGCGACAGCCAGCTCAGACCGATCGACTCCTCGACGCCGAGTGACTGCAACGCTTCCGCGAGCAGCCGGACGCGGCCCGGGCTCTGCGACGCATACACGCGGCGGTACATGAGCTCCGGATCCACACCGCGCGCAAGCAATTCAGCCGCGATTGCGTGCACGCGTGGCGTCGTGTTGCTGAAGCGGAACCCCCCGGTGTCGGTCAGGATGGCGATGTACAGCGCCGTCGCCGTCTCGACGTCAATCTCGAGGCCGAGCACCTGTGCAAAATCGAAGACGAGCTCGCCGGTGGCAGATGCCCGCGTGTCAGCCAGGAGCACCTCGGCGGGTGGCTCATCGCTCGGCAGGTGATGATCGATGCAGAAGCGCGGCATTTTCGTCACGCGCACCGTCTCGGCCAGAGTCCCCAGTCGCTTCACATCGCTGATGTCGACCACCAGCAGCGCCCCGACTGATGGGTCCGTCAAAGCCGCGGCGCCGCGATCGCTCTGGTCGACGACGGGTCCGCCGAGCAGAAAGCGATACATCGTTGGCCACGGTGTGGGATTGACGATGCGACACGTCACTCCACGCAGCGCGAGCAACCTGGAAAGCGCCGCTTCCGAACCACACCCGTCTCCATCACAATTGACGTGCGTTGACAGCGCGACCGTCATCCCCGGCACCATGCCGGCGGCGAGCGCGTGAATTGCGGTGATGCGATCGTGAGGGACGGCGAGGAGATCGTGTTCGCTTGGCATGTCGTATGGAAAAAGAGAGCGGCGCCCGGGTGACCGGGCGCCGTTCACGTCGTTCGAGGTTCAGCGTGCGGGAAGCTCAGCCACCCGACGACCCTGCAGCACTGGCTTCCGCCTTGCCGAGGGTTGAGTTCTTGCGTCCGTACACGACGTACACGGTGACGCCGATTGCGGTCCACACGGTGAGAAGGCCCCATGTCAGCGCTGGCAACGTGGCCATCATCCCGAGTGTTGCACCGGCACCGAGCAGCGGTACCAACGGCACCAGCGGCGTCTTGAAGGGACGCGGCAGCTCAGGCGAGCGCCTGCGCAGCACGAGCACGCCGATGCAGACCGTGGCGAATGCGGCGAGCGTGCCGCCCGACACGAGGTCGCCCAGCAGACCAACCGGGAAGAACGCGGCAATCAGCATTGCCACGACGCCCACGATGACCGTCGATGTGGCCGGTGTGCGGTACTTCGGATGCACCTTGCCGAAGATCTTCGGCAGGAGCCCGTCGCGCGACATCGTATAGAAAATGCGCGGCTGACCCATGAGCATCACCAGCACGACGCTCGACAAACCCGCGATCGCACCGATGTTTACGAGGTACTCCAACCAGCGAAGCGCAGGGGCCGCACTGATCGCCACCGACACCGGGTGTGGCACGCTCAACGCCGTGTACGGGGCCAGGCCCGTCATGACGAGCGCCATCAGGATATACAGCACGGTACAGATCAGGAGCGACGCAATCATGCCGATCGGCAGATCCCGCTGCGGGTTCTTCGCTTCCTGCGCCGCTGTGCTGACGGCATCGAACCCGATATAGGCAAAGAACACCGCCGACGCACCGCGAAACACACCCGACCAACCAAACCTGCCCCATTCGCCCGTGTTCTTCGGGATGAAAGGCGTCCAGTTCTCCTTGTTCACGTAGAAGAATCCGAAGCCGATCACAAGCACGACAATGGTGGTCTTGATGAGCACCATCAGGTTGTTGAACGATGCCGACTCCTGCACACCGCGAACCAACAGGGCTGTGATGGCCGCGATCAGCAGAACGGCCGGCAGATTGATGATACCGTTGACCACAGTGTGCCCACCAGCAAGGCACGCCGCGCGATCCGCAAACGCGGCCGCCACTCTGGTGGCCGGGTCGATGATGGTCAGTCCGGCGGCATCGACGCATGTGAAGGCTCGGACCACCTCGTGCCCACCGGCCACCGTCAGCGGTGCGGACGCCAGCGACGCGGGAATGTGGAGCCCCAGTTCGCTGAGGAATGCGCTGAAGTATCCAGACCAGCCAACCGCAACGGTGGAGGCGGCGAAGAGATACTCGAGCACGAGGTTCCAGCCGATGAACCAGGCCACACCCTCGCCCATCGTGGCGTAGCTGTACGTGTACGCTGATCCGGCAATCGGGATCATGCTGGCGAACTCAGCGTAGCAGAGCCCCGCGAACAGACATCCGAGACCTGCGAGCACGAAGCTGATCGTGACCGCGGGACCGGCGTAGTTCGCGGCGGCATTGCCCGTCAACACGAAGATACCGGCGCCGATGATCGCGCCGATGCCCAGCAGGGTGAGATTCATCGCCCCAAGCGTTCGCTTGAGGCCGTCTTTCTCGTTGCCGGCTTCGGCCTGGAGCGCGAGAATGCTCTTTCTGGACCAGAGTCCCATGAGGCCTGCACGTGAGGAGGAGGAAGTGACCCCCTCAGCGGCCGGGGGCATTAATGTCGCAGCAAGGTCACATGGCCGCAGCAGGTCTGTCAATCGCGGTCAGAAGACGTCACCGTCCCGTCATTTCGTGTAGTTCGGGGACTCGCGTGTGATTGTCACGTCGTGCGGGTGGCTTTCGCGGAGCCCTGCCGAGGTGATCCGCACGAACTGGCTCTCCGTTCGAAGCGCGTCGATAGTGGCGCAGCCCACGTAGCCCATCCCACTGCGGAGTCCGCCAACCATCTGGAAGAGCACGTCGGCGACCGGACCGCGGTAGGGCACTCGCCCTTCGATCCCCTCCGGCACGAGCTTCCGGGCGCTCATCTCGCCGTCCTGGAAGTAGCGATCCGCGCTGCCGTCCTGCATCGCCGAGAGCGATCCCATCCCGCGAATCGTCTTGAAGCGGCGGCCCTCGAGGAGAATGCTCTCGCCCGGACTCTCCTCCGTTCCGGCCAGCATCGAGCCCATCATGACACTCGAAGCCCCAGCGGCGAGTGCCTTCGCGATGTCGCCCGAGTACTTGATCCCGCCATCGGCAATCACCGGCACATCGCCTGCGCCTTCGATGGCATCGAATATCGCCGTCAGCTGCGGCACGCCAACGCCGGTCACGACGCGCGTCGTACAGATCGACCCCGGCCCGACACCGACCTTCACGGCGTTCACACCGCGCTCCACGAGCGCCGCGGCTCCAGCCCGTGTGGCAACGTTGCCCACGACGAGTTGTGCCTCGGGGAAGGCATTCCGTACGCGTGCCGTGGCCTGCAGCACCGCGTCGCTGTGACCGTGAGCCGTATCGATGCACAACACGTCGGCGCCGGCATCGATCAGTGCGCGCGCGCGTTCGAGGTAGTCGCCACCGGCACCGATCGCCGCCGCTACGCGCAGGCTTCCCTGCTCATCCTTGTTCGCGTTCGGAAACTGGCGCCGCTTGTGGATGTCCTTCACGGTGATCAGACCACGCAACGTGCCGTCCGTGTCGACGACCGGCAACTTCTCCACACGTCGCTCACCCATGATCCGCTCAGCCTCATCGAGCGTGGTGCCCAGCGGCGCAGTGACGAGACGATCCTTCGTCATTGCATCCTGCACCGGTCGATCCAGCGCCCGCTCGAACTGCAGGTCACGATTCGTCAGGATCCCGACGAGTCGTCCGTCGCCATCGACGATCGGGACGCCACTGATGTGGAAGCGACGCATCAGCGCGACGGCCTCGCGCAGCGATGCGTCAGGCGTCAGCGTGATCGGGTTTCGGATGATGCCGCTCTCGCTGCGCTTCACGCGATCGATCTCGGCGGACTGCCGGTCGATCGACATGTTCTTGTGTACGACGCCGATACCACCCGCTCGCGCCATCGCGATCGCCATCTCGCTTTCCGTCACGGTATCCATCGCGGCGGAGATGAGCGGCACGTTCAGTGTGATACCGGTCGTGAACCGGCTCTGCGTCCGGACTTCCTTCGGGTGTATCAGCGAATGCGCCGGCACCAGCAGAACGTCATCGAACGTGAGGGCGTCGTCCTCGCGGACGCGCAGACGCCCGACCAGGGCGGTGGACTGACCGTCGGGCGAGATGCTGCCGCGAACGGGAGACGAGATCGGTGGGCGAGACGTGGTTGCCATCTTGAAAAATAGACGGTTGCCGGGCCGCTGGGGAGGCCCGACCGTGACCAGATCACTTCCGCTGCCGGACGCCGCTACCCGCGGAGGGCGCGCTGAACCCGGCGCCGAATGCTTGGCGGGAGGAAGAATGCGGCGGCCGCGAGTGTTGCCGAGAGGTTGATCGCGCCGATGGAATCCGGGTTACCGGTCCAGTGGTCACGCAGCACCGCGGTCCCGGCTCGCGACACCATGCGCTGCAGCGCAATCACGAGCAGGTAGAGATCGTCCACCTGACCGAGGAATGGAATGAAGTCCGGAATGACGTCGATCGGGCTGATGATGTACGCGGCCGCCGCGAGCACGATCAGCTTGTCGACGATTGCCACACGTGAGTCACGGGCAAGTCCCCAGAGCAGCCGCAGGTAGTGCGGGATCTCGCGGATTGCGCCGGTGACAGTCCTCTTCGCCCCGGTCCGCGGGCCGCTGACGGGTCGGTCGCCTGGCGGCCGCCACGCGCGGTCATCGTCGGCAGGCGGCGGTGCTGATCCCGACGGCGTCGTGCGACCGACCTTCGGAACACCGAGTCTCGGTCGGCGGCCGTCCGTCCCGTCGCTCACCGCGCGGGTCCTTCACCGGCGCCCGGAGCCGGCGGTGCCGGTACCGAGGCGGTGTCGCCGGTTGCCGCACGTGCAACGCGCGAGGCGGCACCGGCCAGATCGCTGGCGACGCTCTGCCCAGCCGCTGCGACGCCATTCAGCACGCCAACGGCCTTCTGCATGAACCCGAGCGTCTCGGCGACGCTCGAGGCAGACACTTTCCCCGCGCGAAGCCCATCCTCGACCGTTTCCTGCAGCTTGGCGAGTATGCCGGCCGCGCCGGTGGGCGCCTCGAGACGACTGTACTTCGACTCGAGAAACTCCACGTAGTCGAGAACCTGGAACGCGCGCTCATCCGACAGCGTGTCGAATTTCGCGAGCAGGCGATCACGGAGATATGGACTGAGAGGCATGGCAGCGGGCAAGGGTGAGACGGAACGCTGCACAATCCTACCCCTCGCCACCCCTTCCGTTCAGGGGCGCGAGGCGCGGAAGCGCTTGGCCGCACTCGTGAACGGGTCGGCCACGACATTCGAGGCGATTGGTGCCAACGTGCGATTCGGCGCAACGGCCTGCTGCCTGGTCGAGGCGGTCCTGGGCCGGCTCGCTGATTTCGAGCGCTGCGGCGCTGCGCGCGTGAGGGGGCGCGCAGCCGTTCGCGATGCGGTGCGATCGGATGTGCGAGTCGTGGCGCGCGGCGCGTCCGTTCGGCGGGCGCCATCAGACACGGCTCGTGGCGGGCTGCTCCCCGGTGACGGCGCCACCACCATCGAGACCGGTCGCATCGATGAATTCTCGGCTCGCGTGCGCTCAGGGGCCGGTGCGGCCGACGGACGCGGCGGTGCCGCCGTGGAGCCGGACGGTGACACTTCGGGTGACGGCACGGGAGGTGTGACAGCGGGTGTCGTCGATGGCGCCGGCGGCGCCGCTGCGAACGGCCGGATGGCAGGCGCCGGAACCGGCCACGCGCCGGAGTCGGCGGCAACCGCCGCGGGGAACGAGTCCACGGATTGATCGCGACGCGGGCCACCGCGCCAGCGCGCCCGCACTCCGCGGACATCGATGTGCACGTATGGCCAGCCTTCGCCGTCAGCGTTGATGTACAGGCCGACTCCGCCCACCAGATCCGGATACTTCCGCTCAACGATTTCCGCCGCTGCGGCAACCAGCCGGGCGTCCGTCTCCGTCAGTGAGCCATCATTGTTGGCATCGATCGCGATGTCTGCCGCGTCGCCGTACATGTGTCGGCTGTCGCGTGCGGAGCCCGACAGGTCGCCGTTGTGCGCCGGGCTGCGATAGCCGCTGGCAATGTGCAGCCGGAACGTCGAGACCTCGCGTCCCCGCATCTGCGCAATTTCGCGGATCGTCAGCTCGAGCTTGTCCAGCAGCTGCTCGCGAACGTGCAGGTATTTCGGGAACGCGTCCTGCTTGTCGTGCACGACAAAATCGCTCATCCGCAGATGCGGTGAGAGCGGGAAATCCGCGATACGCTCCGTTACGCCGATGAAGCCACGCGGCGGCGGCGTGGCACTGTTCCTCGGCCATCGACCAAGGTGGTACCCGTTGATGCCGGTCGCGCGCGAATTCGGCATCGGATGCTCGACCAACAGCGCGAGGTCGGCAACCGTGTCAGCCGCATCACCTCGTGACAGCACCAACCAGTACGCGCCTGGGCTCGTCGGAGCGCGAAGCGTGCCGTCCGGCTGCCACGGCATGACCGGACCATTGGTGGCACCGTCAAAGCCGATC
Organism: Gemmatimonadaceae bacterium; assembly: GCA_031373905.1. GTDB lineage: Bacteria > Gemmatimonadota > Gemmatimonadetes > Gemmatimonadales > Gemmatimonadaceae > JACMLX01. Next base: position 10,610 of record JANMNM010000214.1, on the reverse strand, counting down.
CACTGCGACTCGAGGCCTTCACTCGCGCCATCCAGCGCCATTGGCATCACGAGCAACTCGCCCGGCAGCACCACACGGACCCGAACCGCGCCGCTGTGTCCAAAGGCACCCGGCACAAAAACCCGCCGCGGCAGCTGCTCACCGCGCACAGGCGCGTCCGAGGTGGCTGCCATCATTCGCGGCCCCGACGCCCGGACATCCGGGGCCGGCGAGAGCTCGAGCCCCTCCGGCTCGCTCATCCGATTTGCCACGAACGCGGCGCCGAACGGAACGACCGCGAAGAGGCTGAGCTTCAGGAATCGCCGCCACGTGCGACGCGGTGCGAACGTGCGCAAGGGACGCAGATCATCATGCAGCGGCTGCGCGGCAACCGTCAGGCCAATCAGGCCAATCGGTGTCGGCTTACGCCCCACCCCATCGGGCAGGGGTGCCTCGGACATCGATGTGGACGAATGGTCCGTGTGAGTGTGTGGCATAGTAGCGACCAACTCCGCCAGTCAGTTCAGGATTTGCCAGCTCGACGCGTTCGACCGCAAGGATGATCAGATCCGCGTCCAGCACCGTCGCGCGGCCATCTCCGTCAAGATCATCCATACGCCCGTCACCGTCATTGTCAACAAAGACGTCAGCCGCATCGCCGTATTGGTGCCTGCTTTCACGTGCCCGACCACCTGGTCCCACGCCCTGCGCGTTGTAAAAGGGGTGCCGGAAGCCACTCAACACATGCAAGCGCTGTACCGGATACCCCATCAGTTGCAGTTCGTTGATCGCCAGCTCGAGCTTGTCGAGGAGCGCTTCACGGAGCACGAGATACTTCGGCCAGACGTGCGCCTGGTCCTTCGTGAGAAAATCGCGCAGCCGGAAGTGCTCCGATACCGCCAAGTCACGATTGCCGGTCGTCACCTCGATGAAGCCGGATGGCACATCATACCGCGCGGTGGACGCACGCCTTTCGCCGGGCCAATTTCCCATTCGATACACGCCCATCCGCCCGCCGATCTTGAAACCGAACGGAATGAGCGGCAGCACGTGCATCGAGGCAATGCGCGATTCGCGCCCTCCCTCGACCGCAGATGTGCGGCCTGAGCGCAAGCGGTCGGCGAGCGCGCGCGCTTCCTCCATCGGAAGAAAGCGCGCGCGAAGCTTGCCACTCCGGCCGAGCAGCGTGTCATACTCCGCGAGCCTCCCGCGCAGTGCTGGTTCCGTCGCGCGTGGCGCAGCCGAGAACCCGGCGAAAGCAGCGCCGAGCGGTGTCGTCGTCGTTCCGGTGATCAGTACCGTTGCAATCAGGGTCCTTCCCAGCATGCCCTCGCTCCTGTGGCCGGTGTCGCACATGAGTGTCGGCATGAGTACCTCACAGCAAAGCCGGGGACCCCGATCGGCCGTTCAGGCTCTCAGCGCCGCCTGGCGCGGTTCAGTGAGTCCGCCACAAGTCGCTGCTCTCGCAAGGTTCGCAGACCAAGCTCCACGCGCTGCGCGTCCGACACACGCGACGTATCGAGCGTGGCGAGCGCGCAGGGGCGTGTACCCCGCGCCGCGCAGCGAATGACGGTTCCAAACCACTGGGGGTGGTTCTGGCTGATCTGCAACTCATCCCAGGCCGTCGCCATCACCTGCCATGATTCTCGCTCCAGCGGTGCACGCAACACCGCCTCGCGGCCCCAGACGTAGGCCTCGCGAAGCAGGGGCGCTCCTGCCATCCCCGCCCGCAGCGCCAGGCGCGCGGCGGTTCGCAGGTCCTGGGCACTCGTGAGCCCACCGCAGACCTCCAGCCGCTGCACGCGCCGGATGATCTCGCCCAACTGCTCGTGCAGTTCCGTCACGGCAGCAGCGTTCGCCGGCCGTGGGCGCGCCAGCAGCGAGTCGGTCCTCCAGATCAGTGCGGGCAGCACCGTGGCGGACTCGGAGGCATCGCAGCCGCCGCCGCGCAGCGTGCTGCATCCACCAACACTGACCAGCAGCAGCCAACCCGACGCGCACCGGAGAAACGCTGTCGCGCTCAATAGATGTACACCGCCGTACCGACCGGAATCATGCGGTACAGCGTCTCGATGTCTTCGTTTCGGAGGCGCATGCAGCCGTGACTCACGCTGCGGCCGATCGAGCTCGGTGCATTCGTGCCGTGCAGCGCGTATCCGTCGCCAAGATTCAGCCGATGCGTGCCGAGGATCTCCTTGTACCGCCGTGCGTTCGTACCGAAGGGCGGGATGATGATGCGTCCCCCTGCCGTGAGCTCACTGCCGTCACCGGCGGTCAGCACTTCCAGCGAACCATCCGCATAGCGCTTCACGACGTCGCTTCCTCTGGTCGTGATGACGCCGCCAGTCACGGGAATCACCTGTCCGCGTTTCATTCGCAGCAGGCCAAGCCCCTTCTTGCCGGCCTTCTCGACGAAATGCCAGTCTGGTGGCACCCACGCTGGTGACGTCTCCTTGCTCAGCACGGTGAGTCTGCCCCGTGGTGTATCAAACCGGAACGTCTGCGTGCTCCCGGCACCGGTGAGCGTGCGACCGCTCCCGCTCGCGATGCGTGTCGTGAAGATCTCCTCGCCCTGCTCACGCACCCAGAGCCGGTTGTCGGCGAGACTCACCACGATGATGGGCGTGACCGCCGTCGGCAGACTACGACGCCGTGCCGCGAGCACTGAGTCATTCAGCGCGGCGAGTCGCTGCCGCAGCACCGATAGCTTTCCGGAATCGGCGGCAGCGGCGGCGGCAGCGGAGGCGCGCACAGCGCGCGCGCGCACCAGACGTGACCCTTCCGCGGTGGCGAACGCACACCCCGCAATCGCAAGGAGCGTCAGCGTCCACGCGGCGATTCCGCCACGAGTCAGGAACCGGCGAAACGCACCCATCAGAAAAGCACCGCGGACATGCCCTTCCTGAGGTTGGGACGCAGCGCCGCAAAGTCGCGGCGAGAGATGGCAATCGCTCGTGGTCCTCCCCGTGCGTCGAGCCCGCCAAGGAACGCTGCCGCCGCATCACCGCCTTCGAGGATCGTGCCATCGGTGAGAATCGCGCGTTCCACGGTTCGCTCGCGCTCCGGGACCGCCACGGCGTTGCCCGATGAGTCCACGGTCGGCACCGCCGGCGGCGGAGCTGCGCCTTCTTCAAGGCGCGCGATGGCCTGCGACCCCCGTGCCGGTGGTGCTCCGAGAAAGCGCGCCGGCATGCTGCGCAACGTGATGCCATCCCGCACCAGCGCGACGGTGCCACTGTCCACCGCGATCACGAGATGCAGCCCGGGTTCAGCGCGCGCGTCGGCACGCGCCGTCTCGAGCGTCAAGGTCTTCTGAACGACGGCACTCGCGCGTCGCAGCGAATCGTGAATCGGCGCGCTGGCTGCGACCGAGGACCGCAGTGACTCCGATTCGCGCAGCACCACATCACGCGCGGCCCACATCATCGGAACCGAGGCTGCGGCACCAACGGCGATTGCGCCCACGATGAGATAGCCCACCACGGGTCGAGGCTGATCGGGCTGATTCTTCCGCTCGCGGCTCATGGACGTGTGATGGTCTCGACGTCCAGTACCGGCACGTTCGTCGGCGACGATCGACCGGTTCGTACACGCGCCGTGATCTGCACGATCGTCAGCGGTGCGATGGTCCTCGCCTCCGCGAGGAGCGCCGGTGGCAGCGCGAGATAGAGCAGCGCGTTCTCGCCCGCCGGGCCACGTGCGAGCAGATACGGCTCTCCATTCAGGAGATCGCGTCGCAGGACGTCGGCCCGTTGTAACGAGAGCACTTCGACACTCCACCGGACGAGCTTGCCTTTCACTCCGCCGGGATCGGCGCGCAAATCCGCAGCGCTCAGCGCAGTGCGGAGCGACGAGTCCACAGGGAGCAGTTCTCCCTCACGCACCCACCCCTCCAGCCGCACGCGAACCCAGCCGCGCTCCCGGGCGAGCGGGATGATGGTTCCGGGATTGGCCACGCTGCCAATGACTGTTCCTTCCGGCGCAGACCGGATCTCCGCCCGATTGGCTGGACGCAGCGGAATCGTCGCGGGGCTGATGAAACGCGCCGCGACCGAATCCGACACTCGCGTGCCCTGAGCGCCCCCACGGACCGGAAGAAACACCAGCCCCGCCAGCGTGTAGGCAGCGAGCAATGAGCGAGTGGTCGATGGTAGCGCCCATCGGCGATGGGTACATTCTGCAGACGTCATGCCCAAGACATTACTACCCCGCCCCACCCGGTATCCATGCCCTCGAATTCAACCCGGCCCGTTTGCCTCGTCGTGCTCGATGGCTGGGGCTATCGGGAAGACGCCACCGCCAACGCGATCGCACTTGCAGAAACCCCAAATTGGGACCACCTGATGGGCTCGGTACCGCACACCCTGCTCGAAGCGAGTGGTCGGCGTGTGGGACTGCCTCAAGGCCAGATGGGGAACAGCGAGGTCGGACACATGAACCTCGGCGCGGGCAGGGTGGTGGAGCAGGACCTGGTACGCATCGCGAGCGCGATCGAAACCGGCATGTTCTTCACGAACCATGCGCTGGTGGCGGCGGCGCGAGACGCGGCGGTTCGCGGCGTGACGCTCCATCTGATCGGCCTGCTCGGCAACGGCGGGGTGCATGCGCTTGACCGGCACCTGTTCGCACTGCTCGATCTCGCCGCGCGCGAAGGCGTGGGCTCGGTGGCAATCCATGGGCTCCTCGACGGACGCGACACACCGCCGACCTCAGGGCGCACGTTTCTCGCCGAGACGATGGCCGAGCTCTCGAAGTACAACGGGCGGGCGGTTCTCGCGACGCTCGGTGGGCGGTACTTCGGCATGGACCGCGACCACCGCTGGGAGCGCACCAGCAAATGGTACCGCGCGATGGTCGATGGAACCGGCACCACCGCAACAGCCGATGCGATCACGTCTGCACTCGAAGCTGCGTATGCGTCGGGCACGACCGACGAGTTCATCGAACCGATCGTGCTGCACGATGCATCCGGTGCCGTGACTCCGCGCCTGGCGGACGGTGATGTGGTCATCTGCTTCAATTTCCGCAGCGATCGCATGCGCCAACTGTGCGACGCGCTGACGTCACCGACGTTCACGGGCTTCTCGATCGATGGACGACCGCGTCTCGCCCTCACGACGATGATGGAGTACGATCCGACCTTCACGTACCCGGTGGCGTTTCCCGCCGCGCAACTCACGAACATGGTCGGCGACGTGATTGCTGCGGCCGGCATGACGCAGCTGCGCACCGCCGAAACGGAGAAGTATCCGCACGTGACGTTCTTCTTCAACGGGGGTCGGGAGGCGCCGTTCGCCGGTGAAGAACGCCGGATGGTTCCCAGTCCAAAGGTTGCGACGTACGACCTGCAGCCGGAGATGAGTGCGGCCGGCATCTGTGATGGACTCGTCGAGGCACTCGAGACCCGGCGCTACGATTTCATGCTCTGCAACTTCGCGAATTGTGACATGGTCGGACACACGGGCTCCCTCCCGGCCGCGATGGCGGCGGTACAGGCGGTGGACGCGTGCATCGGCCGGATCCTCACCGCCGCGCAGTCTGGCGGCGCGTGCGTGATATTCACGGCCGATCACGGCAACGCCGACGTCATGGTTGACCCGGTCACCGGCGCGCCACACACGGCACACACCACCAATCCCGTTCCATTGCTCATCGTCGATCCTGCCGGTTCCGTCCCGCTGCGTGCGGGCGGTGCCCTGTGTGATGTGGGCCCCACGGTCCTTGACCTGCTCGGACTCCCTGTTCCCGCCGAGATGTCCGGCGTCTCGTTGCGACTCGCTCCGGTGCCAGCATGACGCGGCGTGCGCTGCGCCGGGTGGTGATCCTGGCGTGTACGCTTCCCGCGCTGGCTGCCGCGCAGGTTGGGACAACGCCTGAGAACAGCCCGTTCCGCGATCTCGAGAAACGGCAGGAACTCACCTTGTTCGCGGGCCCATCGATAGGCGGTCGTGACCCGGCGGGTGCCGCGCCGCGCGGAGGCGTGGCGATTGGTGCTCGCTACGACCTGCTGCTGGGTGCCAGCCCGCTGGCGTTCACCGCGTCACTCATGCGCCAGTCCGCGACGCGTGATGTGCTGCAACCCGGGTTTCCGCTGGCGAGCCGCGTGGGCCGCAACGTGTCACAGCCGCTGTACTTCATCGACCTCGGGTTCACCCTGCTGCTGACCGGGAACCGGAGCTGGCATTCGGTGACGCCCAGTCTCACGGGCGGTGTCGGCCTCGCGACGGACAACAAGTCGTTCTCCGATTCGTCGAGGTTCGAATTCGGCAATCGATTCAGTCCGATGGTCGGATTGGGCATGAAGTACGCACCGCTCCGCTCACGCTGGACGGTGCGCGCGGATATCTCGACTCACTTCTACAGTGTGCCGTATCCCGATACCTTCCGCGACTCCACGCCAGGCATCCCCCGCATCGTCGAATTCGGCAAGAAGAACGCCTGGACGCGCAACACGATGCTGACGGTCGGCGTGGTGCGCGGCTTCGGTCGCCGATGAACGGTCGCAGCACGCTGACGCGGCGTGTGCACTTCGCGGCCGCACATCGCTATCGGCGCCCCGGCTGGGACGACGCCACGAATGCGTCAACCTTTGGCGCCTGCGCACGACCGAACTTTCACGGGCACAGTTACGCGTGTGACGTGAGTGTCAGCGGGCCGGTTGACGGCGAAACCGGGATGCTGGTGGATCTGGGACTGCTGGACCGTGCGCTGGAGACCGAGGTCCGCGCGCGGTTCGACCACCGCAACATCAACCTCGACGTGCCGGAGTTTGACGAGCACGCCGGCATGGTTCCGACGGGCGAGGAGCTGGCGCGATTCATCGCGATCAAGGTGCAGGAACGACTGCCCGCCACGGTGCGCGTGACACGCGTTGTCGTGACCGAGGACGCGACACTGAGCGCGACCTTCGAACCCACGTGACCGGAAGGCTCCTGCGGCGTGGCGTGCTGATCGCCGGCGGGGCCAGTCGCCGGTTTGGCGGCCGACCGAAGGGTCTCGAGCCGCTTGGCCTGCGCCGCATCGCCGACTACCCGCTGCGCGCGCTCGAGGCGTGCTGTGATTCGGTCGTGATCGCGCGTGGCACGAATGACGCGAGCGGGTGGTTTCCCGGTGTCCCGGTGACCGCCGATGTCACGCCGGGGTGTGGTGCACTCGGCGCGCTGCAAACGGCGCTCCACGCCGCGGGCGGTGGCATCGCCGTCGTGTGTGCGTGGGACATGCCCTTCGTCACCGCCGACGTGCTCGAGGCGCTCACGACCGCGGTCGAGGAGGGCGCCACGTGTTGCGTTCCACTGCACGCGAACGGCCGACTGGAGCCGCTGTGTGGCGCCTATGGCCCCGACTGCGCCGACGTCGCAGACATGCTGCTCGCGTCTGGTGAGCGAGCGGCGCACGCACTGTTCGACGACATGCGTCGTCGCGGCTGGCCGACGTGCGGGATGCCGTTCGATGATGCCTCGCACCTGTTCTTCAACGTGAACACGCCGGAAGATCTTCGCGCGGCGACTGATCTGCTCGCGCCACAGGCAGGACGCCGGTGATGCGGATGCCAGGCACCGCGACGGTGCTCCTCTGTGCGAGCGTGAGCGCGTGCGCCACGCAGACGCCACGGACGGCGGCGACGGTCGCCACGGCACCTGCGCCGACCACCGTCATGCCGGCGGCAATGCCAGCATCGCCGCCGCGTGGCTCGCTGCAGGGGTTCGTCGACTCACTGGTGGGGCTTCCGCACCTGGCGAACGCGTACTGGGGCGTGCTGATCGTGGCGCCCGAGCGGAACGACACGCTCGCGCAGATGAATGCCGATCGGCTGTTCATGCCGGCGTCGAACGAGAAGATCGTGACGTCGGCGGTTGGCCTCGCCGTCCTCGGCGCGAACCATCGGTGGCAGACGACATTCATGCGTACGGGTTCGGTGATCAACGGTGTCCTGCGCGGCGACATCGTGGTCGTCGGGAGTGGTGATCCGAGTATCTCGAGTGCGATGCGCACCGACCCGCTCACTGCATTTGACCCACTCATCCTTGCACTCAAGACCAGCGGCGTCCGACGCATTGCCGGGCGGATTCGCTCCGGCGAGACACCCGCTTTCCCCGGCAGTCCACTTGGCTACGGCTGGGATTGGGATGACCTCGACGCCTCGTACGGCGCCGGCGTGACCGAGCTGCTCTTCAACGACGCGTTCACTGACGTTCGTGTGCACGGGTGTGCTGCGCCGGGCAAGCCGGCGTGTGTCACCACCGCACCGCTGCGTTCGTCGCCAGTGATTCGATCAGCGGTCGTCACGCGCGCTGCCGGCACCGTTGGCCCGCCAATCGAGTGGTGGCGCGACTCGGCGAACACACCGGGGCTCACCCTGCGCGGCAGCATTCCGGTCGGCGAGACGCGGACGTTCTCCGCATCGCAGCCGGACGGGCGCGCCACGTTCCTCGCAGCCGTCACCGAGGCGCTCGCACGCGCTGGCATCACGGTGAGAAACCGGGTCAGTGCAGACCCGGGACGACGCGATACACTGGCCGTGCTGCAGTCGCAAACTCTTGGTGAGGTGTTGCCCGCACTGCTCAAGCCATCACAGAACCAGCTCGCCGAGGTCGTCTTCCGGACCATTGGCCGCGAGCGCACCGGCGTGGGTTCACCCGACAGTGCGCGCGTTGCGATCGAGCGCGAGCTGACGGCATGGGGCGTGCGAACTGATGCGCACGCCATTCGCGACGGCAGCGGCCTCTCGCGCCATGACTACCTGACGCCACGCGCGATCGTCCAGGTCCTTGACACCACTCGCCGACGCGCCGACTTCGGCGTGTTCTACGACGCGATGCCCATCGCCGGGCTCGAAGGCACGCTGAAGAACCGGATGCAGGCATTCGCGCAGGGGCGGGTGCGCGCGAAGACCGGTACCGTGGACAAGGTGCGAGCGCTCTCCGGTTACGTCACGACGGCGGATGGCGAGATGCTGATCTTCTCGCTGATCACGAACAACCACACCGTGCCGAACCGCGAAGTCGATCGGATTCACGAGTTGATCGTGGAGCGGCTCGTCACCATGCGTCGTGGAGCGCCGCGATGACGGTGCCGCGCATGCCGGTCGAGCAGGCGATCGAACGGATTCTCACCGCCGTCCACCCGCTGCCACCAGAAATCGTTCCCCTCGCCGATGCACTCGGTCGTGTACTGACTGACGTCGTGGTGGCACGTCATACGCATCCCGCATGGCGCAACAGCGCCATGGATGGCTACGCGGTGCACGCCGCTGATGTGCGCGCCGCCAGCACTGCAGTACCGGTCCGTCTCACGGTGGCCGGCACGATCGCGGCAGGCGACCCACCGCCGACGGCTGTCGCGCGCGGCACCGCCTGGCGAATCATGACCGGTGCGCCGGTGCCGGATGGCATCGACAGTGTCATCCGCGTCGAGGACACGGACGGTGGCGAGTCGGTCGTCGGCATCAACAACGACCGCGATCTGGAGCACAACATCCGGCCGCGCGGTGAGGACTTCATGGAAGGCGATCGCCTGATCGACGCGGGAACGCCACTGCGCCCGGCACACATCGGTCTGGCGGCCGGCTGCGGTCACGACACGTTGCGTGTCGTCCGCCGGCCGCGCATCGCGATCCTGACATCCGGAAACGAACTCGTGGACATCGACGGGTTTGACGAGGTCCTGGCCGGTCGCCGGATCGTGAATACGAACAGCTACGCCCTCGCCGCTGCCGTGCGAGCCGCTGGTGGCGCACCGGTCATGCTTGGCATTGCCGCCGACAATCCCGCGTCGATCACGGAGCGAATCACGGGTGCGCCACCGTTCGACGTCCTGATCACGTGCGGCGGGATCAGCGTCGGCGCCTTCGACTACACACGCGACGTCGTGGCTCGCCTTGGTGCGACACTCGACTTCTGGCGTGTGCGCATGCGCCCAGGCGGGCCGTTCGGATTTGGCATGCTCGACGAACGACCGTGGTTCGGACTCCCCGGAAATCCGGTCTCGGCTCTCGTGACCTTCGAGTTGTTCGTGCGACCGGCGCTGCTCCGCATGGGCGGCCATCGCGCCGTGATTCGCAAGCCGATTCCGGTGCGACTGGCGGAAAGCGTTCAGACGCCGGGTGGGTTGACGCACTATCTTCGGGCAATCGTCAATGACGAGGGGGAGGCTGTCCTCACCGGCCGACAGAGTTCCGGCATGCTCACATCCATGGCCGCTGCGAATGCGCTTCTGATCGTTCCGCCTGATGTGACGTACCTCCCTCACGGCTCGATGGCATCGGCAATCATGCTGCACGACAATTCCCTGTGGCCAGCGACGTAGTCGTGCTCGCTCCCGACGCACTCGAAGGTGACCTGCGCAGCCGCTATCGCACGACCGAGTCCCCGGTCACGATTGCCGTGGATGAAGTCGTGCAGATCCTGCACCCGGCAAATGCCGACGAGCTGATTTCAGAGAAGGATTTCGAGGTTGATGACCGGCTGCCGTACTGGGCGGACCTCTGGCCGTCCGCCGTCGTGCTCGCGCGATTCATCCGCGGCCTCCGCGGCGAGGGGCGAACGTTGCTCGAACTGGGATGCGGGAGCGGCGTCGTCGCGACCGCCGCAGCGCGCGCTGGCTTCAGCGTCACGGCGAGTGACTACTACGAC
>JANMNM010000207.1:0-4766 GCA_031373905.1 Gemmatimonadaceae bacterium | reverse complement strand
GGAGGAAGTCTGGATCCGCACCGGCATCCAGGCGCGTCGCACGAGGAACGAAGGCCGCGTGCGAAATCTCGAGGCGTTGCGCGTGCAACGAGGGCAGCGACGGGATCGGCCGGGCACCGTCAGTATGCAGGCCCAGGAGGCCGCGCGCTCCGGACGACTCGTCGTCGAGGCGCGCGATGTGCGCTTCTGCCGCGACGAACGGCCAATCGTCGATCAGTTCTCAACCATCATCACACGTGGCGACCGCATCGGCCTGATTGGCCCCAACGGCTCCGGCAAGACCACCCTGCTTCGACTGTTGCTCGGCGAACTCGCACCCGACAGCGGCAACATCAAGCTCGGCACCAACCTCGAACTCGCCTACTTCGATCAGATGCGCGAGCAGCTGGACGAGGAAAAGAGCGTGTTCGACACGATCGCCGACGGTGCCGAGTTCGTCGAGATCGGTGGCGCGCAGAAGCACGTGCACGGGTACCTGCAGGAGTTTCTCTTCCCGCCAGCGCGAGCGCGGACACCGGTGCGGGCGCTCTCAGGCGGTGAGCGGAACCGGCTGCTGCTCGCTCGGCTCTTCACGCGATCATTCAACCTGCTCGTGCTCGATGAGCCGACCAACGATCTCGATATCGAGACGCTGGATCTGCTCGAGGCCCTGTTGCTGGAGTATTCCGGCACGCTGTTGGTGGTGAGCCATGATCGCGCGTTCCTCGACAACGTGGTGACCGGCACCCTGGTCTTCGAAGGCGCGGGGCGGGTGGGCGAGTACGCCGGCGGCTACGCTGACTGGCTTCGGCAGCGTCCTGCGCCAGTCGCAGTCGTCCAGCCGGCAAAGGCGGCGACGTCCGGCGTCAACACGCGACCGGAGAAGAAGCGACGTCTCACGTACCGCGAGACCCAGGAGCTGGCCGTCCTTCCAGATCGCATCGATGCGGCAGAACTTGAGCGCGGCACGATCTACGCCCAGCTGTCGGATCCCGTGTTCCTGCGGGATGGCGCGGCGGTTGCAGCAGCTAGCGCCAGGCTGGCGGCGCTCGACGCGGAGCTCACGGGTCTGGCAGAAAGGTGGGAAACGCTGGAGACCCTCGCGGCGTCATGAGTTCTACGGGTGCTACGTTTATGCACCGCGCCAGCAGACTTCAGAGGATCGGGCGATGATGCCTTGGGCGAAACCAATCTACGGTCGACACCGGGTGGTTGTCTTGCTGTTCGGTGGGTGCCTGGCTGCGCCGCTGCAGGCGCAAGTGACCACGCGCCTGGAGATCGACAACGACGCGTTCAATTTCTGGCAGCCGCCGGGGAAACGCGCGGATCGTGAGTACACGCAGGGCACGCGCGCGACGGTGCTTTGGCCATCGTCATCCGGCTTGGCGCGCCGACTGCTCGGAGGCGGGACGAACTGCGTGGCGGAACAACGACCGCGTGATTGTCGAATGCTCGCGCTCACGCTCGATCAATCGATCTACACGCCGACGCTGAACGCGAAACGACGGGCGCCTGGTGAGCGGCCGTTCGCGGGGTGGCTCGGGCTGGAGCTTGGCGCACGCCGCGAACGGTCCCACGGGCTGACCGCGTTCGCGCTCGGGCTCGGACTGACCGGCAACGCGTCACTCGCTGCGCCCATGCAGAAGTCGGTCCACGAATTCTTCGGCTTCACGACTCCACAGGGCTGGGACGGGCAATTGCCCGGCGAACTGACGCTCATGGCGTCGTATCGCGGCGCGCACGATGTGATGGACGTGAGGTCAGCACAAGGTATGGGAATCGTGGCATCGCCGGTCTGGTCCGTTCGCGCGGGTACGCTGGCAACGGACGCCACCGCCGGAATGCAGATGACCGTTGGCCTGCGGCCCACGTCGCCGTGGCGCTCAGGCTTCACCGGCCCGGAAGGCGGTTGGGCCGTGTATCTGCGTGCCGGGGCGTCGCAGTCAGCGGTGGCCCGGAACATCTTCCTCGACGGATCCACCTTCAGTGACAGTCCTCGCGTTCCAAAAAAGACCTTCGTGGGCGAAACCGAATTTGGCATCGGTGTCCGCGGCCCACGCGCAATTCTCGAATGGCGCGTCGTAAGTCGGGGGCGGGAATACGCGTTGCAGCCGCGGGCGCATGCATATTCCAGTTTCGTGCTCACGCTGCATTGACGCTTCGCCCACAGTCGGTATCCCGTGGCCCTGACCGCAACGATCTTCAACTTCTCGATCGAGCTTGCTGATGTCGACCGCAATGTCTACGAGTCGCTGGCGCTGAAGGTCGCGCAGCATCCGTCGGAGACCGAGGAGCGCCTGATCACCCGCGTGCTGGCGTATTGCCTCGAGTATGAAGAGGGCATCGCCTTCTCGCGCGGCGGGATCAGCGATCCGGACGAACCGGCGCTGACGGTGCGTGACCTCACGGGGACTATCCTGCGCTGGATCGAGGTCGGCGCGCCTGATGCGGCCCGACTGCACAAGGCCAGCAAGGCGTCGTCCCAGGTGGTGGTCTACATCGAGAAGCCGCCCGTGATCTACCTCAGGCAGCTCGTCGGCGAGCGGATTCATCGCGTCGACGCCATCGTGATTCGCGCGATCGACCGCGGGCTGATCGCCGCGCTGGTCGAACGCCTCGATCGTCGCATGAGCTTCGCGCTCTCGGTCACTGACGGGCACCTGTTCTTCTCGCTCGGCAGAGACAGCCTCGATGGCGCGGTCGAGCAGCATCCGATCCCGGCGGCGTAGCCTCGGCAGGCCCGCATCAGGGAAGGCACGAACGGTGTGTCCGACGGATCACGCGGCTGTCCGGGGCGTGCTCCGGATGCAATATTGGTCTGCCACGAACCGCCACCCACTTCCTGCCTCCGACACCATGAGCACCGAACCCGAGCAGTCGTTTGCAAATCATGCACGGATGGTCCCCGGTTTTCACTACGTCACGTTCGGTCTTGCGTTCGTCTACCTGCTCGCATCGATCTGGGGTGCCGTCTCCGCTCGCACCGCTGGCGCCGTCGTGCAACTCGCCGGCGCAGTGGCGCTGATGGGTGTGGCATGGTACGCCCGCGCATTTCCGCTCAAGGCGCAAGACCGTGTCATCCGGCTCGAGGAGCAGCTACGGCTCACCCGGCTGCTGCCCGACGATCTGCGCGCACGCACCGAGGAGCTGAGCCCGAAGCAACTGATCGCGATGCGTTTTGCCAGCGACGCCGAACTGCCTGAACTCGCGCGCTGGGTCATCACGGAACGGATCACCGATTCGAAAGCGATCAAGGCGCGTATCCGTGACTGGCGCCCGGACTACCACCGCGTCTGAGGGCGGCGTGATGCGAGGACTATTTCCAGCAGGCGGATGCGTGCCCGGCCTCGCGACACTGTGCGCGGCGTTGGTGATCGTCACTGGGTGTGCATCGTCGAAGCCCGCTGAGTTCTACGGTAACGCCAGCGGCCCACCACGCCCCTTCTCGTCGGCCGTGCGGGCGAACGGGTTCATCTTCCTCTCCGGACAGATCGGTACGGACAGCTCAGGCGCGCTGGTCCGTGGCGGGATCCAGGCGGAGACGCGCCAGACGATGAACAACATCCGCGATGCACTCCAGCGAGTCGGTTCGTCGTTCGACAGGGTCGTGAAGTGCACGGTGTTCATTGGCGACATGGGCGAATGGGCGGCGATGAACGAGGTCTACGTGACCTACTTCACGGCCGGCAAGCTTCCTGCCCGGAGTGCGCTTGGCGCCAATGGTCTGGCACTTGGAGCGCGCGTCGAGATCGAGTGCATCGCGCACTGACGGGAACGGGCCGTTTCACCTCTGAGGACAGACCCATGCATTCCATGCTCAACGAGGCAGACCGCGCATCGATTCTGGCACGCCTCGACAGGCTGACACCGAGCGCGTCGGCGCAGTGGGGCAAGATGAATGTGACGCAGATGCTCGCACACATGGCTGATGCGATGCGGATGGTGCTGGGTGACATTTCGGTCAAGCCAAAGAACATGTGGCTGTTGCGAATTGGGCTGGTGAAGAAAGCCGTGCTCTATGTCTTCCCGTTTCCGAAGAATGCCCCCACCGCCGACGAGCTCAAGTCGCGCGCGCCCAAGTCCTTCGAGGAAGAGCGCGCGGACCTCCGTGGGCTCATCGCGCGACTGGACCCGGCGAACCGGGCACCGCGTGCCGCAGAGCATCCCGTCTTCGGACCGATGACCACCGAGGAGTGGGGCGCCCTCGGCTACAAGCACACCGACCATCACTTCCGTCAGTTCGGAGTCTGAATTCGGCACGATCCGTTGCAACGATCGGTGAAGGGCCTGGCACTCACCGCGCTGGCACTGCTCGCCTTCGCCGGCAATTCAGTGCTCTGCCGCGTGGCCCTCACGCGCACGTCGATCGACGCCGCCAGCTTCACGTCGATCCGGCTCGTGGCCGGCGCGGCAACCCTCGCCGCGTTGCTCCGGCTGCGCCGGACAGCCCTGACATCCCCGCCTGCAGGATCGTGGGTTTCGGCGTTTGCGCTGTTCGCATATGCCGCGGCGTTCTCGTTTGCGTACACTCGCCTCACCACCGGAACCGGCGCGTTGCTGCTCTTCGGCGCGGTGCAGGCCACGATGATCACCGCGGGCTTCATTGCAGGTGAGCGACTCACCGGCGTGCAGTGGGCGGGGCTTTTGCTCGCCTACGGTGGGCTTGTCGCTCTCGTGCTGCCCGGCCTCAGTGCCCCGCCCGTATCCGCCGCGCTGTTGATGCTCACCGCCGGCGTGGCGTGGGGTGCGTATTCATTGCGTGCGCGAGGCGTTGGTGACCCGACAGC
>JANMNM010000199.1:0-5580 GCA_031373905.1 Gemmatimonadaceae bacterium | reverse complement strand
TCGAGTGAGCGCGAGCTGTTCGTGTACCGCGCGCTCGGCAATGCGTCAGAGCTGTACGTCACGCGCATTCAGTCACGGATGCGGCCCGGCAGCCATCACCTGCTGCTCTACACGTTCGACGAGGCCAACACCTCGTTCCCGTGCAACACCCGCCCCGTGCTGGATGCCGTGCGTGACATCAAGAATCCCGACGGCACCTTCAACGTTCTCAACATGTTTCCGATGGCGTGCCATGTGTTCTTCGCGGGCGCGATGACACCGGACTTCGACTACAGCTTCCCGCCCGGAGTCGCGCTCAGGCTGCCGGCGAACGCATCGCTTGACCTGAATGTCCACTATGTGAACCGGTCGCCGGCGAACCTGCCCGGTCAGGCCTTTGCAAACCTGTACACGGCCAATCGCGCCGACGTACAGACAGTGGCACGGACGCTCAACTACGCCAACACGAGCATCACGCTGCCACCCGGCGTGCGCACGACGCTCAGGAAGGCCTTTCCCGTCGCCGTTCGCACGACGGTGCTTGGTGTCACGTCCCACATGCACTCGCTGGGCGAGAAATTCGAGGTTCGCGTGCGTCGTGCCAACGGCACCGAGACGACGGTCTATACGAATACCGACTGGGAGCATCCCGGGTTCGTGACCTTCGCAACCCCGATCGTGCTCGAACCTGGCGATGGCCTCGTGTCGGTCGTGACGTGGAACAATACGACGACGCGCACGGTGACCTTCGGCCTGGCGAGTACCGACGAGATGGACATCATCTTCGGGTACGCGTACTGATCGACGATCGCGACGCCGGCGCGTTCGTTTCCTCGCACGAATCTGTCGGATTACCAGCTCCACCCAGCGCTCCCCCGCCCCCAACCGTAAGTCGCTCGTGATCCACGAAGGCCCTTCTCACCCGGGAATGCCCATGCGCCACCGCTATCGCTCCCTCGTCGCCGTCATGCTGGCGGTCGGCCCTGTCCTTGCCGCGCAGACGCCACTGCCGCCGCCTGCTCCAGGTCCCGTGCTGAACGCCGCGGACGACCCGCTGCTCCGCGGTTTCCGCTGGCGATCCATCGGACCCACTGGCCAGGGCGGCCGCGTCAACGACATCGCGGTCGTGGAGGGCAACTCCTCGATCCAGTATGTCGGATTCGCCACCGGCGGCATCATGAAGTCGGTGAACCAAGGCACGACCTGGACACCGATCTTCGACACGTACAGCACGCACTCCATCGGCGACATAGCGATTGCACCATCGAATCCCGACGTCGTCTACGTCGGCACCGGCGAGCCGAACAACCGCCAGAGTTCATCCTTTGGCGATGGCATGTTCAAGACCACCGACGGTGGCAAGACATTCACGCCGATCGGACTGCGCGAAACACAGTCGATCGCTCGCGTGCTGGTGCATCCCACCGACCCGAATACCGTCTGGGTCGCCGCCGTCGGACATCTGTTCGGACCGAATGCAGATCGCGGCATCTTCAAATCCACGGACGGTGGCACGAGCTGGAAGAAGGTGCTCTACATCGACGAGAACACCGGCGCGACCGACATCATCATCAGTCCGCGCGATCCCAACGTGCTCTTCGCGGCGACGTACACGCGTCGCCGGACCGCATGGGGCTTCGCGTCGGGCAGCGCCGCCGCAGGCATCTACCGCAGCACCAACGGTGGCACGAGCTGGACGCGCGTCCAGGGCGGCGGATTGCCGGCCGGTCTGATGGGCCGCGTCGCGCTCGATATCTCGCGCTCCAACCCGAACATGATCTATGCACAGATCGAAGTCGGGCCGAGTGCCGAGCCAATCCAGACGGGTCCACGATCGGGCCAGCCGCAGGCCGGTGGGCCTCCCGGCGCTGGAGGAGGTGGCGGCGGTGGCGGCGGTGGCTTCGGCAATCAGGCCAACCTGCCGCCCGATGAGAACGTGAGCGGGATCTGGCGCTCGAGCGACGGTGGGACGACGTGGGAGTTCCGCAGCAATGAGAATCAGCGACCGATGTATTTCTCGCAGATTCGCGTCGATCCCGGCAATGAAAACATCGTGTTCGTTGGCGGCGTCAATGCGCAGAAGTCCGTTGACGGCGCAAAGACCTTCAAGGGCCTCGACGGGATGGGCCACGTCGATCACCACGCCATCTGGATCGATCCGGGCAACGGTCGGCACGTGATGTACGGCAATGACGGTTCGGTGGACGTCTCGTGGGACGGCGGCGCGAACTGGGAGTCCATCCGCCACTGGGCGATGGGACAGCCGTACTTTGCGTCAGTCGACATGAAGCGCCCGTACAACGTGTGCACCGGACTGCAGGACAATGGCTCATGGTGCGGACCAAGCTCCGTGCGATCCGGACCAATTCTCGGACAGGACTGGTTTCGCGTCGGCGGGGGCGATGGGTTCTACACGCAGATCGACCCGACCGACCCGAATATCATGTACAGCGAGTCGCAGAACGGAAACATCAATCGACTCGACCTGAAGTCAGGCACGACCACGTTCATCCGCCCGCGCGCGCCGCAGCGTGGCCCTGACGGCGCCGCGATCTTCACCGGTGCTGGTGGCGGTGGCCCAAACGTCTTCCCGCCGCTCGAACCGGGGACCGTGCTTCGCTTCAACTGGAACACGCCGATCCTCATTTCGCCGCATGACGCCTCGACGATCATCACGGGCAGCAATCGACTCTTCATCTCACGCGACAAAGGCTCGAGCTGGTGGACCAGCCCGGACCTCACACGCGCCGTGAATCGTGAGGATAGAGAGATCATCGGATTCAAGGGATCACTGCCGCAATGCAGCCGGCTGCGCGCGGGCGTGTGCGTCAACGCCAAGAACGACGGCGTGACGTTCTTCGGCACGATCATCGCCGTGGCGCAGTCACACATCTCGGCAGAGGTGATGTGGGTCGGCACCGATGACGGCAACATCCAGGTCACACGCGACAACGGACAGACGTTCACCGAGGTCGGCAAGAACATCCCCGGCGGCACGAAGGAGTACTACGTCTCGCGCGTCGAACCATCGTATTTCGAGCGCGGCACCGCGTACGTCTCGCTGGACGGCCATCGCAGCGACGACCTGAAGCCGTACATCTGGCGCACGCGCGACTTCGGCGCCACGTGGACATCGATCAGCGGCAACCTGCCCGCGATGGGCAACGTGAACTCCATCCGGCAGGATCCGCGCAACGCCAACCTGCTGTACGCCGCAACAGAGTTCGGGTTCTACACGTCGCTCGACGACGGCAAGATCTGGAAGAAGTTCATGACGAACCTGCCGGTGGTTCGCGTCGACGATGTCATCGTGCATCCGCGCGACAACGACCTGATTCTCTCGACACACGGGCGCAGCGTCTGGATCATGGACGATGTGTCGGCACTGCAGCAGACGACGCCTGCATCCATCGCGCAGGACGTGGTGCTCTACGAGCCTCGCAACGCCGTGCGCTGGCGCGAAGACATTCGTCAGCGTCGGTCGGTGACGGGACAGAAGAACTTCGAGGGAGAAAACGCTCCGCGGGGCACGGCCATCGCGTACTACCTGAAGGCGGGTGCGACGAGTGACGTGAAGATCACCATCGCCGACATCGGCGGCGCAGGGTTCGTCAGGACGCTCGACGGTGGCAAGCAGGCCGGCATGAATCGCATCCAGTGGAACCTCTGCTCGGACCTGAAGCCGGTGCAGCCTGGTCAGGGCGGCGGTGGCTTTGGTGGCGGTGGTGGCGGTGGCAACCCATGCACGTCAGGTGGTGGCTTCGGCGGAGGTGGTGGACCGCCGGCGCCAGGCGGCTTCCGCGTTGGCACACTGGCGCCACCTGGCGCCTATCTCGTCACGCTGAGTGTGGACGGCAAGGAATACACGAAGACGGTGACGGTTCTCGAAGACACCTGGATGAACTGACGTTCACAGGGGCACGTGAGCGCCACGTTCGGGACGGACCCGGACGTGGCGCTTTTTGTTCTGTGCGAACTTGCGCACATGCGAATGCTCATCGCCAACGAAACGTGAAAGCCTGCTCACCGGCCCTCGGGCGTAAACGTCGCAACAAGGTCGAATTGATCTCCGCGAAACGTCTGCCGGACATACGTGACCGGTTCCCCGACGCGCCAGGTCCATCGTTCGAGCAGCAGGCACGCGGTGTGGCGAGGAACGGCAAGATGCTTGGCCACCTCAGCGCTCGCAGCAACCGCGCTGATCCGGTGGCGCGCCTGTGTCCAGGGAACCGACTGGATGAGCCAGGCGCTCGGTGATTGCGTCGCGAAATCCGCGACTGCTGCTTCCGGCACACACGACAGGCTGATCAACCGGTCTTCAAAGGCGAAGGGACCGCCCTTGCCATGATGCATCCCCGTGATCCGGCGCACGCTGGTGCCAACGGCGAAATTCCCGCTCAACCCGTCATCTCTTCCGATGTCCGACGTCAGCAGTTCGAAGCGGTAGCTGCCGGTGCGGTCGGCGATTGCCTTGCCGATGTCCGGAATTTCGAGCACGGCGGAGTGCACGTGCGGCGAGGCGACGAACGTGCCCGCCTTGCGCCGCCGTTCGACCAGACCGGTGCGGACGAGGGCGGTCAGCGCCTTGCCGACCGTGGCACGCGCACACCCATACTGGGTCACGAGCTCATGCTCGAAAGGAATGCGGTGGCCCGGCGGCCAATCGCCCGACGCGATGCGGGCTTCGATGTCCGCCCGTATCCGTTCTGAAATAGTCATTCGGCCATGATCCGGTCCACGTCATCACCCGGGCTGCCAGGCACGACGGTCTCCACCAACGCAATGAGTCCGTCGGCCACCGTACACCGGACGTTCCGAGCCCAGCCGTGGGGCAATAGCGCGGTTGCCGACCAGAGTGCCGCCATGAGGTCTCTCCTGCCAGATGTGATATTATGTCTAGACATAATAGAAACCCTCCGATATGCTTCTGTCCATGAGCAGCCAATCGCCCCCCCGATGCGACCGCCTGTGGCAGGACGCGAGGCTGGCACCCATGACCGGTGCTGGTGCCATTGAAGACGGCGTCATCGCCTGCACCGACGGTCGGATTGTCTATGCTGGAAGCCGGGCGGATGCGCCCGCATTTCAGGCCGCCGACGTGGTGGAGTGCGGCGGGCGCTGGATCACGCCCGGGTTGATCGATTGCCACACGCACATCGTCCACGCCGGCAACCGCGCGCACGAATTCGAGCTGCGTCTGGCAGGCGCCAGCTATGAAGAGATTGCCCGCGCTGGCGGCGGCATCGTGTCCACGATGAAGGCAACGCGCGCGGCCAGTGTTGACGAACTGATACAGTCCGCCCTGCACCGCCTTGACACAATGATCGCGGAAGGCGTGACGACGATCGAGATCAAGTCGGGCTACGGCCTTTCACTGCACGATGAACTCAAGATGCTCCGCGCCGCGCGGCAGTTGGGTCAGTCGCGCGCGGTGACCGTCACGACCACCCTGCTGGCCGCGCATGCCCTGCCGCCTGAATATGCGGGCGATGCCGATGGCTACATCTCGCATGTGTGCGAGGCGATCATTCCGGCGGCCGCGCAGGCAGGGCTGGCGGATGCAGTCGACGGTTTTTGCGAGTCCATCGCCTTCACGCCTGC
>JANMNM010000165.1:0-5440 GCA_031373905.1 Gemmatimonadaceae bacterium | reverse complement strand
TGCGATCAGTGCCGGCGCGGTGGGAAAGGCGGGGCTGACCCGTGTCGGCGAAGTGGTCGGGACACCGGAGTACATGAGCCCTGAGCAGGCGTCGGGAGATGCGGTCGACGGGCGCAGCGATCTCTATTCGCTCGGACTCGTCGCCTTCTTTGCCGCGACAGGCCGCACGGCGATGGAGGGCCCATCCTCGCAGCGAATTCTGGTTCGCCAGCTGACGGAACCGGTGCCGCCGCTCGCCAGCGAACGCGTTGGACTCCCCGAGCCGCTCACTGCAGCCATCGACCGCTGCGTGGCGAAGGATCCCGCGGATCGTTTCGCCAGCGCCGAAGCGCTCGTCGAGGCCATCGATCAGGCGCAGCTGGCCGCGCCGGAGATCCCGATCCACATCCGCGGTTTCGCACAGGAGCTGAGCACCCTGCTGCTGGTGTCGCTCTTCATGATCCTGCTGAGCGCGGTGACGTTGCGCAACGCTCCGGAGAACCTCTCGCTCGTCGACAAGCTGCTGCCGCTCGTCATCTTCTTTGGCATTGCGCTGACGCGCGTACTGCAAGCGATGGCGATGGCACGCCGTCTGGCCGAGGCGGGCTTCTCACCCGCAGAGACACTTCGTGGGCTGCGCGCGACGGTCGACGAGCAGGACAGTCTTCGCTCGCAACTCAGGCTCGATTCGGAGACACACCGTCGGCGTCGCAAGACGTTGATCATGGCGGGGATGCAACTTCCCGGCGGCGTTGCCCTGGTTTACCTGGCGTCCCGGCTGCGGGTTCGGGCGCCGAGTGGTGACTTCAATTCGGGGATCCCGGGAATCGTGCTGGTCATCTCGGGCCTGCTGATGATGAGCGTCAGTGTGGTGCTCATCATCCGTTCTCCGTTTCGCATGCCGCCCGGCGAACGGGTCTTTCGGTTACTCTGGCTTGGTCCGATCGGTCGCGCGTTGATCCGACGGAGTGCGCGCGGTGTCGCCACGTCGCCTGGGGTTGGTGGAAGTCAGAGCGTGATGCGTGCGGCGTCGCCAACGCCCAGGTCTGTGGCGACGCCGGTGCGCGTTGATTCCGCGACGTCGGCGCTGACGCTCGAGTCGCTCGAAACGCGCCTGGCGGCACTGGAAAAGTGGCGGGGCGAACGCGGCTGACCCTTGTCCGGCATGTCCGCCGTCACCTGCGCGCCGTCGCGCTTCGACAACACGGCATCGGACTCGCTGGGCGACATTGCGTTTTCTGTGCTGCCGATGCTCGGCGCGGGGCTGCTCGCGATGCAGTGCCGTCGAGGGGTGCGCTGGGTCCTCGTCGCGCTCGTGAGCTGGTGGCCGGCTGCGCTGCATCTGCCAGGTTATGTGCTTGAAGGTGCGTTTCCTGACAGATTTCGGCTTGGTGCAGGTCTCATGTGGCTTGGCGGCGGGTTGGCCGTGGTGGCGGTGTCGGGGCTCGGTATGACGCGCGAGGTGTGAGCACGGGCTTCGCGTCAGGCAGCCCTCGCAACCGGTGCATCCCACGTGGCGCCGCATGCTGAACCGGTCAGGCAGGCAGTTTGAACCAGTCGCCATTCGAGGGGATGGAGTGCCGTCAAACGCACCAGATACGATGCCCGCGCACCGCACCGAGGATGAACTCCCGCCTTTGAGCGAAACGGCCGCCGCGGCTCTCGCGCGCAGTTGGGACGCCGGCGAACTGCACGGTCACGCCGAGCGAGTGCTCGGGTTCGTGGTACGTCATCGGGCTGAAGTACTGCGACTGGCCGGAGCCTTGCCAACGGAGCCCACGTTGCTTGACGGGGCCAGACAGTTGATCGTGCACGCCGGCTCGGTTCACGCCATGTCGGAGATGCGGGATCAGATGAAGGCCATCCGGGACGAGATCTGGATTCGCGGTGAACGCGGTGACTTCGATCGCCAGAACATCGCCAGCGACTGGACCTCCCAGCATGCCGCGAACTGGCGGCGGTGGCGCGTGAGGGAGTATCTCTACGTGGTGGACCGGTGCGCCGCGGACATCCTGCGGTGTCTTGGTGCGCAGCAGTGACAGGCTGCGGTGTGACGAGCCGACTGCGCCTTCCACGAAGCTGTCCTGCTGAGCGACCACCCGCCATTCACCATCGCCACCCATGAACCGCATCGTCGTCTTCAGCGGCAGCGCGCACCCCGCATTGGCCACCGCGATCTGCCGAGAGCTCACGCAGACGCTGAGCGCGGCAACGATATCGCGGTTCAGCAACGATTGCCTCAGTGTGCAACTGCAGGCGAATTGCCGGGAGGCGGATGTGTACATCATCCAGCCGCTGGTGGTTCCGGTGCAGGAGCACCTGATGGAGCTGCTGTTCATGCTGGACGCGGCGCGGGGTGCCTCTGCGGCGCGCATCACGGCGGTGATTCCGCACTATGCGTATGCGCGGTCCGACAAGAAGGACGCGCCGCGCATCTCGATCGGCGGCCGACTGGTGGCCGACCTGCTGGTGACGGCGGGCGCCAATCGCGTGCTGACCATGACACTGCACTCGCCGCAGGTGCATGGATTCTTCAGCGTGCCGGTCGATCACATGAACGCGCTCAAGGTGCTGGCGGCGCACTTCACACGCCAGGACCTGGCGAATACGGTGGTGGTCTCACCGGATCTCGGCAACGCCAAGCAGGCCAGTCACTTTGCACGCATGCTCGAGTTGCCGGTGGCGGCGGGGAGCAAGCAGCGTCTGAGCGACGACCGTGTGGTGATCGATGCCATCGTGGGCGACGTGGACGGGAAGAACGTGATCGTGATCGACGACGAGATCGCGAATGGCGGGACCATCGTGGAGGTGCTGCAGAAGCTGCGCGAACGGAACGTGAAGCGGATTTCTGTGGCGTGCACGCACGGGTTGTTCACGGGGCCGTGCATCGAGCGGCTGCGGGCGGAGCCGGATGTGGCGGAGTTCGTGACGACCGACACGGTTCCGCTGCCCGCGGCGAAGCAACTGCCGAACATGACAGTGCTGTCGGTGGCGCCGCTGCTGGCTGAAGCCATCCGCAGGATCCACGACGGGGAGTCGGTGAGCGGGTTGTTTGGGTAGCCATGGCGAGGGGCACGGCGGTCGCGGTCCATCAACCTCGACTGACTCGTCGCAGGCAGAGGGGGCGAGTCGCATGCGTGTCCTCCTCATTGCGGGGTACTTCCCGCCGGTGGCGCCACTGGCGGCCACGCGCGTTGCGAGTCTGGCGCGCTTTCTCACGGCGCGTGGACACGAGGTACGGGTCATTGCCGCGCGCAATACCGGGCACTTTGCCGCCATCGTTCCAGACCTTGCCCCGGACGCCGTCTTCTACGAGCGAAAGCCGGACCTGAATGCCTTCCTGCGCAGGCTGGCCCGGGGTGTCAAAGCGCTTCGCAAGGCGTCGGGACATGACCGAATTCGTGATGCCGCGGCACCTGGCGCTCCGGCCGAGCGAGCCGACGCAACTGGTGGTGCCGCCTCACGGCTCTACGACGCGATGATCAAGGTGCCGGACGAGCACGCGGCGTGGATCCCGTTTGCCATCCGACGAGGGCGGGACCTGATCGCGACGTGGCGACCAGACGTGGTGTACGCCAGCGCCCCCCCGCACAGCGGGCTTGTCGTCGCTGCACAACTCGCCAGGCTGAGCGGAATTCCATGGATCGCCGAGCTGCGCGACCTGTGGGCCGATAACCCGTATTACGAGCCGCCGGCATGGCGACTCTGGCTTGACCGCAAACTCGAGCAGCACACGCTGCAATCGGCGGCAGGGATCGTGACGGTGACGCGCGGCTCGGCTCTGTTGCTGGAGCAGCGGTATCATCGCCCGACGGTGCTCGTCAGCAATGGCTTCGACGCGGACGACTATTCCGAGCCGGGCGAAGGAGATCGCGCCGATCCTGATCGGCTCACGATCCTGTACACTGGCGGGATTTATCCCGGGAAGCGTGATCCGGCGCCCCTCTTCGACGCGCTGGCACGAATGGGCGCGGCCGCGGACGGCATCCGCGTTCACTTCGTGGGCGATGAGTTGGGTGGGATCCAACCGTTGGCCCGGGGCTACGGTGTCGAACGACTGGTGCAGGTGGAGCCACCGGTATCCCACCACGCAGCGACCGCCCTGCAGAAGGGGGCAGACGTTCTCCTGCTCCTGCGATGGAGCGATGCGCGCGAGCGCGCGGTGATCCCAGGGAAGCTCTTCGAGTACATCGGCGCGGGGCGCCCGATCCTGTGCCTGGGGCTGGAGGGGGGCGAGGCAGCGGAAATCGTGGCCAGCCGTGGTGCGGGAATCGTCACGAACGACCCGTCGGCGATTGCCGAGCAGCTCGCACGCTGGCAGGCACTGAAGCGCGCACACGGCTGGCTTCCTGGCCCTGCTCCGACCGCGCGCGCCGGGCTCAGTCGCGAGGAGCAGTTTCGCGTCCTGGAGTCGTTCGTGCTGCAACTGGCAGACGGCAGGAGCCCCCTGAGGTAACGTCCGACGCGGTCAGCGTCTCACCTCGGGTTCCGGCCAGGCATCGGCCCTCGGCGTCATGCGGGTCGCCCGATCCGGTTCGCGGTGCGGCTGCAGCGCGGCGATGCACCGCGGTATGCCGTCCTCCAACTGCACCTTGGGCGCATAGCCCAGCAGTCGCCGAGCCTTCTCGATGGAGAGCGTGCCGCGGCGCGGACGCAACGGATCACGCGGGCTGAACCTGATGTCGGCGCTGGGATACTCCGTTTTCACTACGCGCGCGAGGTCGAGCAGTGACCGTGCGTTGCCGCACGTCAGGTTGAAGGTCTCATTCCGGGCGAGGTCAGAGTCGACGACCAGTCGGACCCCCTCGACGAGATCATCGACATAGGTGAAGTCGATCTTCTCTTCGCCATCACCCTCCACGAGGAGCGGCTCCCCGCGCATGGCGTTCTCGACAAAACGCTGTGTGACGCGTCCACTGATGCAGCGCGGGCCGTAGAGGGCGGAAGGACGTATGATCGTTGTCGGAAGGCCGAAGACACGCTGATGCGCCTGGACCAGCAGTTCGCCGGACAACTTGAGCGCGCCATACACGCCGATGGGGCGCAGCGGGTGGTCTTCATCGGCTGTCGGCGACACGAAGTCACCGTACACCATGCTGGATGAGAAGTACACGAATCGAACGGCGCCGCGCCGCGCGACGTCGAGCGCTGCGGCCAACGAACCCAGACTGCTGTCGATGGCCTCATACGGATCGCGATTTGCGCGGTCGGCGTGCGCCACGCCGGCGAGGTGAACCACTACGGTATCGCGCGGGTCTGGAAGGAGGGCGGCGAGTGCGTGACGATCGCGAGCATCGACCCGATGGAACGCGATATCCGCGTGGTCGAGCAGATCAATCCGCTGACGCAATGTCGCCAACGCGGCCGTTCGTTCCGGCGAGTGCGGCCATGCCGAAACGCGCCCGAGATTGTTGATCTGCAGGTCATCGATCACCGTCACATCCCAACCGCGGGCGGCAAG
>JANMNM010000138.1:0-15149 GCA_031373905.1 Gemmatimonadaceae bacterium | reverse complement strand
GAGACAAGGCACAGCAGGGCGGACGTTGTCCTGATCATGGCGCGCAACTCGAGTGCGAAGGGTGAACGCGGAGACGATGGACGTTCAGATGTGTGCGGGAACGACGCTGTCAGAACCCGTGGAAGATCGCGAGGTAGCCGGCCAGTCCGCCGAGCACCGGGACCACCAGATAAATCGGGCGTGCCAACGCCGGAATGCGATACGGCAGGATGGAGAGGATGGCGACGATGACCCAGATGGCAATCTTCGCCCACAACCACCCCGGGAAGATGGCCGTGCTGATCAGGCCCAGTCGCGCGGCCTGGCCGAACCCTCCCGCCAATGCGATCAACATTCCGAAGCCGAACACGCTCGCCGTCAGCGCGCGAGTTCGACTGGTGGCCTTCGTGCCGCCGTTGGCTGCATGAATTGCAATGCCACCAAGGGATGTGAACGAAAGGAACAGGCCGAAGATGTGCAGGCTCTTGTAGAAGAGCTGGGTGCGGAAGAACGGCAGGGCGTCCGTCGCTGAAACGGTCGTGGTGGTGTCCTGCAGCAGTGCGAAGAGCGTCATGGATCTCCCTGAGGCGTGGTGCGTCTGTGATGCTCAGACGTTGAAACGGAACAGCAGAACGTCACCGTCATGCACGACGTACTCCTTGCCTTCGGAGCGGACAGCGCCGGCTTCCTTTGCGCCCTTCCATCCCTTGAGCCGGATGAAGTCGTCGAATCCGGCAGTCTCCGCCCGGATGAAGCCTTTCTCGAAGTCCGTGTGGATCACGGCCGCCGCCTTGGGGGCGGTGTCACCGCGATGAATGGTCCATGCGCGCACTTCCTGCTCGCCGGCGGTGAAGTACGTCTGCAATCCGAGCAGATGATACCCGGCGTGAATGAGCCGGTCGAGTCCCGCCGATTCGAGTCCGAGTGACGCCAGAAACTCCTGCTTTTCTTCCGGCGCGAGCTCCGCGAGTTCGGCTTCGATGCGCGCCGAGAACGGCACCACATCTGCCACTTCGCTCGTCGCCGCAATCGCCGTGCGCAACGCGTCCACGTGTTTCCCGTGCCCGGTTGCCAATTCGTCGTCCGTGACGTTGGCCGCGTAGAGCACGGGCTTGACGGTCAGCAGCATCAGCGGTTCGAGCAGCGCCAGCTCTTCCTTCGAGAGACCGGCTCGCCGGATCGGCACCCCTTCCTGGAGCGTCGCAAGCGCCTTCTGCAGGGCCGGAAGCTCGGCGATGGCATCCTTGTCGCCGCTCTTGGCGGTCCGCTGTTGCTTGTCGAGTCGCTTCTCGACGCTCGAGATGTCGGCAAAGCACAGCTCGAAATCGATGACATCGCGGTCGCGTGCAGGGTCCACGCTGCCCATGACATGCGTGATGTCATCGTCATCGAAGCAGCGAATGACGTGCACGATCGCGTCCGTCTCACGGATGTTGGCGAGGAACTTATTCCCGAGTCCTTCGCCCTGGGCCGCGCCCTTGACGAGTCCGGCGATGTCGACGAACTGCACGACGGCGGGGACGGTGCGTTTCGGCAGGACCACGGCGGCCAGCGCATCGAGACGGCGGTCGGGCACCTCCACCATGCCGACGTTCGGCTCGACGGTGCAGAACGGGTAGTTCGCCGCCTCCGCCTTCGCGGCGGTGAGGGCGTTGAAAAGCGTGGACTTACCGACGTTCGGAAGACCAACAATGCCGAGCTTCAGCACGGGTTCTATCGGAGAGAGGGAAGGGCTCGCACCGTGAGCATCACGGGGGCGTGTTGAACTTATTCATCATCAGTGTCAATCCGTCGCGCACCCACGACTCGCAGGCGTCGCCGATGCGTGGCATCGCCGCGTCCATGAACTCCGCCTCGTCGCGTCCGAATGGTCCGAGGACGTACGCGGAGAGATCGCCGATGGACGCGCGCGGGTGCATGGGGGCGATCCCGATGCGGAGGCGCGGATATCCGGTGGAGCCGACATGGGCCAAGACCGACTTGAGCCCATTGTGCCCGCCGGCGCTTCCACTGGCGCGTGCGCGCATCGTGGCGAACGGCAGCGCCACCTCATCGACAATCACCAGCAGATCCTGTGCGGGGTCCCACCCCGGTCGGTTGAGGAACGGATTCAGCGCCTCACCGCTCAGGTTCATGTAGGTCTGCGGCTTCACCAGCTTCACCACCTCGTTGCCGACACGTGCGGTGGCGACCATCGCCTTGCCGTCCTTCTTCCAGCCGTCGGCGCTCCAGCGACGTGCGAGATGGTCGAGCACCCACCAGCCGATGTTGTGCCTGGTGCGTTCGTACTCCTTGCCGGGATTGCCGAGCCCAAGAAAGACTTTCATGTCAGGAACGACGAACGGGGCGCGGCGCGATCAATCGCACCGCGCCCCGTGTCGACGAAGGGCAGGTTACTTGTCGTCAGCCGGCTTCTTCGCGCGCAGGACTTCCGGCTCAGCGGCGGCGGCAGCTGCGGCATCAGCGGCCGCATCGGCTGCGCTGACCTTCGGTGCGGCCACGACAACCACAGAGGCGTCAGCATCGCTGATCACGGTGACGCCGGCCGGCAGCTTCAGATCGCGCACGTGGATGGAGTCCGCGACGTTGAGGCCGGAGACATCGACGTCGATGTGGTTCGGGATCGACGACGAGTCGACGCTCACTTCGAGTTCGCGCATCGTCTGGTCGAGGATTCCGCCGAAGGAACGGACGCCGACCGAGATGCCGACGATCACGAGCGGCACGTTGACCGTGATCTTCTCACCGGCCACCAGTTCCTGGAAGTCGATGTGGACGAGTTGCTTCTTGAAGGGGTGCTTCTGGATCTCGCGAATCAGCGTGCGCGAGACTTTCCCGTCGATGCTGAGCTCGACCACGGTCGTCTCGGCGGACACGCGCTCAAGCAGGCGCTCCAGTTCGCGCGTCGGCACGGCGAGCGACATCGGCTCGCGCTTGTGGCCGTAGATGACGGCCGGCACGGAGCCGGCGCGACGCAGCGCGCGGGCGGCGCCCTTTCCGGATTCGGAGCGGAGGGTGGCAGTGAGCGTGGCAGTGGACATCGGCAGGACTCCTCGGGACGCGCGTGGCGTCAGTCAAACAGCGAGCTGACCGACTGCTCGCTGTGGGTGAATCGAATGGCTTTCGACAGCAGCTCGCCAACGGACAGCACATGAAGCTGATGCGGACGACGGGACTCAGGAATGTGGACGGAATCAGTCACCGTCACTTCCTTGATGGGGGCATCGTCGAAACGTTCCTTGGCGGGTCCGCTCAGCAATGCATGGGTTGCACACACGTAGATGTCGGCCGCACCGAGCGCCTTCAGCGCGCGGGCCGCTTCCGTCATCGTGCCGGCCGTGTCGATCATGTCGTCGGCGATGAGGCAGTCACGCCCCTCCACATCGCCAACGACATTCAGGACTTCGGCCACATTGGCCTTCGGGCGCCGCTTGTCGACGATCGCGAGCGATGCGTCGAGCCGCTTGGCAAACCCGCGGGCCATCTTGGCGGCACCGACATCCGGCGCCACCACAACAAGATCCTTCAGGTCCTTCTTCCGGTAGTGCGCAGTGAGCACCGGCGCCGCGTACAGATGATCGACCGGCACATCGAAGAATCCCTGAAGCTGATGCTGATGAAAATCGATACCGAGGACGCGGTCAGCGCCGGCCGTCTGGATCATGTTCGCCATCAGCTTCGCCGCAATGGCCACGCGGGGCTGGTCCTTGCGGTCCTGCCGGGCATAGCCGAAGTACGGCAACACACAGGTGATGCGGTGCGCGCTCGCGCGGCGTGCCGCGTCGATGAGCAACAGCATCTCGAGGATGTTTTCTGCCGGTGGATTCGTCGACTGAATGATGTAGAGATCCGATCCACGGATGTTCTCATCAATCCGGACGAAGATCTCACCGTCGCTGAAGCGGGTCGCCGTGGTCCTGGCGAGTTCGACGCCAAGGTGGCGCGCGACTTCGTCAGCCAGCGCCGGATTGGCGGTCCCGGTAATGATCTTGGCGCCAGGCGCCAGCGGCAGCGTGTCCATATGGCAGAGCCTCAAAACCTACCCGTGGAGCGGTGCCTGTTCAAGTCGCCAGACCGGTCCAGTCTGGCGTAAGTCCGGCGCGAGGCCCTTCGAAGGCTGCCCGTTCGACCAGAACCGCCACCAGTCCGGCCGCGGCGGTGGTGATCAGGATGTCGGTGACATCGGGGTAGCGGCCTGGCACCAGGATCTGCCCCAGCTCCAGCACAATCGCGTACGCGAGCGCGGCCCTCACTCCCGGTTGGGCCGCGCCAACCCGATTTCTCCCGGCGAGGCACGCGCCGAGAGCCGCGCCGATGCCCGCCTTTTGCAGGACGAGGAAGACGCTGGACATGTCCTGACGCTGCAGGAGCGACATCATCGGGATCATCTGACGCCAGTCGAAGTGCAGCCCTCCGGAGGCGGGACGCGCCCACGTAGCCGGGCTCCATGCCATCGCGGCACCGAGCAGCGCGATGGCAATTCCCAACTGGAGCGCCCGGGTGCTGCGTGCGCTCACGGCGCTTCGCCAGCGCCGCACGGTGGCCAGGCCAACGCCGAGCCCGATGGCAACCGAGGCGGCCTGCAGTGGCAACGCGATCGTTTCCCGCTGCAGGCCGACCATGGCTCGGCCCGCGTGTACCGCGAGGAGCACGCCCGGCACGATGAGCAGCCACGCAAGGAGCTGCCGTGCACGCACCCTGCCGGTTCGGTCACTGATCGCTGCCGCGACCACGGCCCCGACGAGCAACCAGATGGCCATCTCGGCGAGCAAGGCCGTCACCGGCACCGGGAGTGCCTGCAGGCGCACCACGGTGTCTGCCCGCGCCATCGGAGACGGGAGTGATGAGACGATGAGCGTCGCCCGGGTGCTGGGAGCGAAGGTCAGCCCCGCGGCCGACAGCAGCAGCGCCCCCGCAGGCATCCACGCGGGAACTCCGAACAGGGTGCCGCGGCGAAGGTCGGCCGACGCACGCTTCTCGAGTGCGAGCAGGAGGACGGCCCCGATCGCCGCACCGAGCGCGTTGGTCGTCACGTCGAGAATGCTGGCCGACCGGTAGGGCGAGAACAGTTGGGCCGTCTCGACCGCGACGCTCGCGAGGAAGCCGAACAACGTCGCGCGCAGCAGGTCGTGCCGAGTGGATGGCGCTGGGGCGGTGAGCATCCACGTCGCACCCCAGCCGGCGAAGAGCGCAATGTTCCGCGCGCCGTCCACGATGTCCTTGAAGCCGAGGGACGGATCGAGGGCCCGGTGCAGGCGCATGGCGGCACTCGACAGCGACGGATCGAAACCAAGACGCAGCAGCGTCGCGGCCCCGATGCAGAGCAGGTACGCAATGCGCAACGCCACCGCATACCGCGTGGCGAGCGCCAGAAGATCAATGCCGCGACGCACCGGCTGGAGCGTGGGGACGTCAGTTGTCAGGCGCGTGGCGCCGTCGCTTGTCACGCGATATCTGGTGCCGAAACGTGGATTCCCCGACGTGGATTCGAACCACGATTCACGGCTCCAAAGGCCGCTGTCCTGCCATTAGACGATCGGGGATCGGTGGGAAGGCTAACGGGAACCGATCGGTGGCGACAACCTCCGCACCGGCGGAACGTGCCCGAGTGTCGCCGTCTGAACGAGCCTGACGCCATCGGCGGCGCCAACGCCGGGAGTGATGGCCGAGAGGTGCTCAATGGGGGTGTCGACGACGGCGATGACAGTGGCGCCTGAACCCGACATACGAACCAACGCGTCCGGCAGACGCTCCGACCAGGCCCGATGCACCGCCGCGATATCGTCGCGGAGCGCAAAGAGCACCGGTTCGAAATCATTGGCTGAACGATCGGCGATGCCAGACCAGTCGTCGAGTTCCGGAAAGCGCAGCAGCGCACTGCCCGAGGCGGCCAGTCGGCCGTCCGCGCGCGCGCTCGCCAACGCCTGGTACGCCATCGCAGTGTTCACGCCCAGCGGAAACGTCGCGCAGTGGACAGTGCGCACCGGCAGCGCGTCGAGCGCGAGCATGCGCTCACCGCGTCCCCACGCGATCACGCGGGCACACTCCGTCGTGAGGAAGGGAACATCGGCGCCAAGCGTGGCTGCGATCGAGAGCAACTGCACCGACCGGAGTGGGTCCGGATTGAGCGCATTGAGCGCCCGGAGCACGGCACCGGCGTCCGCACTGCCGCCGCCCAGTCCGCCGCCGGTGGGTATGACCTTCTGCACCGCAATCCGGATCGCGCAATCGGGCGCGGGCCATCCGGCGGCGTGCCGATAGATCGATGCTGCCCGCCATGCGAGATTCGATTCCGCCGGGATGCCGATCGATGGTGTGCATTCGACCGTGATGCCATGTCCGGGCGTGATCCGGACATCAACGATGTCAGCGAGCGCGATGCGTTGAAAGATCGTCTCGAGTTGGTGGTAGCCGGTGTTCTCGCGGGCGAGGATCCGCAAGTCGAGATTGATCTTCGCCCACGCGTGCACCTCTGCGTGGAGCGGAACCTGGTCAGGCATCGGCAGACGCGGGCTGTGGTGCCGCACCCCCTCGCAGCTCGCGCAGCGTCAGCCCGAGCTGCGAGAAGTAATAGGCGCCGAATGCGGTAATCGGCACGAATGACAGAATGTGAAAGCCGACAGCCCACGTGACGGCCAGTGCGACGGGGACGCTGTACACCTGCAGTCCCGCCTTGGCGAACGCCTCGAATGGGCCGAAGAAGCCCGGCGATGATGGAATGGCGACACCGACCGAGACGAGCCCCTGCAGGAACAGCGCGCCGGAGAAAGGCGCCGTGATGCCGACCGCCTTGAACGCGATCCAGAAGGCGAGCGCGTTCGTGAGCCAGTGCAGCAGCGTCCAGAACACGACGCGCGCGAATCGCGATGGACTGCGCAACACGGCGAGCCCCGCCGCGGCGTGCTCGACGAACGATGCCACCTGTGGTTCCCATGCGGGGCGCACCGCGCGCACAACCCGCGTTGCGATGACACTCATGATGTCGGGACGCACCGCGAGCATGACTGCGCCGCTGAACACGACGAGGAGCACGGTCAGCCCCCACGTGCCAACGAGGGCCGTGGCTGGCCGTCCGGCGATCGTGGCACCGGCGGGAAACCCGGGTGTGAGCATGGCGCCGAACATCAGCATGAAGACCACCAGCGCATCGAACACACGGTCCAGTGCGATCGACGTCAACGCACTGGTGAACGACACCTGCCTCGTCTCGCGTGCAAGTGCAAAGGCGCGCGCGAATTCGCCGGCGCGTGCGGGCACGACGTTGTTGATCATCATTCCGATCGCGACCGCGCGCCAGGCATCCATGAATCGGAGGCCGGGGGCGATCGGTTCGAGCAGCACCGTCCAGCGAACAGCCCGGAGGGGGAAGATGGCCGTGGCGACCACCGCCGCGAGGAGGAGCAACAGGATGTTCGCCCCGCGAAGCTGCGCGAGCAGTTCAGCGGGTTTCACATCGCGAAGCGTCCAGGCGAGCAACAGCAGCGTGAGCGCTGCGCCCACCACCGTTTGCCAGCGCGCCCGACTCATACGCGGAGGCCGCTCAGCTCGCGCTCCCGGCAAGTTCGACGAGATCGAACAGCTCGTTGACCAGTTCCTGGTCGTGCGTGGCGCCCGCGGCGCGCAGCTGTCCGACGATATGTCGTGCCCTCGACAACGCCCGAGGACCGCGGTACAGCAGCGTATCGATGTGCACGACATCCGGCTCGCCATCGGGGCCGCGAGGCACAGGCGGACCACTGCCTTCGCGAATCGCAATCAGATCGAGTGGTGTTGCGTCGAGGGCCCGGACCTTCTCGAGGCTGTCGCTGAGCAGGGTGTTCAGCGCACGCCCGCTGGGAGCTGGTGGGGTGGTGCGCGCCACCGATGGTGCAGGCACGATCGGCGCGGAGAGCGGCGTGCGCGGTCGCGGCGGCGGGAAGCCGCCGCTCGGTCGTGACACGGCCTCGGATTGCGCTGCTCCGCTGAGGGGCGTTGCCGCCGCGACAACGCGGCGCAACTCCGCCAACCGCTGCGCCCGCACATGCGGCGCGAGATCCTGCTGCAGAATCACCGAGAGCGCGGAATCCAGCGCACCAGCGGACGCTGCGGGCACTGGTGCCTGTGCCGCGAGCACCGCGTCACAGAAAGTCCTCACGTCATCGTATTGATAGCTCGCGCCGATGTCGCGCAGCGACACCAGGACGGGTCGGAACGCTGCCATCATGTCAGCGCCGGCCTCCTGCATCGCTCCCTGTCGCAGCGGTGCGAGCCGAGCGCGCACCGATCCCACCAGCGGCGAGACGTCGGCGACGAAGCGTTGCGCGAACGAGATGGCAGGATTCGGCGCGCGGAATACGACGCTTTCGGTGTCGTTGTTGGGCGCGAGAGATGCGATCGGAACGATTGGCATGGGAGCGTCGGGCGAGGCGGACAGACGGGGCACGGGTCTGGCCGAAGGTGCGGGAGTGGTGGAACGCGTCGCTGGCGTCATCGCCACTTGCGCGGGAGGGAAGACTGGTGGAACGGTAGGGGAAACAGTCGGTCTGGCGGCGTGGTCGATGGAGTCGAAAAACGCCCGCACCGCCGAGTTCTTCGACGCGGCGGCCGCGACGGCGGCAACGCCTCCACTCTGCATCAGGGCGCCGCGGTGTTCCGCTTCGTCAAGCATCTGGGTGAGGCGGTCACCAGCGCTCCGCGCACGCTCATCGTGAGACTCACCCCAGAGGCGTGCCATCGGGATCAGGGCGCGGAGTTCGGCCACGGCTTCGAGCATGGCGCGCGCGACATTCGCGGTCCAGGCGATGCGACCCTCATGCAGCAGCCTGCCACCGCGCTCGACGCCGGACGCCGCGTCGGCAAAGCTCCCGAGCTTGGCCATGACCGCACTGCCACGGAGGCCGCGCGCGAGCTTGAGCAGCGTGGCCGCGTCGGGGCCGCGGGGCTCGTCAGTCGACGCCAACCGCTGCAGCCGGTCGACGTAATCACTGGCTTCGAGGACGAAGAAATCGAGGAGTCCGACGGACATGGCTTTGACAGGGGGTGACGGTACATCCCACAGGACGACCCGCGTGCGGTTCAAGCTACATGAACTCCGACTGCGGCTCCAATTTCCCGGGCGCTGGCGTCAGCGCCGTGCCCGGGACGCATTCATCACAGCGCGGAGTTCGTGGATCGCGCCGCTGATGCCGATCAGGATACTGCGTCCGATGAGGGCATGGCCGATGTTCAGCTCTTCGATCGGCGCGATTGCGGCTACGGGAGCGACGTTCGCAACCGAGAGTCCATGGCCAGCGTGGATGGCAAGGCCGACTTCCACGCCAGCCTCGGCGGCCGCAGCCAGGGCACGCAGCGCGTCAGGAGCGCCGCCGGAGTGTGCGTACTGCCCCGTGTGCAGCTCGATTGCGTTGGCTCCCGCGTCACGGGACGCGAGCACCGAGTCGCGGTCCGGGTCGATGAACAGCGCCGTCCGGATGCCGTCACGGTTGAGCTCGCCAACGACTCGTCGCAGGGCAACGGGATCGTGCCGAAGGTCGAGTCCGCCTTCGGTCGTGATTTCCTGGCGCCGCTCGGGCACAATCGTCACCTGGTACGGCCGCAGGCGCAGGGCGATCGCGAGCATCTCATCCGTGCACGCCATTTCGAGATTCAGGCGGGAACGGACGACACTGGAGAGGGTCTCCACATCGGCGTCCTGTATATGGCGCCTATCCTCACGAAGATGCACGGTGATGCCGTCGGCTCCGGCATCCTCACACCAGCGAGCGGCCTCGACGGGATCCGGCTGCGTGCCACGACGTGCCTGTCTGAGTGTCGCGACGTGGTCGATGTTGACGTAGAGACGCTGGTACGGAGCAGTGCGTGGTGAGGCATTCGCCTCAGGATTACCTTCGCTCGACATTATCAATCGGACTCATGGAGTGGAAAACGTGATGCGACGGACCGTGATAGCACTGACGCTGGTGCTTGGTGCCTGCCGCTCGGGCAGCAGGGTTGTGGCGGCGGGTGTGGTCGGTGCGGACGGACCGCGCCAGGCTGCGGAGCAGTTCCTCGCCTCGATCCGCGCGGAAGACGTGCAGGCGACCTCGATCATCTGGGGGAGCGTGAGGGGACCTGCTCGGCAGCTGTTCAAGGACAGGGCAGAACTTGAAAAGCGCATCCTCGTGATGCAATGCAACCTCAATCACGACCGCTACCGCATCCTGTCGGATGTGCCGGGCGCGGGGCAGAAGCGCAACGTGCGAATCGAGCTGCAGCGCGGGCAGCTGACGGCCCAAACCGTGATGGTGGCAACCCCCGGCCCGGATCAGCGCTGGTTCATCGAAGATACCGATCTCAAGCCCCTGCGTGGGTTCTGCTCCGCGCAGCCCGCGGAACCTCGTCGCTAGTATTCGGATAACTCGACCAGTACGCCGTTGGTGCCGGCAGGGTGCAGGAAGGCAATCCGTTTACCTTCCGCACCGAGCCGGGGTGTTGCGTCGATGAGCCGGAGGCCGTGCGCGGCACACCGCGCGAGGGTGGCGTCCAGGTCGTCGACGGCGAAACAGATGTGATGGATGCCCGGCCCGCGTTTGGCGATGAACTTGCCGATGGGTGAGTCGGGAGTACGGGCCTCGAGCAGTTCGACGAGGGACTCTCCGGCTGCCACGCCGGCGATGCGCGCCCCATCGGCGTCATCGAGCGGCACCTCGGGCAGGCCGAGGATGTCACGGTAGAACGGCAGGATCTGGTCGATCGAGGAAACTGCGAGACCGATGTGCGCGATGCGGGTGCCGCGGGGTGCGGTATCTGACATGATGGAGAGAACTTTAGCAGGGGGGCCGTCTGACGGGCCGCCCATGACAGGTGAGAACCATGGCGAATGTTACGGCCGTCACCGACGGCGATTTCCAGAACGAAGTGCTCGACCACAAGGGGCTGGCGGTGGTGGATTTCTGGGCGACCTGGTGCGGCCCGTGCCGCATGGTGGCGCCGATCCTCGACCAGCTGGCCACTGAGTACGCCGGCAAGGTGAAGATCACCAAGCTTGATGTGGATGCCAACCAGAAGACGGCATCGAGCTTCAATGTCCGCTCGATCCCGACGCTGCTGTTCGTGAAGGATGGCAAGGTCGTGGATCAGGTGGTTGGCGCAATGCCAAAGGCGCAGCTGCAGACGTACTTCGAGAAGCACGTCTGATCGCGCTGTCGCGCGGTGTTCGTGTTCGGTGAGGAGCGAGGGGTGCACACGGTGTCGTGCACCCCTCGCCCTGTTTTCACGGCCCGCTGTCGCCGGCCGCGCTGGCGCAGCATCTTGCTCGAACCATGACTGGCACGCTCTACCTCGTTGCGACGCCGATCGGAAATCGAGCGGATCTGACACCACGGGCAGTCGAGACGCTGAAGCAGGTTGCGCTCATCGTGGCGGAGGACACGCGCCACAGTGCTCCGCTGCTGGCCTGGGCGGGGATCGCGACCCCGGTGCGCAGTTATCACGCGCACAACGAGGCGGAGCAGGCGCCGCGACTGGTGGAGCGGCTGCTGGCGGGCGACGACATCGCGCTCATCAGCGATGCGGGGACGCCGCTGGTGTCCGACCCGGGCGCGCGGCTGGTGGACGCCGCAATCGCCGCCGGAATCAGGGTGGTGCCGATTCCAGGCGCCTCCGCAATCCTGGCCGCGCTGGTCGCGAGCGGGCTGCCCGGTGACTCGTTCACGTTCCTCGGGTTCCTCCCCCGGGCCCGGAACGAGCGGGCGGCGGCGGCAGCCGAGGCGCTGGCTTCGCGGCACACGGTGATCCTCTACGAGGCGCCGCCACGGGTTGGCGAACTCCTCGCGACCCTCGTGGCGGCGGGCGGCGGCGACCGCCGCGCGGTGGTGGCGCGGGAGCTGACGAAGGTGCATGAACAGTTCCGGCGCGGAACGGTGTCAGAACTCGGTGCGTACTACAGCAGCACTCCCCCTCGGGGCGAGGTTGTGGTGTTGATCGAGGGGGCTCCCCCTGTGGCCCCTGACGCTGAGGGCGCCGCGCGGCGCGCCTCCGCACTGCGGGCGGAGGGATCCTCCGTTCGCGATACCGTCCGTCACCTGCAGGAGGAGTTCGGCGTGCCGCGAAACGAAGCGTATCGGCTGGCGCAGGGCACATGATCGGTACGCGGCGGTGGATCGGTGCGGGGAGCGGGGTCCTGGTGTGCGTGCTGACGGCCGCATCGGCGCCGCGCGCGGGCACGCGCGACCTTCACGCAGCGTCCGCGTTGTCGACGGCGCGAGTGCGCATCGCTCGCGTGCACTACAACGGAGGCGGCGACTGGTACGCCAACGCGTCGAGCCTGAAGAACCTGATCCGCGCGGTGGCAGAACGCACGTCGCTGCCGGTGGATCGGCAGGAGTACACGGTCACGTTCCGCGACCCGCAGCTCTCCGACTATCAGTTTCTCCACGTGACGGGCCACGGCACGATGACCGTCGATCCGGACGAGGTGACGCGGCTGCGCTCGTACCTGTTGCGTGGCGGCTTCCTGCACGTGGATGACAACTATGGTCTCGACAGCAGCTTTCGCATCGTGATTCGGCAGCTCTTTCCCGATCGACCGCTGGTGGATGTTCCGTTGAATCACCCGATCTACCGGATGGTCTATCCGTTCCCGCGCGGGGTACCGAAGATCCACGAGCATGACGCCAAGCCGGCGCGTGGCATGGGAATCTTCGTCGGAGACCGTTTGGTCCTCTACTACACATTTCAGGCCGATCTCGGCAACGGATGGGAAGATGCGGGGACGTATCCCACTGATCCACCGGAGTTGCACGAGTCGGCGCTCCGTATGGGCGTGAACCTCGTGACGTATGCCGTGACGAGCCGGCTGCAGCCATGACGGCTCCGTCCATGCCGCACAGCGCGGTCGGTCAACTCGACGCGATCGTGCGCGACGAGCGCAGCGCACTGCTGCAGCTCGCGCGCGAGACACGCATCGCGACGGTCGTGCTTCCACTGCTGAGCGCCGCGGCCGTTGGTATTCCGGTGCTGGGCGGCGGCCGCTGGCTCGTGCTGCCACGCATCGTGCCGTTCGTGATCTGGGCTGCCGCGATCGGTGCCGCGGTCTGGGTGTGGCGCCGCCGTCGATCGGAGGCGGAGCGTCTCACGGCGCCGGATGCGGTGGCGGAGTCCATCGAAACAGAGCAACGACTTCGTCGCGGCTCGCTGCGCGTGGCACGGGAAGTGGCAGACAGCGGACCGCTCGGCGCGTACGCTGCGGCAACGACATCAAGTGCATTGGCGGGCACTCGCGCGCCTCGTGCGCCCCAATCCTTCGGCGTGATGCGCGGCCTGCGCCAGCAGATGCTGCAGTGGACTGCCGGCGCGCTGGTTGCGACGCTTGGCGCCGCGGCATTCTGGCGCGACGGGGCCGCGGCACTCACCAATCCGATCGGCGCGTGGAACGGCAGCCTGCTCCCGACGCTCGTGCTCGAGGCTCCTGCGATTGCGCTGCGCGGCAGTACACCGACGGTGCGCGTGAGCGCGGCCGGACGCGCCGCATTGACGCTCGAGATCAGAAAGCAGGACGGCAAGGTGCTGGTTGAGACGATCGCGATTCGAGGCGATCACGGGGAGCGCACGCTGCCTGTCCTGGACGACGACGTCACGTTGGTGATCAGCGATGGGCGCGCATCCACCGCGCCACATCGGGTCCGTGTCACGGACAAGCCGTACCTCGGCGATGTGGTCGTGCAGGCCAGTTATCCGGCATACCTCGGGCGAGTGGACGAGGATGTGGCGCTGGCGGGAGTGCTGGTTCTGCCACGCGGCACGGTGCTGACACTTCGCGCGCGCGCCTCCGTTCCCCTGACAGTGGCAACGCTGCGCAGCGATGAGGGAGACCGGGTGGGACTCGTCGTGCGCGGCGAGAAGGTGGAGGGACGCCTGGTGGCCGAGCGCAGCGCCCGATGGGCGTGGGAGGCGGATGCCTCGACTGCGCTGCAGGAGCTGCCGCCGCCGTTTGCCCTTGATATCCGGGCGGATTCCGCGCCGCAGGTGCAACTCGTATCGACAAGTGATACGCTGCTGCTTGGCGGAGCGACGGCCACGGTGAGTGTGCTTGCGACGGATGACCATGCGCTTGCGAACGTGGTGATGGTGGTACGCTCGGGCGATGCGGTGGTGGCGCGCCGTGAGTTGCTGCTGCGGCGCGGGCCGTCGTTCGAAGGGTCCGTGCCGCTGGATCTCGACGCACTGGGATTGAAGGGCGACGACGGCTCGCTGCGGGTTGACGTGACCGCGACCGATGCGTCGCCGTGGCGACAGACCGGACGCAGTCGCACACTCGTGCTGCGTCGCGCCGGCGTGACGGAGCGGCGGGAGCAGGCGCGTGCCACGGCAGACAGTGTCGCGGCGGGAGCGGTGTCGCTTGCGAAGCAGCAGCAGGCACTGGCGCAGCAGACATCCGATGCCGCGCGGAACGCGCGCGCCAGTGGCGAGAACGGTCAGCCGATGTCGTTCGACGCGCGTGAGAAGGCGTCGCAGATGGCGCAGCAGCAGCGTGCATTGCAACAGCAGGCGCAACAGCTCCAGCAGCAGGCGAAGCAGCTTTCCGACCAGCTGCGCGGTGCCGGCGCGCTGGACTCGGCGCTTGCCGGTCGGCTGGCCGAGGCGCAACGCATGATGCAGGAAGCGCTGGCCCCGCAGATGATGCAGCGGTTGCAGCAGCTCGAGCAATCCGCGCAGCGCCTGGATCAACAGGCCACCCGGCAGTCCCTGGACGATCTGGCGAAGCAGCAACAGGCGTTGCGCGAACAACTCGAGCGGAATGCCGAAATGCTCAAGCGTGCTGCGCTCGAAGGCACGATGGAGACGCTTCGCGACGAGGCGCAGGACCTGGCGTCGGCACAGCGCAAGCTGGCCGATTCGTCCGGGCAGGCGACGGCAGCGCAGCGCGAACAGCAGGCCGCGCGTCTTGCACGCGCGAATGAGTCGCTGACGCGGGACATCAATGAGCTGACCAAGCGGCTTCGCGATTCGGACGCCCAGCGTGGTGCGCAGCGCACGGAGCAGGCGCGCCAGAACAGCGAGGCGGCGAGCCGGCAGATGCAGGAGGCGGCGCGCGATCCGCAGGCGATGCAGCAGGGCGCACAGCGCGCGTCGCAATCGATGCAGCAGGCGGCCGACCAGCTTGCCCAGGCACGTCAGGAGCAGGTGAACGACTGGAAGCGCGAGACGACGTC
>JANMNM010000128.1:0-57724 GCA_031373905.1 Gemmatimonadaceae bacterium | reverse complement strand
GGTCCAGCTCATCTCGGAGATGTGCACCAGGCCTTCGATGCCCGGCTCGAGCTCGATGAATGCGCCGTAGTTGGTGATGGAGACCACCTTGCCGTTGACGCGTGTACCGACCGGGTACTTCGCGGCGACGTCCTTCCACGGATACGCCTGGAGCTGCTTGAGGCCGAGCGAGATGCGCTCACGCTGCCAATCGATATCGAGAACCTTGACGTCCAGTTCCTGACCGATGTGCACCATCTCGGTGGGGTGCGAGATACGGCCCCACGACATGTCCGTGATGTGCAGGAGGCCGTCGACTCCACCGAGATCGATGAACGCACCGAAATCCGTGATGTTCTTCACGACGCCCTTCCGCACCTGATCCTTCTCGAGCTCCTTCATGAGCTTTTCGCGCTTGCCGGCACGCTCGTTCTCGAGGATCACACGACGAGACACGACGATGTTGCGTCGACGCTTGTTGAGCTTGATGATCTTGAAATCGTACGTCTGGCCGAGCAGCTCGTCGATATTCGGCACGCGACGCAGCGCGATCTGCGAACCCGGGAGGAAGGCGTCCACACCCATGAGGTCGACGACCACGCCACCCTTGATCTTCTTGACGAGCGTACCGGTGACCGGTTGATCGCTTTCGTAGGCAACGCGGATACGTTCCCAGACACGCATGAAGTCGGCCTTCTTCTTCGACAGCACGACCGAGCCTTCCTGATCCTCGAGATGTTCGAGGAGCACTTCCACAATGTCGCCGGCCTTGAGGTCGGGCAGGTCCTTGAACTCTTCGAGCGGAATCGAGCCTTCGGACTTGAAGCCGATATCCAGGATGACGAGGTTTTCGCGGATTTCCATGACCGTGGCCTTGACGATCTCACCTTCTTCGATCGAGGCCATCGTGCCCTGGTACATCGCGATCATCCGCTCATAGTCTTCCGAGGTGTATTCGTCTTCCTCGTAGAGTTCGGGGCGGCGGTTGGCAAGCGGTCGAAGCTGCGAGCGCTGGAGATCGCGCTTCTCGCGTGGCGTGAGGACCGTGCCGGTTGTGGAGTCGTCGAGTGCGATCTCGACTTCGGGTTCGGACATGAAGTGTGTGGCTCCAGACTGCGCGGTATGGTGAGCTCGCCGCGCCGAGGCATAAGGGAGATCGCTCAGCAAATGGTGGCTGGCGAAATGAGAACCTTGAAAGCTAGACCAGACGTCATTGCTGGTCAACGCCGAGTGGTCCAGGTCGCAGCTGGCTACCGGCGCCTGTAGGTCCGGCCAGCGCCGACCAGCTCCCGGGTCCAGCGGAGAGCGAGAAGGAGCCCAGCCAGCGAACTGAGCAAGCCGCCGGCCGAGAGGCTCAGCAACAGGGCGTTCCGGAGCAGGGGCCGAGAGGTCAGGAACGCGAAGTCCAGGTCGTGGAGTCCCGAGTAGAGCCATCGCTCAGTCCGGGTGCGCGACGGTATCGTCGCCACGAGCGTCGCCGTCTCCGGATCGATGTAGAGCCAGGTCCGATCCGCGTCACGATACTGGACACGGAGCACCGGGAGCACCGGTGTCCTGCCCTCGGTGGCGCGATAGTGGTCGTCGTACTCGGTGAGAAGGTCGGCGTGCCCACGCGCGACGCCGAACATGGCCGCATCGGCCCGGGCAACGAGTTCCGCTTCCCTCAGGACGACGCCTTGCGACGGCAGGCTGTCCGCCGCGATCAGCGTGCCCGTTCCGTCACCCGATCGCATGAGCCAGACCTCGCGGCCCGCCAGCTTCACTGGCTGCATCTCCCGCACCTCGATGCCACGCCTGACGGCAGCCGTCCACGCGTCTCGGGGCGGAATCGTGTCGGACGCGTTGCTCGACGCACCATGC
The DNA here is from genome assembly GCA_031373905.1 of Gemmatimonadaceae bacterium. GTDB lineage: Bacteria > Gemmatimonadota > Gemmatimonadetes > Gemmatimonadales > Gemmatimonadaceae > JACMLX01. Next base: position 55,885 of record JANMNM010000128.1, on the reverse strand, counting down.
CAGCGCTCGAGCATGCCGTGCCGCGGCACAGCGCCGGGGCTCCAGTCGCCAGGGTTCACGCTGAGCAGACCGCTGAAAACCCAGGTGCAGGTGAACAACCCGAACGCGAGGCCGAGCAGGTGATGCCAGCGCATGATCGGATCCCGATACGGCGATCGCGGGCGAAGGGTGCCGTCTCGCCGAATCCTCCGGATTCCCCTCCGCCACTGCCACACGCCGATGACCATACCGGCAATGCACATGATGGTTCCAAGCACACCGATCACGATGACGACCCATGACCACACCCGGACATTTCTCCGCAGGGCGGCTGGATAGATCCAGTGCGGGATGGCACCGAACCAGGCCATGGTTCGACCGCGCCGGGTCGTCGCAGTGACGGCTTCCGCGCCGGTGATGGAGACGTAGACGTGCGTCGAGGCAGCATCGCCGAGCTCGAACTCGAGCAGCGGCATCTGTGATGGCAGTGGTGATTCAAGTGTCCATTGATCGGGCTCTGTGAGTGTCCGCAGATACCGGACGCGCAGTGCGGCGCCCGGATGACCGGCGCGCCGGATCCCGACCGCGCGCGCGAGTTCTGCACCGCTCACCGAATCGATCGGCGAAACGACACGGGCGGAATCGGCGTACACGGCCTGCACGCGGCGCTTGCCGTCGGTTACACGCCAGACGGGGCGTGCACCGAGCATCCCAAGCCGCGCCGTAGAACGAGAGATCGGAGTGACGCCGATCGCGGTGAGGCGCAGTGCGTCATCGACGCTGACCGTACACTGCTTGCACGCAAGCGTGGGCAGGAGGCGAAACCGCTCATCCGGCGTGATCGACGGAAACGGATTGAACACGAGGACGACGCCACTGCTGAACCACATGATGAACAGGAGCGCCAGCGCCACACCGAGGTACATGTGGACACGAACGATGCCTCGCTTCCACGAGACGGCGTCCCCCTGCACTGCTCGATGAGTGCTCGTCATTATGTGCGGGGAGACTGACGAGGCAACGGACTCACGGCCAGAGCCTACGCTTGCGTGCCTGGAGGCAGATCACTCGCGAGTGCCGCGCCCTTGGCCTTCATCATCCCATCACGCACAAGGTTTGCCATCAACACGTCGACGATCGAGCCCGACGAGCCTCCGATGCCACCGCCGACGACGATCTCAGGAACAAGCTTGATGTTGTTCTCCGCCAGTGCGCGGCCGATCTCGATCATCGCGTAGTTCACCTGCCCCACTGCATCGGTCTTGCGCTGGATGACCTCGGCCTCCGCGTTGCCGACGGCCAGCGTCTTCATTGCCTGTGCGTCGCCGACCATTTTCAGCACCGTTGCGTCGGCCTCGGCGTTGAGGGATTTCGCCCGCGCGTCACCCTCGGCGTTGAGCGTCTTTGCCTTCGCATCGCCCTCGGCATTCAGCGTCTTCGCCCGCAGGTCGCCCTCGGCTTTCTTGACGGTCGCCTGTGCCGCGAATTCCGCAATGGTCACGCTCCGCTCGGCGTCGACCACTCGCGCCTGCGTATCGGCAAGCGCGCGGGCCTGCTGCAATTCCTTGCGCGTGTCTTCCGCCATGCGTTCGGTATCGAACGTGATCTTCTGCTGCTCAGCGAGCTTCCGGTCGGTGAGCGTCTTCATCAGGTCGAGCGGAGGCGTGATGTCACCGATGAGAGTGTCCACTGCGCCGACATTGTATTGCTGAAGTGCCTCGCTGATCTTCGTCTTCGCATCGCCCTGCCGCTGCTGGCGGCCCTTGAGAAAGTCGATGACGTCGGAGCCTTGCGCGGCGTTCCGGAAGTAGTTGCCGATGGTCGGCTCCAGCACCTGCGTCACGAGGTTCATCAGGTTGCCGAAGCGCGCGATGACCTTCGGTGCGTCGGTACGGGGAATGTGTATGATCTGGCTGACGTCGAGGTTGAACGTGAAGCCATCCGATGAACGGACCGAGATGGTCGACAGGTTCTTGTCGAGATTGTGGGACTCGGTCTTTCCGGTCGCCCAGTTGAGAACGACGTTAGCCGTCGGGACGATCTCGACCTTGTGCGTGTACGGGTTGATCGGATACTTGCCTGGATCCAGCGGTTCGATGCAGACGCCCTTCTGCCCGCGGCCGACGAGATTGCCGTGCTTGAAGCTCTCGCCGGTGACATCGACACCGATATCACCGACATACGAGATGACGACACCGACATTGGCGATCGGCACCGTGGTCATCTCCTTGACTTCGACCGTCGCGAATCTCGGGTTGATGAAGTAGCGGCCCGCGAGAATCACCTGCTCCTGCAGTCCCTTGCAGCCACCGCGATCGACGAAGCCCTGTCCATCCTGATACATGTTGTGGCCTGCCACTTCCTTCCCGGCGATCTCGCCGCTGGCCAGCGGCGTTCCCTCCCGGGTGGTGACGATGCCGACCATGTTGTCTTCAATTTCGGTCACCTTCTCCTGCACGACGGTGAACAGTGCCGTGTTGATACGGTACGTTCCAGGCGGAATGATGGTGATCTGCGGGCCGCGCTCACCACCCAGCTCGAGAAATGCACGCGCGTTCTGGAACGAATCGCAGTCCACGTACTTCGCGAGCACCCTGCCCGCGGGGAGCGGAACACCATCACGAGACTCGACGACGCCGATGGATCCTTCATCGATCGTGATGAACGGGCGCAGATACAATTCATACTGCCACGGCCAGTACCCGAACTTGATTCCGGGAGCCAGCGTATCTGCCTGAATGCCCGCTTCTCCCCGCAGTGCGACCAGCCGCCCGTCGGGAAGCGACTTGTCCGAGCCAATCAGCTTCCACTTCTTGTTCACGATGCCAACCGCGTCCTGCCGGATGATCACGATCCCGAAGAGCCGGAAGGTGAACCGGTAGAAGACCAGGAACAGCACGGCGAGCACGATCCACCAGTTGGACAGCAGCAGCGCGAAGAGAACGGGCACGGTGGCCTCGAAGGGTGAGATGGAATGCCAGCCTGCTACGACGATGCCGCCGCCGCCGGAAACTTATTGCCGGCTCGGCCTTGTTTGCACAGGGCCATGGGTCGCGCACGGATCCAGTCGATGGCGCGCAACGGCCTGAGACACGAGCCTACTCCGTCTCGGCATCCGCGCCGCGCTCAATGGCCGCGCGTGCGAGCGCGACGATCCGCGCGACCTGATCGGCCTGGGTCAGATACGTCGTGTCGAGCAGGATGGCATCGCGAGCCTGCACCGTCTGCGTCTTGTCGGCCGCGTCGCGACGCACGAGTGCTTCGGTCTCTTCCGCGATCTCATCGTCGGCAGGTGACCGACCCAGTCGCTGCTGCAGCCGGCGGCGTGCGCGTTCCCATGAATCGGCAACGAGGAAGATCTTGAGTGTGGCCTGCGGAAACACCACCGTGCCGATGTCACGGCCGTCGACGACGACTGCGTGGTCGCGAGCCGTCGTGCGAACCTGTTCGTTCACCCACGTCCGGGCTTCAGGCATCGATGCGACCACTGAGACGCCGGCGGTCACCGCCGCCCCGCGCAACCGTGCGTCATCGCGCGCACCGTCGATCAGTGGTATGAAGGTGCGCTCGCCGGGCACCAGCGTGATGCGGCTTCCGCCCTCGAGCACCGTCGCCACATCCCAGCGGGCCGCGTCCGGACTCGACTCGAGCGCCACGACTGTGAGCGCGCGGTAGAGCGCGCCGCTGTCCACATGCCGGATACCCAGCTGTCGGGCAACCCACTGCGCCGTGCTGGACTTGCCCGACGCGGCCGGGCCGTCGATCGCGATCACGAGCGGCTGCGAACTCATTGCGACGCACCGATCCCGGCGAGCGCCTCCCAGAAACCCGGGAATGACACATCGACACAGGTGCCATCGTCCACTCGCACGGCGTTCTCGCCGAGGCTGCCGAGTACACCGAATGCCATCGCGATGCGATGATCGGCGTGTGTGACGATATGGCCCTCGAGCTGCCGCGCTCCGCCACGAACCACCATCCCGTCAGGCAGCTCATCAGCGTCGGCACCGATGGCTCGAAGATTCGCAACCACCGCACTGATCCGGTCGCTCTCCTTCACGCGCAACTCGGCCGCCCCAGTGATGCGCGTCTCTCCCTCGGCCACTGCCGCGAGGCAGGCCAGAATCGGAATCTCATCAATCAGCGACGGCACCTCGTCGCCAGAGATGTCAGTGCCTCGCAACCCCACTGAGGGTGCAACACAGATGTCGGCAACGGGTTCACCCCCTGCATTCCGCTGATTCTCGAACGACAGCGACACCCCCATCCGCTCCAGCACCTGAAATGCGCCGCCACGCGTAGCGTTGACTCCGACGTTGTGCACCTCGATCGCCAGGCCACGCAGCACGGCGCTCGCAATCAGAAAGAGCGCCGATGACGGGTCACCGGGCACCTCGAAGTCCAGCGGGCTGAGGGACGTGACTGGATCCAGTCGAACGGAATCACCCGTGACCGTGACCGGTGCGCCGAGGGCCGCGAGCATGCGTTCCGTGTGATCACGGGATCGCAGTGATTCCTGCACGCGGGCCGACTGTCCTGACGTGAGCGCGGCGAGCAACACGGCGCTCTTCACCTGGGCACTGGCGGTCGGGCTGACCCAGTCAATGCCATGCAGCTCTCCACCTTGCACCGTCATCGGCAATCCGTCGTCCCCGTCGAATCGGAATGCCGCGCCCATGCTCGTCAATGGCCGCGCGATCCTGCGCATCGGTCGCCGACTCAGGCTCGCGTCACCAGTGAATGTCGCGACCATGGCATGGCCAGCGACCACACCTGCCATCAGGCGAGCCGTGGTGCCGCTGTTGCCGCAATCGAGAGGGGCGGCCGGCTGCGTCAGTCCACGCCGACCCTTCCCCACTATGCGCAATACCGTGTCACTGTCCCAACGCGCAACGATGTCCACGCCCATCGCGCCGAGGACGGCTGCTGTCCGTTGCACATCGGCCGACGGCAGGACGCCGCGCAGGACACTTTCACCTGTGGCGAGTGCAGACAGCATGAGTGCCCGATGCGAAATCGACTTGTCGCCCGGCACCGTCACGCGGCGCACGGCACTCACCGGAGCCACGACTCGAGCGCGGTGGCGAGGTCCGTCTTGTCGTCACGGTACTTCACGATCACCGGCGTCTGCAGGCTGAGTCCTTCCGCCGTGGCGAAACTCCCGCGAACGCTGCGCGCACCAGGCACGACGACCGCATCCGCCGGGATCACCAGCGGGGCCGACGCGGAGCCCCGATAGACACGCTCGTGAACGAGGTCGAATACCGGCGTGCCGCGAGTGAGCACGACGCCGGCACCGAGTACGGCGCCTTGCCGGACCACGGTGCCCTCATACACGCCACAGTTTCCACCAACGATCACGTCGTCCTCGATCACGACCGGCGACGCGTTGATTGGTTCGAGCACACCACCGATCTGCGCCGCCGCACTGAGGTGAACACGCGCACCGATCTGTGCGCAGCTTCCGACCAGCGCGTGCGAGTCGATCATGGTCGACGCACCAACCCACGCGCCGACGTTGACGTACATCGGAGGCATGCATACCACGCCAGGCGACAGGAATGCGCCGCGTCGAACGGTGCTGCCGCCTGGCACGACCCGAATCCCGTCTGCCACCGAAAACCGCCGAGGCGGCATCGTGTCCTTGTCGATGAAGCTGAAGTCTCCCGCGCCGGGGCCGGGAGACAGGTCCACCATCTTTCCAAGCCGGAATGACAGGAGGATTCCCTGCTTCACCCAGGGGATCGCACTCCAGACGCCATCCGCTCCACGCTCAGCCGCGCGAAGATCTCCGCGTTCAAGGGCGTCGAGCAACGAAGTGACCACTTCGCGGGCGATTGCAGGCAGCGGCGTGCCAGCCGGTGTTGCCGCGAGTTCACCGATTGAGTGTTGCAGTTCGGGATCGTTCATCGTGCCAAGGCTCCTGCGGACACCAGCGCGTCGCGCACCGCCTTCAGATGTTCATCGGCCAGCGGCACCAGCGGCAACCGCAGCACGTTCTCGGCGCGGCCAAGCATCCACATTGCAGCCTTGATCGGGAGTGGGTTCGCCTCCACACCGGATGCGCCGTAGAGCCATTTCAGCGTTGCATCAATCTCATGAGCGTGCTGATGGTCGCCGGACAGCATGGCGTGCGTCAGTGCACTCATCGCGCGTGGCACTGCGTTCGATACCACGGAGACCACGCCATTCGCACCGCGAGCCATCAGGGGCACCGTGCTGGCGTCGTCGCCTGACAGCACGGAAAAGCCGTCGGGCCGGTTGAGCAGGATCTCGTCGATCTGGGCGAGGTTCCCGCTGGCTTCCTTCATCGCGACGATATTCGGGTGCGCGGCCAGCGACAGCGTGGTCGACGCTTCCATGTTGCTGGCCGTACGCGCCGGAACGTTATACAGGACGACTGGCCTCGAGACGGCGTCCGCGATGGCGCGGAAATGGGCGAGAATTCCACGCTGCGGCGGTCGGTTGTACATCGGCGAGGCGTGCAGCAGGTGCGTTGCGCCGGCGGCGATCACGGCCTTCGAGAGGGCGATCGCCTTTCGCGTATCGTTCGACGCGGCGCCAGCGACGATCGGCACTCGACCCGCCGCCGCTTCGGATGTCACCTCGACGATGCGCAGGTGCTCCTGCAGATCGAGCGTGGCCGCCTCACCGGTGGAGCCGCATGGGACCAGGAAATCGATGTTCTGTTCGATCTGCCAGTCCACCAGGGCGCGCAGTGCCGGTTCGTCCACTGCACCCGCACCGGTGAACGGCGTGATGAGAGCCGTGCCGCACCCGCGCAGCGGCGTCACGTGAAAATCACCCATCAGAGCTCTCCGGTGAGATCGCGAACAACGTCCACCATCGTGAATGTCCCCTTCCGACTCCGCATCCAGTGCGCGGCGCGGAGCGCGCCATCGGCAAAGACCCGCCGGTCACGTGCTTCATGGGTCAGTGTGACCTGCTCGAACGGGGCATCAAGCACAAGCGTGTGCACGCCAGGAACGTGGCCGACGCGAACGCTCGTGACGGGCACTTCCGTGCCGCGAGCCCGCAACGCGACGGCTGCCAGCTGCCTGGCGGTGCCCGAAGGCGCGTCTTTCTTCATGGCATGATGCGACTCAACGATCGCTGCGTCGAAACCGAGCGAGGCGGAGAACCGGCGTGCCGCATCGGCGACGACGACCGAGAAGAGTACCGCGCCAATGCTGAAATTCGGCGCAATGAGGACTCCGCCATCCGCCGCACTGCACGCGCGCAGCACTTCATCCATCCTGTGCTGCCAGCCGGTGACGCCAATGACCAGCGGTACGCTGGCAGCGAGGCAGGTGTCCACGTGCTCGGGCACCGCCTCCGTGACACTCACGTCGATGGCGACATCAGCTCCCGATGCACGCAGCGATTCGGCGGTGGCGCGTTGTGTCCGGTCGAACGTTGCCACAATCGCGGCATCACGATCAGGGGCCAGCGCCGCGATCTCCCGACCAAGCCGACCGAGACCAAACACAGCGATACGCATCGTCACGGCATCGGCCTCTCGAAGAGCGCAGCGTGCAATGCGCGCATGGCCTCCGGCACATCATCGTCATCGACCAGGATCGTGAGGTTGATGGCGCTGGCGCTCAGTGACAACATGTGGATCCGCCGGTGACCCAGTGCACGCAGCACCGAACCGATCGCGTCAGCGTCGTCCGCGATCCCGGAACCGACGACGCTGATGATTGCCCGGCGCCGCTCCACCGAGACATCACCGATCTGGCGGAGCGCACCCACCAGCACATCCAGCGGTGCCGAATCGTCGACGGTCACGGAGACCGAGACCTCGCTCGTCGCGACAACGTCCACGGAGACGGCGTGCTCATCAAACAGCTCAAAGACGCGACGGAGGAAACCGTGCTGGAACAGCATCCTTCCGGTCGCGACGCGCAGGATCGTCGTCTCCCGTTTTGCGGCGATGGCCGTGACCGATCGACGTGGAGCGTCAAATGTGATGCGCGTGCCGTGTCCGGCGGGATTGTGCGAGTTGTAGATCCAGACCGGAATACCGAGGCGCACCGCCGGCGCAATCGTCGCCGGATGCAGCACCTTGGCGCCGAAGCTGGCCAGCTCGCTCGCCTCATCGAAACGGATCTGCTCGATTGGTCGTGCTTCGGGCACCACACGTGGGTCAGCGGTCAGCATTCCGTCCACGTCGGTCCAGATTTCGATCGACTCGGCCTGAAGTGCAGCGCCGATCAACGACGCGCTGTAGTCGGAACCGCCGCGTCCCAGTGTGGTGGTGATACCGTCGGGACTCGATCCAATGAATCCACCGAGAACCGGCACCTTGCCTTCCAGCACGATGGGCGCGACGAGCTCCCGCGATGCGGCCGCGATGGCCGCGGGCTGTGGTTCGGCCTTGCCGAAGGTGCCGTCCGTGAGCATGACTCGTCGTGCGTCGATGTGCGCGGCATCGATCCCTCGCGCCCGGAACGCCGCAGCCACCAGCATCGACGAGGCCCGCTCGCCCATGGCGGCGATGGCGTCAAGGCTGCGGGGCGTGATGAATCCAAGCACGGACAGCGCCTCGCAGAGCGAGGCCAGCTCATCGAAAATCACACTGATTTCCGCACTGATCTCGTTGTGCTCCGATGAGTCACGCAACAGCACGTCGACTTCGTCGAGATGCCGTTCACGGAGCGCCTGCACGCTCGAGACGGCCGGAATCAAGTTGCCTTCGCTGGCCAGGTGGGCAATGCCCAACAGCGCGTTCGTCACGCCTGCCAGGGCTGACACGACGACGACCGGGCCGCGATCAAGGCGTCCGCGCACAATCTCCGTGGTTCGAAGAATGGCCGTCGCATCCGCAACGGATGTCCCGCCGAACTTGGAAACAATCATGTGGCGCCGATCACACCGTGCGACGCCAGCAATTCTGCGTTCTGAACCGACGCTCCCGCGGCGCCACGACTGACGTTGTGACCCATCGCCACCAGCCGAATGTGGAACTGAGGATCACTGCGGACGCGCCCGACGTGGACGCTCATTCCACCGTCGCTGTGCACGTCCCGTCGCGGCTGCGGGCGGTCGGCACTCGTGTGGATCACGAGCGGCGCAGGCGGCGACGACGGTAGCCCCCACGACGCCTCGTGACCGCGCCACGAACGGAGTACTTCGAGGGCTGCGTCCGGCGTGACAAGCGTGTCGAACGATGCCGACACGCACACCGTGTGGCCGTGTTCAACCGGCACACGATTGGTATGCGCGCTGACCACGAACGGCGCGTGAGAAATGGATGTCCCGGTGAACGTGCCGAGGATCTTCTGACCCTCCGACTCGAGCTTTGGCTCCTCGTCTCCGATGTACGGAATGACGTTGCCGAGGATGTCGAGCGCCGAGACACCGGGATACCCTGCGCCGGACACGGCCTGCATCGTGGCGACGAACAAGCGGCGGGCGCCAAACGCGGCATGCAGCGGGGCGAGCGCCATCGCAAGTACAATCGTGGCGCAGTTGGCATTTGTCACGATCGCGCCGGGCCACTCACGGAGCTGACGCTGGGTATCGATCAGGGCCAGGTGGGGTGCATTGATCTCCGGGATCAGCAGCGGCACGTCGGGCGCCATGCGATAACTTTTGGCGTTCGAGAGCACCACCGCACCGCGCCGGGCAAATGCAGGCTCGATCTCGTGCGCCGGTCCACTGTCCAGCGCCGAGAACACCACGGATTCGCTCAGCGCGGTCGGATCGCAGGGTTGGACGATCAGTCCCCGGACGGCCTCCGGCATGTCGCCCTCGAGCCATCGGGTCGCATCAGCATACGTACGACCTGCTGATCGTTCGGAGGCAGCAACCGTCGTTACCCGAAACCAGGGATGATCCGCCAGCAGGCGCACGAATGTCTGTCCGACCATGCCCGTGGCGCCAAGAATCGCCACCGGGAGTCGCTGTCCGTTGAAGGGATGCGGCAGCGTCACTTACGACCCCAGCAGCGTGCGTGTGAGAGTCATGTAGGTCTCAACGCTGGCGCGCAGTTCAGGCACCGAGACGAACTCGTGATCAGTGTGCGCGGTGTGAATCGAGCCCGGACCGAACAGGAGTGGCGTCCCCCAGCGCGGCAGCAGAGGAATGTCGGACGTGTACGACACAGGTCGTGCCTCGAAGCCGGGAACGGTGTGAAAGTGCTGTGCGGGAATGAACGAGCCCCATTCGAGTGTCGCGATGCCGTCCACCCACTTCTCGATCGCCTCTCGAAGTGGCGCCGGATCGCTGACAAGCCTGAACATCAATTCCGCCTCGCACTGGCCGGGAATGATGTTCGCCTCCGTGCCACCGTGGATCACGCCGATATTGACGGTTGTGGCGCCAAGCACCTCGTCAACCGGGAGTGGCAGCGTGTGCACGGTCGGCAACAGCCTGAGCATCGGCTCGATGGCAGACACGCCAAGCTGCGGGTATGCCGAATGCGCTTCGCGACCCTTCGTTCTGACCTTGACGCGCATCGAACCCTTGCAGCCCGAGGCGAGCATGCTCTCCGTCGGTTCACCGTTGATCAGGAATCGGCTGGTCGCGGGAAGATGATTGGCCGCGCGCGCGCCATCGGATCCTTTCTCCTCGCCAACGACGAAGAGCAGGTCGACGCGCTCTTCGCCCTCAGCCACGAGTCGGTCAGCCGCCACCATCATCGCCGCCGCGATGCCCTTTGCGTCGCATGCGCCACGACCACACAACCGGTCACCGTCAAGTCGGGGCGGGATGTATGGGGGCACGACATCGAGGTGCGTGGACATCGTCACACCGCCCCCGCGACGTGATGCCCACACGTTGCCGCGGCCCGCGCTGACCTCCTGCACGAGGACGTTCCAGCCCCTCGCGAGGAGCCAGCGGCTGACGAAATCGATGGCCGGTCCTTCGCCGCCCGATGGCGAGTGAATGGCGAGGAGTTCTGAAGCGAGCGCGAGGACGTCAGTCATGGGCCCAAACTAGCGTATTCCTGCCGTGGAAGCCCGGGCATGCGTGGGGGCGGTCCCACCGCGATTGCGCACGCGCGGAATACCCGGGGTGGGAATCGAACCCACATGACCTCGCGGTCAGGGGATTTTAAGTCCCCCGCGTCTCACCATTTCGCCACCCGGGCACTGCCGGAGGGAGAGTGTAACGCGTCGCGGATTCCCGGGCCACGTCTGGCCCCGCGGGTCGCGTGACTGCCGGCGCGCGCGGCCGGACAGCGGGATGACGATGGCCTCACGCTCGTCCGGCTGTCACCGCGCGCACACACAGGGTAAACTCGTCGGAGAGCAACCAGCACCGTCACGCTCCGGCTCCGTGAGCCGGCGCATCACTGCCTCGCAGCGGAGTGCGGCCATCAAACATCGCCGTCTTCTCGGTCAGCAGCTGCGCGAGTACTCGCTCATCACCTGGTTCTTCGAGCGGCTGTTCTGGGGGCTGCATCAGCTCTCGCCGAGCAGACTTGTGCGCCGTGCACGTGTCGAGCATTTCGCGTCCGAAGCGTTCAAGAATAATCCAGCCAGGACGGTCGCCCGACGGTCACGACGCGTCGAAGCCTATCTCATCACCTGGTTCCTCGTCGAGTGTTCGCTCCTGGCCGTCACGGCATCCGGAGCGTCATGGCCGGCGTGGGTCACCCGAACGCTGGTGATCATTCGCATCCTCGACATCTTCCAGACGTCCGTCAACCTCAGTGTTTTTGATCAGCTGCGATCGGAGGAGGGACTCGTCATTTCGTCGGCGGTCAGGACACTCGTCCTGAGCTTCCTCAACTACCTCGAGCTGCTGCTCTGCTTCGGGATCCTGTACGCAACGCTGGAAGGCACCTTGCATGGATCCACCGGCTGGTTGGACGATCTCTATTTCAGCGTCATCACGCAGCTGACGATCGGCTTCGGCGACATCCGGCCGGTTGGCTGGGCGAGGGTCGTGGCCGTGGCCCAGGGGCTCATCTCGGTCGCATTCACGATTCTGATTCTTGGCCGGATCGTCTCCGTCCTTCCGACGATCGGCAGTGTGATCAAGCACGGTGAACGTGACTGACATGAGGCAACCGGGCTGGCGCTGACATGAGTGTCCTGCCGCACCGGCGGCTCATCGTGTTCGTCAAACCGGGCTCGCGTTTGCCGCGCCCGTCCCCGAAACACAACGCGCGACGCTCCGGTTCATCGGGGCGTCGCGCGATCGTGCGTTTCAGAGCGGGAAACGGGACTCGAACCCGCGACCCCAACCTTGGCAAGGTTGTGCTCTACCAACTGAGCTATTCCCGCGTGACAGGCAGTATAGGCGAGTCAGGGTATGCCGACAAGCGCATGTGGATCAGCTCCCGGGGGGACCAGGCAGGCGTGTGATCGAGAACACCGTGGCGGCAAGCAGCCCGGCCAGTGCGGCGTCGCCACCATTTGCTGTTGCGCGTCCCTCGGCATCGACGTATTCGGCCGCGACTCCACCGTCGAGCGGTGCGCGGCGGAGCCACTCCAGCACCTGCACGGAATCCGGGCCACAGAGTCGCGCGACGATCGTTGCAAGCGATGTCGTTGGCGCCGAGAGCTGCCGCGCCGTCCGCTTGAAGACCGCGTCGCCATCGTCGATCGCGCCATACATCGGCAGCCACAGCACTGATCCGACCGGATCATCCAGGCGAGACTCCTGACCGCTGAGGTCGAGCGCCGTGCACAGCGTCTTCTTTCCGTCGTCGGCGCGTTCGAAGCTGCGCTGCAGGCCGGCCCGAACAGCCTCGCCGTCGGGGACCTCCCGTGCTGTCTCCTCATCGAGCGTGCGCCGGAGAATGTCGAGTGCCAGCGCAGCAACGCCGTTGGCGTGCGCGGTGTACGGGAACGGCGCGAATGCGCCGGACGGCGTCACCTCGGTCGCATACAATGGCAGTTCCGTGTGGCGCCTTTCCGCCAACTCGTCATTCACCAGGTAGAGCGTATCGGCGAGGACGGGATCATCGACGATCTGTTCGTCCTTGGATTCCACGGCGTACCGGTCAACGGCCAGCACGTAGGCGGCGGCACCCTCGAGCGAGAATGCCGGTTCGAACATCGTCCCGTCGAAGTAGTGGGTGCCGCGTCCTGGGGCGTAGCCGTGCAGTTCGCACATGCGCAACAGCAGCTCGCGCGCGAGTCCCGGATCCGCGAGCTGCACGGCGGGGAGTGTCATCATGAGCGCGTCCCACTCGCGCATCGTGACGCCAGCCGAGTGCCACGGCACGCGCGTCCGCATGAGGTAGAAGTGCGCGTCGTCCAGCGCCCGACCGACCGCATAGAAGTACGCAAAAAGCAGGTTCTGGTTCACCAGTCGATCGAGCGATTCGCTACCGGTTGACTGCTGCAGCGCCGTCAGTGCGTCACGCGTGGCCGAGAGCAGGAACTGCCACCCGCGACGCCGCATCGCGGCTGACGTCGCGATGGCACCATCCCGCTCGGGGCCGGCTGCGATGTAGAAGGCCACTTCGTCGCGGTTGCCGGGCTCGATGGTCACGGTGCGTGCCAGTCGGACTGTTCCGTCCGCACTCGCCGCGACCTCACCATCGCCGTCGGCGGCCAGCGCGAACGCCGCCAGCCCCGGCGTCACGCCGGGATCGAGCACGACCACCCCCTCGGCGACCGCGCCCTGCAGGCGGCCGGCGGCGGGTCGCGCGCGGCGGACGCGGGGCACGAGCGCCCCACCCTCGCCTTCCAGCGCCAGCGTGACCGTGCGCGTGCGCGTGCCGCGATTCTCCACCGCGAACGTGTAGACGGCCCCTGCCATGTCCGCGTCGCGCCCGAACGGGCAGAAGACCATGCCACGGATCAGGAGCGACCCGACGGTCGAGGTGAAGGTCGGCAGCCAGCCCAGCGCACGCTCCCACGCGATCCCGGCGACACCCAGAGCTGCCGGCTCGCCATCCACCGTAATGACTGGTCGCAGCAGGGGTTTGTCGCTGGCGGTATCAGTATCGGAGGAGACGAATTCCAGCGCGGCGCGCGCACCCCGGTGAAGCACGCTCATCCTGTGTATCGCTCCCGTCGCAGGGTGAATACACGGAAGCGAGAGCCAGTGGTTCCCGGTCAACTGCCACGGGATGTTCGGGAGCGGAAAGCGATCCATGCGACGAATGCGAGTAAATTGGGCTGTATCGGCTCGAGGGGCAGGCACACCACGCCAGTGTCGCGCCGTCGGACGGACCACCCTGACCTGACATGTGCCCGTGAGAAGTGAACATATGCGACTGGGTTCGATCGCGTGCACGATCGTCGCCGCACTGGCGACGATGCCCGGAAATACGATGGCACAGACGGCTCGGGGCATAGGAGACGATGCCCTGACCGCGCCCCGCCGCTCGATTCGGTTCCAGGTATCCACCACTATCAGCGACGCGAGAGAACGCTATGGCAAAGGCACGCCTGGACGCGCGTACCGGTCGCTGGAGCCACTCGGGGTCGATTTCACGACCGACACGCTTGGCGTGGCGCAGTTCCCGGGCCTGGGCCCACTGCAGGCGGCGTTGCGCTCGCTGACCGGCAACAGCGCGTTCACGCTCAACCTCGGTCGCACGCAGCTCGCCAGCAGCGTGCGCGTACAGGCCACTCCGATAATTCTGGAAGCCGGGATCACGAACCGGCTACAGTTCTCCGCGCTCATCCCGTTTGTCAGCGCGCGGTACGAGGCCATGCTGAACGTGAATGGAAGCGGGAAGTTCGGCAACGTGGCATTCAATCCGCAGCGCACGGCGGACTCGGCTGCCAACCTGCTGCTCGTGACCCAACTCGGTGCCGCCCGTACGCAGCTGCTGGCGCTCGTCGCCGCATGTACCGCGAACAGCGGGGCGAGCGCTGCTTGTCCGGCGGCACTCGCCACCGGCCCGGCGATCGCGGTATCCGCTGACGACTTTTCCAAGGGGATCACCAGCGTGTACGGGACGACCCGAGGCGCTGGAAGCGCGTTCGTGCCGATTGCCGGCACTGCGGCTGATTCGGCAATCCGCACTCGCGTGAACACGTTCCGGACCCAGTTCAACGGCTTCGGCATCACTGCGATTTCCGCGTCGACCCTCGGACCCGCACGACCCTCCGCGTTGCTCACGACCGCAGCGCTTCAGGGCGCAATCGCGGACTCCACGCTCGGGCTGCTGGCCCAACCGCTCGAGACGATCACACGACAGGGGCTTGGTGACATCGAGCTGGCACTCAAGCTGCGCGTGTTCGACAGCTTCGACACAGGCCGCGACACGATGCGGTTTCTCCCGCGCGGACTCAGCCTGCGCCAAAGCATCGCGGGCGCGTTTCGGCTCGGCACCGGGACGATGGACACCCCGCAGCACTACCTCGATGTCGGCACTGGGCATGGCCAGAATGACGTTGAAATCCGCTCCTTCACGGACGTCGTCTACGGCAGGCGTTTCTTCGGCTCAGTCGTGGCCCGCTACACCATCCAGCTGCCGGACCAGCTGGTACGGCGCATCACGGACACACCTGAACAAGTGTGGGCCCCAGCGTATCGTGAGCGACTCGTGGAGCGTAATCTCGGTGACCAGGCGGAGATCGAGCTCACGCCACGATACCTGCTCAGCGACTTCATCTCGATCGGAGCACAATACCTCTTCCGGAGAAAGCTCCAGGACCAGTTCAGCGGCACCTTCACTGTCGCGCCATCCGAAAGCGGTCTGGCGGCGCCGGTCACGCTCGATGCGGCTACCCTGGATCAGCAAACCGCGGCGACGGAGCAGCGCCTTGGCTGGGGGCTCACCTTCTCGACCGTCGCCGCACATGCGCGCGGCAAGGCGCGATTCCCGGTCGAGTTCCAGTACTTCAACTCGCGCACCGTCGCCGGGTCGGGAGGACTACTGGAGAAAGTCTCGATCCATCAGGTACAGGTACGGTGGTATCCGCGAGGATAGCAGCGACTGGCCTGACGTAACCGCGGCCCCATCGGATGCGGAGTTTCCTCCATCCCGCGTGAGATCACTCGCAGTGGTCGGACACCGGAGTACCGCGGCATCGCCGGACGGTTGACGTGCCGCTCTCCGCGTGCCCACGGTGCTCAACACGATGTGTCACGTGCCGGCCGGGCCCGCGCGCAAGCCTATCGCTTTTTCGGCGCGCGCGACGACGCTGCCTCTTCGCTCCCGGTGCTCATCTCGTCGCTCCCGCGCAACAGTTCCTCCGCATGTGCGATGCCGATCGCGCTGTCGGGATCACCACCGAGCATGCGTGCGACTTCCGCTGAACGCTGCTGACCCAGTACCACACGCACATCGGCCGACGTGACACCATCCGCCGTGCCCTTCTCAACCACGATATGATGGTGGGCGCGGGACGCGAGCTGTGGCAGATGCGTGATCGCAAAGACCTGATGTCGCGACGCGAGCGCGCGCAACGCCTCGCCCACCTGCTGCCCGACGCGCCCCCCGATCCCGGCGTCGATCTCGTCAAACACCAGCGTCGGCACCGAGTCCTTCGCAGCCTGCGTGCTGGCAAGCGCCAACATGATGCGTGAGAGTTCGCCACCGCTCGCAATGCGCGCGAGCGGTCGCATCTCATGGCCCGCGTTGAGCGTGACACGGAATTCCACATCCTCATTCCCTGTCGACCCTGCTTCGTCACGCGGCGGCAACGCAACGGTAAATCGCCCCTCGGGCAATCCGAGCTTCCGCAATTGAGCCGTGACGTCGTCGACGAGTTTCTGCGCCGCGAATCGTCTCGCAATCGTCAGTGCCGATGCGGAGCGCGCGAAAGCGACCTGCGACGCCTGCAGCTCGTCGTGGAGTCGGCGCAGGTCTTCCTCAGCGTCATCCACCAGCTTGAGCGCTTCCCGCGCTGCAGCCGCTTCGGCGAGCACGTCAGCCGTTGTCGGTCCGTACTTCTTCAGCAGCCGGAACACGACGTCTCGACGGTGCTGCGCCTGGGCCAGCCGCTCAGGATCGAGCTCGACACCCGCCGCGTAGGCAGTGGTATCGCGGAGCAGTTCCTCGAGCGCATACGCTGCCTCATCGCCAAGCTGCGCCAGCCGATCCGCGCTGCCATCTATGCGGCGCAGCTGTGCCAGCACGCGTTGCACGGCACCAAGTTGCTGCACGAGTCCGCCGACGTCCTCATCGCCGGCGTCAAGGCGTCGCACCACCTGCGCTGCCAACGCGCGGAGTTCGTCGGCATGTTCGAGACGCTGCAGCTCCTCGGTGAGGCGCTCGTCCTCGCCGGCGGCGAGGTGTGCGCCGTCGATCTCCGCAACGACATGCCGCAGGAAATCGGCGCGCTGCTCGGCGTCGCGCTGCCGCGCACGTCGGTCCGCGATCGCCTCGCGCGCGGCGGCAACCTCGGCATGCCGGACGGCCACATCCTTCACGAGGGGCAGCGCTCCCGCGGCCGCGTCGAGCCACCGGCGCTGCGAGGCGGCATCCAGCAGCGTGTGTGCCTCATGTTGTCCATGCACGGTCACGAGCAACCGGCCGATCTCCCCGAGGACCGTCGCCGTGACCGGAGTTCCGTTGATCCACGCTCGCGCCCGTCCTGGCGCGATCTCTCGCCGGAGCACGAGGGTGCCATGTTCGTGCTCGAGTCCCCGCTCGTCGAGTGCATCCAACACCGCCGCATGCCTCACGACGTCGAACACTCCCTCGACCGTCGCCCGGTCCGCACCGGGGCGAATCATGTCAGCGCTGGCGCGATCCCCCAGCAGTACGGTCAATGCGCCGACGATGATCGACTTGCCTGCACCCGTCTCACCGCTCAACACGTTGAACGCCGGTGCCAACGGCAGTGTCACCTGACGGATGATCGCGAGATCCCGAATCCGCAACTCGAGCAACATCGCGCTAATCGCGGTCCGCCAGACCACCCCACGCAAGCTTTTCGCGGAGCCGCGCAAAGAAGAACCCGGCGTCATCCACGCGCACTACGAGGATGGGATTCGGTGAGCGTTCCACATGCAGCACTTCACCCGCGGCGAACGTGGTGCCGACCTGTCCGTCAACGGTGATGAGCAATTCGGTGGCTTCGCGCATCACTTCGAGCGAGAGCTTGGCTGTCGGCGGCAGCACGACCGGACGCATCGCCAGCGTGTGCGGCGAAACCGGCGTCAGGAGAATGGACTCAACCGTAGGAACGATCACTGGGCCACCAGCAGAAAGCGAGTACGCCGTTGATCCCGTCGGGGTCGCGGCGATCACGCCATCGGCTGCGTAGCGGGCGACCTCCTCGCCGTCGACTGTCGCGCGGAGCTGGAGAACCCGGGCAAATCCACCCTTGTGCAGGACGACATCGTTGACGGCGCGCCAGCGGTACTGCTCCCGGTGTGTCGCATCGGTGACGTACGCCTCGAGCGTCATGCGAGGCTCGACAACGAAATCACCCTTCGCGATCGAGTACAGACTCTGGGCAAGGTCATCGCGTGAACCCGACGTGAGGAATCCAAGCCGCCCGAGGTTGAGTCCCGCAATGGGTATTGGCCGTCCTCGGAGGAAACGTGCGCCGCGAAGGAACGTGCCATCACCGCCGAGTGTCAGCAGCACGTCGAGCGGCGAATCCTCGCTGAGGGGCGCCGCGTCACGTGCGTCATCCAGCAGCCCACGTTCGACAAACAAAGACACACCGAGTTGCGGCGCCAGGCGCTGCAACTCGGCAAGGACCTCCTGCAACCCCTCGTAATCGCGATGTCCGATGACGCCGAGTCGAGTGCTCACCCGGCGAGCGCTTCGGTTTCGTGCAGCGACCTCACCTTGTCGGCAATTCCAGCCGCATCGAGGCCACTCAAGGCCATCTGCCGCAGCCGCGATGCCGCGTAGATGAAGCGGTCCGGGATTCCATGCGCCGTGACACGAACACCGGTGTCGAGCTTCGCCACCACCTGCGCCATGTACGCGCCAAAACCATTCACGACCGTGCCCTCCTCGACGACCAGCAGCTGACGATGATCGGCCAGGAGGGCGGACAGCGTCAACGCGTCATACGGCTTCAGGAAGCGGCAGTTGACGACCGTCACGTTCAGTCCCTCAGCGGCCAACGCCTCGGCGGCGATGAGCGACTGATTGACCATCGTCCCGACCGCGAGGATCGCCACGTCAGAGCCGCGCCGGAGCACTTCCCAGGTACCATGCGGGAGGGCAGGAATCTCTGCCATCGGCGGCGCGGTGTCAGGGGCCGCATCACGCGGATAGCGAATCGAGAACGGTCCATCACTCTGTTCCACACCCGTGCGCAGCAGCGCGAGCATCTCTGTGGAGTCCTTCGGCGCGGTGACGGTCATGTACGGCACGCTGAGCATGTAGGCGATGTCGTAGAGCCCCATGTGCGTTTCACCGTCCTCGCCAACAAAGCCCGCGCGGTCCATCGCGAAGACCACCGGCAGATGCTGGATGGCGCAATCGTGGATGACGTTGTCGTACGCGCGTTGCAGGAATGTCGAATAGATCGCGACGACCGGCTTGATGCCGCGTGTCGCGAGGCCGGCAGCAAACGTGACGGCGTGACCTTCAGCAATCCCGACGTCGAACGTGCGCGTCGGATGCGCCTTGGCGACTGTCCCGATCCCTGTTCCACTCGGCATGGCCGCGGTGTTCGCCGCAACTTCCGGGTGTTCCTTCATCAAGTCTGCGAGCCCCTGCCCGAAGACAGCGGTGTACGCCGGATTTGCCGTCGACGCCTTCAGTTGCTTGCCGGTCGCGGGATCGTGACCGGGAGGGAGCGCGTGCCACTTCTCGCCGTGCTCGCCGGCCGGGAACCCCTTGCCCTTCTGCGTCACGATATGCACGAGGCGAGGCGTCTTCAGATCACGCACGGCGGTCAGTGTGTCGATCAACGCGTCGAGATCGTGCCCGTCGATCGGACCGAAATAGCGAAAGCCGAGTTCTTCGAACAGCACGCCGGGCGTCAGGAACGTCTTCACGCTTTCTTCCCACTTTCGCACCAGCGAACCGATCGGCGCCGGGGCGCTGTCCACCAGCTCACCAACTGCGCTGCGAACCCGGTTGTAGAGCGGATTCCGCTGTACGCTCACCAGGTACTTGTGCATCGCGCCGACGTTGGGCGCGATGGACATCTCGTTGTCATTCAGAATGATGATGATGTCGCGATCGGAGCTCCCGGCGTTGTTCAGGCCTTCATATGCCAGTCCGCACGAGAGCGCTCCGTCGCCCAGAATCGCCGCGACCTTGAAATGTTCCTTCTTCAGGTCCCGACCCACGGCCATGCCGAACGCAGCGGACACGGCCGTCGCTGCATGGCCGGCCCCGAACGAGTCATACTCGCTCTCGCTGCGCTTGAGGAATCCGGACAGCCCATCCTCCTGTCTGAGCGTGCCGAACCGATCGCCGCGGCCAGTGAGCAGCTTGTGCGGATAGCCCTGGTGGCCAACATCCCACACGAGTTGATCTCGCGGCGTGTCCAGCACCGCGTGCAGCGCTACCGTGAGCTCCACGACGCCAAGCCCTGCTCCGATGTGACCACCGGTACGCGAGCAGTTGTCGATGAGGAACGTCCGCATCTCGGCGGACAGCGCCCGCAGCTCATCACGTGACAACCCTTTCAGGTCGGCAGGCGACTTCACTCGGTCGAGAATGGACATGTCACGACTCCAGGGAGGGTGTTGCTCGCGCGGCGTGCCACCATCGGCAGGTCGTCGTGCGATCACTCGGGGGAAACTACGGCGTCACGACTGCCGGGTCACAATGAATCGCGCCAGATAATCCAACTGCGGTGTCAGGAGGCCGGTGGCATCGAGCACCGCACACCCTTCCTCCACTAACGCCTCAGCCCTCGAGACGGCTCCGTCGATCCCGAGCAGCGCGGGGTACGTGGACTTCGCAAGCGCAATGTCCCGACCGGCCGTCTTTCCCAGCTGATCGGTCGTCGCCGTGACATCGAGGACATCATCCGTGATCTGGAAGGCGAGCCCAATCGCATCGCCGTACCGGGTCAGGGCTGCCATGCGCGCGTCGGACGCACGGGCTGCCAGGCCACCCAGGCGTACCGATGCCGTGATCAGGGCTCCCGTCTTGAGCCGGTGAATCCGCTCGAGGTCAGCGAGGGCCAGCGGCTTGCCTTCTCCCTCCAGATCGAGAAGCTGCCCACCGATCATCCCGGCGCCGCCAGCCGCGCCCATCAGCTCGCGCACGATCTGTCTGGCGACGTGGGGATCGAGCCCCAGGTCGCGTGCCGCGGCAGCCGCCGTGCGGGCAGCGAGCGGTACCATGGCGAGACCGGCGGCCGTCGCCACCGACACACCATAGACGATGTGTGTCGTAGCGCGCCCGCGCCGCATATCATCGTCGTCCATGCAGGGCAAGTCGTCGTGCACCAAGGAGTACGCGTGCACCACTTCCACGGCGGCTGCGAGGGCACTCACGTCATCGACGCCACCGGCAGCCGCATAGGCTGCGCTGACAAGTACGGCGCGCAGACGCTTGCCTTCTCCGAGCAGGCTGTACCTGATGGCAGCGCCGACAGCCCCAGGCGCGTCGCACAGATATGTGTCGCAGAAGCCGGTGAGTGCCGCCGCGACCGCCGCCCGTTCAGCGCGGAAGGTCAGGTCAGGGGCTTCAGCTTCGCTGGTCAGCAACCGCCAGGCTCCCGTCGATGGACTCCACCAATTGCTGCACGCGGGTGTCGGCATCAGCGAGCGCCGCAGTCGCCTCGCGCAAGCGCGCGACACCCTCCTCGAACAGGGCCAACGCCTGGGCCAGCGGAAGCCGATCGCTTTCGAGCTCGCCCACGATGGCCTGCAATCGTGTCACCGACTCTTCATACGTCATTTGAGGTCCCCCTCCTGCAATGCTGTCACGGCATCCAAGGGCGCGCCAGACCGCCGCGCGACGGTCAGGGCGCGAACGGCACCATCGACCACCAGAACGTCGAACTCCATACCCGGCACGAATTCGTCCACACTCCCCAGCGCGAGACCCTCCGTCGACCGCGCTATGGCGTAGCCACGGCCAAGCGTCGCCAGCGGGCTCAGCGCGTCGAGTCTGCCCGCGAGCGAACCCAGCGCGGCCCGCCGCGGGGCCAGGACGGTGACAGGGAAATTCTCGAGCGATGGACGCAACGTGTCGAGCATCGAGCGCCGGCGACTCAGCAGTCCGCGCACATGCGTCGACATCGCCTGAGCCATCGCACGAATCCGCGCTGACTCCAGCGCCGACAAGCCACGGGCACCGGCCGCAAAGCGTCCGCCCACCGCCGCCACGAGCTGCCGTCGGCGTTGAAGCGCCCGGGCGCCAGCGGAGGTCAGGCGCGCGTGCAGCGAGACCACATCGCGCAGCAGTGACGCGCGGTCCGGCACTGCGGCCTCCGCGGCAGCGGAGGGTGTAGCAGCGCGAAAGTCGGCGACCAGATCCACAACGGTGGTGTCGATCTCGTGTCCGACTGCGGAGATCACAGGCACCGCGCAGGCAGCGACGGCGCGCGCCAGCCGCTCATCGTTGAATGCCCACAGGTCCTCGCGCGCCCCGCCGCCCCGGCCAATGATCACCACGTCGGCACCGCCCCATCGATCGATACGCTCCATGGCGCGCACGAGATCGTCGGCCGTTCCCTCGCCCTGCACCTTGGCCGGCACGAGGACCAACTGCACCGCAGGAAAGCGCCGAGCCGCAACGGCGCGGATGTCGTGCAGCGCCGCGCCATCCGGGCTCGTCACCACCGCGATAACACGTGGCAGCAACGGCAGCTGACGTTTTCTCGATTCATCGAGCAGCCCATCGCTGCGGAGTCGCGCCAGCGTCTCTTCCAGCGCCTTGCGCCACAGTCCATCGCCTTCCGCGCCAAGTCGCATCACGCGCAGTTGCAGGTCGCCGCTGGCCGGATACACCGTCATCTGTCCCAGCGCCGTGACGAGCATCCCGTCCGACGGTCGGGTGGGCGCGCGCTGGTTGTCGCCTCGCCACATGACGCAACGCACGCGAGCATCCGCGTCGCGCAACGAGAAGTACCAGTGTCCGTTCCTGTGCGCTTTGAAGTCGCTGATTTCGCCGCGCACCCACAGTGGAGTGAATGCGCCCTCGACCACGTCCTTCGCCGCACGAGTCAGCGTTGCTATCGCGAGCGCAGTTTCGGGTGACTCGCCAGGGTACGCCGCCGAAGACGACATCGGCTCATCGAACAGGCCTTCGTGCGGCGCACTCACGTGGCACGCGCGCGCGCTGCCGCGACCAGGGTGCTCTTGAGCAGCATCGCGATCGTGAGCTGCCCGACGCCACCCGGCACTGGCGTGATCCGGCCTGCCACTTCGCGGACGGCGGCGAAATCGACATCCCCTGCGAGGATGTAGCCATTCTTCGCTGTTGGCTCATCCACGCGATTGATTCCCACGTCGATGACCGTTGCTCCGGGCTTCACCATCTCGGCCGTGATAAATCGCGGGCGCCCGATGGCGGCGACGAGGATGTCCGCGCGCCGCGTGTGCTCCGCGAGCCCCTTGGTGCGACTATGGCAGACCGTGACCGTGGCATCGATGCCGGGTTGAATGAGAAGACTCGCCATTGGCTTCCCGACGATGTTCGACCGACCGACAATCACGACGTCCGCGCCCGCCGTCGGAATCGAATAGCGCTTCAGCAACTCCATCACACCCGCAGGTGTGCAGGGCGCGAAACCATCGGAGTCCCCGACGATCAGCTTTCCCGCGTTGATCGGATGGAACCCGTCCACATCCTTGGCCGGATCAATGCGGCGAATGATCTCGTCGGCATTGCACTGTTTGGGCAGAGGCATCTGCACGAGCATACCGTGAATCGACGGGTCGGCGTTCAACCTGTCCACGACCGCAAGCAGCTCATCCTGTGACGTCGCTTCGGGGAGTCGAATCGTCACGGAGTGAATCCCTGCCTCTTCGCACGCCCGTCCCTTGTTGCGCACATACACGGTGCTGGCCGGATCCTCGCCGACGAGGACGACGGCGAGACCAGGAATGATCCCGCGCGCTCGCTGCACCTGCACCTCCAGCGCGACTTCGTCCCGAATCGCGCGCGCCACCGCGCGGCCGTCGAGCAACTCAGCGGGCATAGTCAACCGTTCTCGTTTCCCGAATGGCGACCACGCGAATCTGACCCGGATACTGCAACTCGGCCTCGATCCGACGCGCGATCTCTTCTGTCAGCGTCTGCATGCGCACGTCATCGACCTGATCGGGCGTGACAATCACCCGGACCTCACGACCGGCCTGGATGGCGAATACTCGCTCGACCCCGCGATAGCTCGACGCGATCTTCTCGATTCCTTCCAGCCGCTTCACATACGTCTCGAACGCCTCGCGTCGGGCACCGGGCCGGGAGCCGCTGATCGCGTCGGCGGCCTGCACGAGCACGCTCATCTCCGTCTCATGCGGCACATCGTCATGGTGCGCGGCAATGGCGTTGACGACCATCGGATTCTCGCCGTACCGCGTCGCCACTTCGACGCCGAGTTGGACGTGCGTGCCTTCGTGCTCGTGCGTCAACACCTTGCCGATGTCGTGCAGCAAAGCCGCGCGCTTGGTCATCACCACATCCAGACCGAGCTCTGCCGCCATGATGCCCGCCAGCCACGCGACTTCCACCGAGTGCGAGAGGATGCTCTGACCGTAGCTGGTTCGCCATTTCATCCGGCCGATGAGCTTGATGATCTCAGGGTGCAAGCCGGCAACGCCCGCCTCGTACGCCGCGGTCTCTCCCGTCTCGACGATGGCAATCTCGACTTCCTTCTTCGACTTGGCGACGACTTCCTCAATCCGTCCAGGATGAATTCGGCCATCAGCAACGAGCTTCTCGAGTGCAAGGCGGCCCACTTCGCGTCGCACCGGATCGAAGCAGCTGACCACGACCGTATCGGGTGTGTCGTCGATGATGACGTCAACGCCGGTCGCGAGTTCGAAGGCACGGATGTTTCTGCCCTCCCGCCCGATAATCCGGCCCTTCATTTCGTCATTGGGGAGCGAGACGGCCGAGACAGTGGTCTCGGCGGTATGCTCGGCGGCGATACGCTGGATGGCGAGGGCAACGATCTTCTTTGCCTCTCTGTCCGCATTGCGTCGCGCGGATTCCCGAATCTCCCGAAGGCGATTAGCGGCGTCAGCGTGGGCCTCCTCTTCGAGTCGGCGAATCAACTCGAGCTTGGCTTCGGCCGCGGTGAGGCCGGCCAGACCCTCCAGTCGTGTCCGCTCGCTGGCGAGCAACTGCTCGAGTTCGCCCTGTCGGTCAGCGACGAGCTTCTCACGTCGTCCCATCTCGCTGGCGCGTTTCCCGAGGTCACGATCGCGCGTCTCGACCGCCTCCGCGCGCCGCTCCAGGCCCGTCTCACGCTCGACAAGCTTCCGCTCTTCCGCGACGAGTTCGTCGCGCCGCTTGCGAGCCTCTGACTCCCAGAGTTCGCGGAGCTTCATGACCTCTTCCTTGCCCGTCAGCACAGTGGCCTTGAGCAACGATTCGGCTTCCTTCTTCCCGTCATCGATCAACCGCTGGCGTTCCTCGCCGGCAGTGTTTCGCGCCTCACGCTGTCTGGCAATTTCGGCGGCGGCACCACGATCCGCCCCCAACCTCCGACCCAGCAGGAACGACAAACCGGCCGCGACGAGCGCGAAAGCGCCCAGTGCGGCCGAGAGAATGGTCTGCGACACGTCCTATATCTCCAGCGCGGGCGAGCCGCGGTCTTTGGGAGCCCCAGCGATGCCGCACAGCGGGGGAATCCCCGGTGAGCCTGCGGTGTTGTGCCGCAGGCCATTCCGGCGTGCGGTGAACACGGCTAACCCAAGCGAGGACACACACCTACGTGCGCATCGGGTGACGAGAACAACCTACCGGACGGATCCGCGTCGGGCAACCGGCGCGCCGCGGGGCTTCGGTTAGCGTCCGATCGACCGCTTCGATGGGGGAAGCATCCGCCGGATCGCCTCCATCGTCTGCTCCAGCGACTCGGTGCCGCGATCCGCGTCAGCACGCGTGCGGAAGAGCTCGTCAGCGATCTGCAACGCGACGAGAATCGCGGCCTTGCCCGAATCCACCGTGGGCGATTGGGCCTGAATGCGCCGGATCGAGTCATCCACGTACTGCGCAACGGCCTTGGAGTGCTCGGCGGGCTGCTCGGAGCGAATCGTGACCTCTTCGCCAGCAACGTTCACCTTGACCGGGACGAAACCGGATGTCATCGCGAGTCTCCCGCACTTTCCTGTTGCTGTCGCGTGAAACGAATCCGCTCGAGCAACTCTTCAGTCCGCTCAGTCGCCGCCGCGATTCTCCCCTGAAGCTCCAGGTTTTCACGCTCCAGTTCGGTGATCCGCTTCGACAAGTCCACCAGATCCGAGCCGCCGGCGGCCTCCAACTCACGGACGCGCGTTTCGGCCTTGATCGCGCGGCCGCGGAATCCACCCAGCTCATCGCCAAGCGCCTTCACCAGCGCGGCAACTTCCTCCGCCGCGTCAACCACCAAGCCTCGCAGTTCAGCCACGGACACTTACCCCCAGTTCACGCTGCAGAGCGGCCACAAGTCTGCTTCGACGGCCGTCAAGTTCCTTGTCGCGCAGGGTTCGCGTCGGGTGCCTGAATTGCAGTCTCCAAGCGACGCTTCGCACTCCCGCCGGCAAGCGGTCACCCCGGTACTCGTCAAAAATCAGCAACGACTCCAGCAGCTCGCCCGACTCCGCTCGCAAGACAGTTTCGACATCGGCCACACGAACGCGGTCGGGGAGCAGCAGGGCAAGGTCAAATCCCGTCGCAGGCATGACGGGAATGGTACGATACACGACATGGGGGGCGGAATGCGACCTCTCCGCCGTGGAAGGGTGCGCGTGTGCACCCGCCGGAGCAACGTCCAGCGACGGCATTACGCCGAGGCAGAGTTCCACACCGAATGCTTCGGCGGCCCAGACCGGTTTGTCGAGCGCGACGTGCCGGACCAAGCCGACCAGGGCGGCGTCGGCCAACACGCGCCAATAGATCTCGCCATCGGCCGAAGCCAGGCTGATCTCCATACCGGGGAACGCAACGGACGCGAGCGCTTCGGCGAGCGCCCGCGCGTCCCACGCATCAAAAGCCGGCGGGTCAGGCGTCGTGAAGTGTGGCGGCTGGCGGCGGCCAAGCAGTAATGCACCGACATGCACTTCTTCGCGCGGAAGCCGGTCCTTCGAGGGCAGGAAGACGTGGCCAACCTCGAACAGCCGGACATCGCCCTCCATTCGATTCAGGTTGTACTCGGCGCGTCTGGCGAGCGTATCGAGGACGGAGGAGCGCAGAAAAGGTTCGTCGTCCGCCAACGGGTTCTGCAATCGCGCACCTGAATGCGAATCGCTCGTGAATGGCATAGGGCGGGTCTCGTACAGTCCCTGGCCAACGAGGAATCCGCGCACGCGCATCTCGGCGATGTGCAGCGGATGATCCGGCACGGTGCCAGGCCGGAACGCACGCAACTCGTCGGACACCGTGTCGAAGCCGCGAATGCGAACCACTTCTTCGATGAAGTCGACCTCGCGGACCAGATCGTGCCGCCACGACGGAGGCGTCACACGCAGCGCATCGTCGTCTGCGCCGTCCACGAGGCAGCCCAACGCACGCAACACACGCGAGATTTCATGACCGGGGACAGGGTCACCAAGCAGGCGGCTCACTCTCGATGGGCGCACGGTGACGGCCGCGCGTGGAGCCTGCGGCAAGCCGACGTCGAGATGTGCCGTCACGACGCCACCGGCGACCTGCGCGATCAATGCCGCGCAGTGCATGGCAGCGTCCGGCGAGAATGCGGCGTCGACACCGCGTTCATAGCGATAGCTCGCATCCGTGACGAGATTCACCGCGCGACGCACCCTGCGAACGAACCGTGGGGAGAAGCTCGCCACTTCGAGCAGAATCTCCGTCGTCGTTTCCGTCACCTCGCTCTCCCGACCACCCATGATCCCCGCGAGGGCCGTTGGTCGGTTGCCGTCACAGATCACCGTCGTTCCGGCTTCCAGCACGCGTTCGACACCGTCAAGTGTCGTGATCCCCTCACCCGCCCGCGTGCCGCGGACGACGATAGAGTGGTCGGCAAGCTTCGCGAGATCGAAGGCGTGCACCGGCTGGCCGAGACCGAGCAGGGCGTAGTTCGTCGCATCCACCACGTTGTTGATCGACCTCGATCCGACGCTCTCAATCCGTTCCCGCAGCCAGTCCGGACTCGGGCCGACCGTGACGCCGCGAATCACCATCGCGAGATAACGAGGGCAGCTCTCCGCGTCGGCAATGCGAACCGAGACACCGTCAGCGGACGCTTCGGTGTCACCCCGTGCCGCCGGAATGGCGCCAACCTGCTCGCGCCCGGCGGTCGGGAGGTCAGCCATGCCGACATCGACGCCGAGGAGTGCGTGCAACTCACGTGCGATCCCGAGGTGTGAAAGGAGATCCGGGCGGTTCGGCAACACGTCGAGGTCGAGCTGTACGTCGCCGACGTCCCCCAGCACGTCGAGAATCGGTGTGCCCGGCGCGGCATCCGTCGTCAGCGCGAGGATGCCATCGTGCTCGATGCCAAGTTTCAGCTCCCGGGCTGAACAGAGCATGCCGTTGGACGTCTGCCCGCGGATCTTCCGCTTCTCGATCTTCAGGCCGTCAGGCATGGTGGTTCCGCTGCGCGCGAACGGATACTTCACGCCCGCAGTCACATTCGGTGCGCCGCAGACGACGTCGAGCATCGTGCCGCTCCCATCGTCGACCTTGGTGATCGAGAGATGATCGGAATCGGGATGCCGCGCTTGCTCAACCACGAGGCCAACCACGATGGGTGCCAGGTCGGTCCTGCCGGACGCCATGCCGTCGAGCGTGACAGCATGATCGTTGAGCAAGTCACCGATCTCCTGTGCGCTCTTGTCATGCGGCGCGAACGCGCGCAGCCACGCATGCGAGATGATCATGGGGCGAACTGCTCCAGGAAGCGAACGTCTGAATCGTACAACAGGCGGATATCCGGCAGTTTGTGTCGCGACATCGCGATGCGCGCGGGGCCCATTCCAAAGGCCCAGCCGGTGTACCTCTCGCTATCGATACCCGCGGCCTCGAGCACGCTCGGATGCACCATGCCGCAGCCAAGGATCTCGACCCAGCGCGTGCCTTTGCCATCACCGAGGTCGACTTCGACATCCATCTCTGCGCCAGGTTCAACGAAGGGGAAGAAGCTTGGGCGGAGCCGCACCTTGCTCGAGCCGGAGTAGAAGCGGCGCACAAATTCGCTCAACGTCGCCTTGAGATCCACGAAGCTCACGCCTTCGTCGATGCACAGGCCTTCGATCTGCATGAAGCTTGGCGCGTGTGTCGCATCGAAGAAATCACGGCGATACACGTTGCCAGGGCACAGAATCCGCACCGGCGGCGAGTACGACTGCAGGGTGCGCACTTGCACTGGTGATGTGTGCGTGCGCAGCAATGTGTCATCGCTCAGGTAGAGCGTATCATGTGCTTCCATCGCCGGATGATCCGGCGGGAAATTCAACGCGCCGAAATTGTACCATTCCGTTTCAGCCTCCGGGCCAAGCGCGATGGTGAAACCGAGTTCGCGAAAGATCCCGGAGATCTCATCGATGACGAGCGAGACTGGATGCACGCTGCCCTGCCACGTGCGCCGTCCAGGCATCGTCAGGTCGGCCGGCCTTGAGTGATCGGGTGCTGGTCCCAGCGACGACTCGGCCTCGGCGAGTGTCAATTCCAACGCCTGCTTGGCTGCGTTGACAGCCGCACCGGCCGCACGTCGATCCTCCGCCGGCAGACTCCCGAGCATGGCCATCAGCGCGGTGAGCTGTCCGTGCTTGCGACCGAGAAGGTCGACGCGCGCGGCATCCAGTGTGTCGCGCGAGTCGGCGGCACGTATCCTCGCAGCGCCGTCGCGTGTCAGGACGTCGGCGCGCGAAATGAGGTCAGCGAGAGATGTCACCGGCGGACTGGGGAGGATTGAGGGGCGAAACGAGAACGGCGGCAGTGGACGCGAGCGTCGCACTGCCGCCGCACGAAGCACGCGGATCAGGGGGCCGGGATCAACCCCGGCACTCCGTCACGCCGCAGCGAGTGCCGTGCGAACCTGCTCGGCGATCGCGGCAAACGCGGCCGGATCGTTGACGGCAAGCTCCGCGAGGATCTTGCGATCGATCTCGATACCCGACTTTTCGAGCCCGCTGATGAACACGCTGTACGACATGTCATGCTGACGTGCCGCGGCATTGATGCGCATGATCCAGAGGCGTCGGAACTCGCGCTTCTTGTTCTTGCGATCGCGGTACGCGTAGCGCCAGCCACGCTCGACGGTTTCCTTCGCTGCCTTCCAGGTCTTGCTGCGCGCGCCGAATGCACCACGCGCGGCCTTCATGATCTGCTTCTTCCGCTTCAGGCGGACCGGATTACTGCGTACGCGAGGCATCTCGGTTCCTCCTTAAGCCTGGATGAGACGCCGCATACGCTTCGCCTCTCCAATGGTTTCGATGGTCGTTCCCTTGCGGAGGTTGCGCTTCCGCTTCTGCGACTTCTTGGTCAGGATATGGCTCTTATAGGCCTTCCGACGCTTCACCTTCCCCGTCCCTGTGACGGAGAAGCGCTTCGCGGCGCCGGTGTGGGTCTTCATTTTCGGCATGGGTCTCCCTTCGTGCCTATCGTGGCGCCAGGATCATCGTGAGCGCCTTGCCTTCCAGCTTGGCGTCCGTCTCGATCTTGGCAATGTCGGTGAGTTGCTGGGCCACCCGGTCGACAACCGCCTTCCCGAGTTCAGGATGCGCGATCTGTCGGCCACGGAACATCAGCGTGACCTTCACCTTGTTGCCTTCCTCCAGGAACCGGCGAGCGTGGCGCGTCTTCGTCTCGAAGTCGTGCTCCTCGATCCCCGGTCGGTACTTCACTTCCTTGAGCAGGATCACGTGCTGCTTCTTCTTCGCCACGCGGGCCTGCTTGGCCATCTCGAACTTGTACTTGCCGTAGTCCATGATGCGGACAACCGGCGGGCGAGCCAGTGGAGCCACCTCGACCAGATCGAGGCCCTGTTCGACTGCTGAAGCCAATGCGGCATCCACTTCCATGATGCCAAGCTGGGCGCCGTCTGGGGCGATGACGCGAACCGGGGAGATACGAATCTGCCGATTGACGCGGACTCGCTTGGTCGGATCCTGAATAGGTCGAGCTCCGGAAAACGGGGGAAAACACGAACGGCGAGGTCTTCGGGGATGAAGACCACGCCGCGAGGCCCACCCAAGGGGGTGTGCCCGTTGCACTGGACTCCAGCAGCACACCTCGCAAAGCGAGGGCCGAAGGGTGGACGCCCACTGCCGTGGACATCACTTGCCGAGTTCTGACCTCGGCAAGCTAGACGGCCCATCACGCGCGGTCAATGGCGGACCCCGAAGGTCGCACGCGTCGTGCTGGCCGTCCGCCCCCCGCGCCGGTACTCTACCGGATGCGCCGAAACCTGCCTGCCGCTCTCGCCATCCTCCTCGCCGCCACGGGCTGCACCGGCCCCCGCCGCGACCTCCCGGCCGGCACAACCTTCAGAAACGTCAGGATCGTCGACGGAACGGGCGCGCCAGCGCGATCCGGAAGTGTCCGGATCGTCGCAGACACGATCGTCGCAGTGGGCGAAGTCGCCTCCCACCCAGGAGACTCGATCGTCGAAGGCAATGGGTTGGTCCTCGCCCCGGGATTCATCGATACGCACAGTCACCACAGCGGAGGCTTGCTCCAGAACCCGGACGCCCTCGCGGCGGTCAGTCAGGGCATCACCACGATCATCGCAGGCCAGGACGGCGGACAACCGTTCCCTGTCGCCGCGACGATGGACTCGCTGACGAAGACTCCGACTGCGTTGAACGTGGCGTACTACGCGGGGCACAACACCATCCGCGCCGCCGTGATGGGAACCGACTTCAAGCGTGTTGCCACCGGCGCCGAAGTGGATTCCATGGCCAGCCTGTTGCGACGCGAGCTCGCGAGCGGCGCGCTCGGACTCTCCAGCGGACTCGAATACGATCCGGGCATCTACTCGAGTCGCGCTGAAGTGCTTGCGCTCGCCAAGGTCGCCGCGGCCGCGAGAGGTCGATACATCAGTCACATCCGGAGCGAAGATCGCGACTTCTGGGACGCGATCGACGAGATCATCGCAATCGGTCGCGAGGCGAAGCTGCCGGTCCAGATCAGCCACCTGAAGCTGGCGATGGTGCCACTCTGGGGACGCTCTGACAGCTTGTTCGCCCTGCTCGATACGGCGCGCGCACGCGGTGTGGACATCACCGCCGACGTGTATCCGTACACCTACTGGCAGTCGACACTCACCGTGTTGTTCCCGAAGCGCGACTTTACCGACCGGGCGGAAGCCGAGAAGATCCTGAGGGAGATCGCGAAACCTGAGGGACTCCTGATCGGTGACTTTGACGCAAATCCTTCGTACCGCGGCAAGACGGTCGCCGAGCTGTCGGTGCTGCGGAAGGAATCTCCGGCGTCGACGCTGATGGGGCTGATCGGCGAGGCACGGGCATGGGAGAAGGCGCACAATCTCGGCCCCGAGTCGAGCGAAAGCGTGGTGGCGACGAGCATGTCGGAGGCGGATATCAGTCGACTGTACGCGTGGCCACATACCAACGTGAGTTCCGATGGCAGTCTCTCGGGGGCGCATCCCCGCGGCTACGGCAGCTTCCCGCGTGTGCTCGCCGAGTACGTTCGCACGAAGAAGGTGTTGACGCTCGAAGACGCTGTGCGGAAGATGACGAGTCTCAATGCGCAACACGTCGGGCTGCTGCGCCGCGGTACGATCGCGCCCGGAGCGTTTGCTGATCTCGTACTGTTCGACCCCGTGACCGTGGCCGACCACGCAACGCCGGCGGCGCCGCATCTCGTGTCAACGGGCATCGAGGGGGTCTGGGTGAACGGCCGTTTGGTGTATCGGGCCGGCAAGACGACCGGTGCGCATTCAGGGCGTGTGCTGCGCCGCGGGGCCTCGTGAACACGGATCGGGAGGAGACGGCCCCTGGTTTGGCGACGGGCCCAGTGCGCGCCGCGATCGATTTCGGTATCAGCAACACTGACGCAGTGTCCGCACGAGACGGCGTGCGTCAGTTCTGGACGCGCGAGTCGCTGGGCGTTCCTGATCACGACGTGGTGCGTGGCGTACTGGATGCCGGTGGCATCGCACTGGACGGACTCTCGCGCGTCGCGGTCACTGGCGGTCGCCACAAGGTATTGCCTGCCTGGCTTGGCTCGTGCGAAATCGTCGCTGTTCCTGAAGTGACGGCGATTGGGCGTGGCGGTCAGGCACTCGCCCTGCCGGACAGGGATTCGGCCGACGTGTCTTTGCTCGTGGTAAGCGCCGGCTCGGGAACGGCGGTGGTGTCGGCCCGTGGCACTCAATACGCGCACATCACCGGCACAGGTGTTGGTGGCGGGACGTTGCTTGGACTGGGCCGACTCCTGCTCGGGACCACGGATGTCGAGCTGATCGATGCGATGGCCATGCGAGGCGATCCGAATGGCGTGGATCTCGCGCTTCGTGACGTCGTGAGCGGACCAATCGGCAGCCTGCCGCCCGAGGCCACAGCGGTGAATTTCGGTCGCATTGCGAGGCAGCAGGAAGCACCGAGCGCTGATGATCTCGCGGCCGCGCTGATGACGCTGATCGGTCAGGTCATCGCAATCACCGCGATCAATGCCGCGCGTGCGGAACACTTGGAGCACGTCGTGGTCATCGGTCACATGACCGACATGCCAAGTTTTCGGCGCGTGCTGGAGCAGGTCGGGACGTATTACGGCGCGCAACTGACGGTGCCCGCCAACGCCGGCTACGGTACGGCGCTTGGGGCACTGCTCCACGGCGCAGGGGCTCGAGCCTGACACTCCGGCCAAATCCTGAAGACGAGCGTGAACATACGAACGTCACACAACTGCGAGCTCCGCTTCACTGCTGAGTGCGCGGGCGCGGAGTTTGCGAAGCGTGCGTTGCGGAGCCCTGTGCGACGAAGGCTCAGAGTGCAACAACCACGCCTTCAGGAGATGGACCTTGAACTACCGCTCGATATTGCCGACGCTGGCACTGTGCGCGACGATTCTTCCATCACGTACCGACGCGCAGCCCGCGCCCCGAAAGCCAAGTCAGACGCCTGCCAACGCGAGTGGGGCAGACACGCGCGCGGAGCCGGCGGCTACACCGGTGGGTGCGCCGAACTCATCTCGCGTGCCGGCAGACACGCCTGCGGAGCGCGCGAGCGTCGGTGAGCGACAGGCGCCGAGACGAGGCGAACCGCCGCATTTCGGTATCACGGCCGCCATTGCGGCACCGATGAGTTCTCTCGGTCGAGCGTTCAGTGCGGGCTATGATGGAGGCGTCTTCGTACAGGGGCGCCCGGCCACCCTTCCGGTGTCACTGCGAGGCGATGTGCACTATGCCCGCTTCACCGGAAAGAACGACGCAGTCACGCCGTCGTACAGCGTGACACACGCAACCGGCGCGGTGGTGTACGACTTCCGGGCCGCTGACGGCACCAAATCGCCGTTCTTCGCGACCGGAGGTCTGGGCCTCTATCGGACCACGGTCGCAGGAGCAACGCAGACAGACTTTGGCCAGAATCTGGGCGCAGGGTTCCACCTCCGTCAGGCCTGGGCGAAACCCATCATCGAGGGGCGATTCCACTTCTTCAACGATGTGGAGTACTTCGCCCTTTCGCTGGGCGTCCAGCGGTAGGACGCTGCCGCGAAAGGCGTGCATCCGGCGCGGTCCGGATCCACGGCGGCGTGGGCGAAGCACAGGAGGCTGACGCTCGGTCGGCTGGCTCGTCATTCCCGCAGCCTCACCGAGCGCACGCCAGCGCCGCACGTCGTGAGGCGCACGTCGACGGCCGTGGGATCCGTCCCTCCCCCACCTGCTTCCCAGATGAGCGCCCACTCCATCCGAGACTCCGCCAGCCATCCGCCGATGCGGAACGGTGAAGCGCACGTCGAGAATCCGGCTGCACCGCGCGAGGAGAGTGTGGAGATCCGCGCACTCATTGACGTCTGGAGCGGCTCGGGCGCGACATTCGAAACGGGGCGCTCGATTGCGGCATGTTTTGAAGAGCAGGTAGCGCGAACACCGGATCGGGTTGCAGTTGTCGACGGCGAGATGCAGCTCACGTACGCCAAAGTGAACGAAAGCGCAAACCGGGTTGCTCACTATCTCCGACGCGCTGGTGTGGGGCCGGAAGACGTCGTCGGTCTCTTCCTCGAACGGAGCATCGCTCTGTTGGTCGGCATGCTCGGCATCGTGAAATCGGGTGGGGCGTATCTGCCGATCGACCCGTCGACACCACGGGAGCGGACGACGTTCATGCTGCGTGACGCCCGCGCGAGTCACGTGCTCACGAGCGCTGCCGCGCACGGCATGCTGGATGCCGGTGCGGCGCAGCAGGTGCTCCTCGATGTGGACTGGCCGCGGATCGCGGAGTGTGATGGAGCGAACCCCGCGTTGACCGCGGATCGCGACTCGCTGGCATACGTGATCTTCACCTCAGGCTCAACCGGCGTTCCGAAGGGATGCGAGATCACGAATGCGTCGGTATTGCGGCTGTTCGCCGCGTGCCAGGCATGGTTCCAGTTCGGGCCTGACGATGTCGTCGCGCAGTTCCATTCCACAGCGTTCGATGTGTCCGTGTTCGAGATCTGGTCCGCGCTGCTCCACGGCGGGCGCATAGTCACTATTCCATACGCCGTCAGCCGTTCACCTGACGAGTTGCTCGATCTGATTGCAAACGAGCGCGTGACACTGTTGTGCCAGACACCAACGGCGTTCAGGCAGCTATCCGCCGCCGCGTGTGCGCGACCGGAAATGGAACCGCTGGCGCTTCGCCGAATCATTCTCGCCGGAGAAGCACTCGACTTTGAGTCGCTGCGTCCGTGGATTGTGCGTAGCGGTGACACAGCGCCTGAGCTCATCAACATGTATGGTCCGACGGAGGCTACCGTTTACGCAACGTATCGGCGCGTGACTCTCGCGGATCTCGACGCTGGCCGAGGGAGCGTGATCGGCATTCCGCTGCCAGACGCACGGATCTTCATCCTCGACGCCGAACAACGCCCCTGCACCATCGGCACTCCGGGCGAACTCCACATCGGTGGCGCTGGCCTGGCCCGTGGATACCTGCGCCGCGATGATCTGACTGCGGAGCGTTTCATTCGCTGGCGGCCGGAGCCTGGGCGAACGGAGCAACGGCTGTACCGCAGCGGGGACCTCGCCCGATGGACGAACGACGGCGAAGTGGAATACCTGGGCCGGATGGACCAACAGATCAAGATCCGTGGGTTTCGCATCGAGCCTGGAGAGATAGAGGCGGTGCTCAGCAGGCATCCTGGTGTCGCGGCGTGTGTCGTGGTCGCACACCAGGGTCCGGGACGCGAGCCGCGACTGGTGGCGTACATCGTGCCCAGGAATGCCGGGATGACGCATGCGAGCCTGCGCGCGCATCTGCTGTCGACGGTACCTCCATACATGGTTCCATCTGCCTTCGTGCCCGTCGACGCCCTTCCCATCAACAGTAACGGGAAACTCGACCGGCACTCGCTTCCGTCACCAGAGCGCGAGCGGCCCGACATCCCGACGGCATACGCTGCACCGATCGGGCGGATCGAGGAGGCCTGTGCAGCAACCTTCGCCGAGCTTCTGCAACTCGACCGTGTCGGTCGGAACGACAACTTCTTCGACCTCGGCGGCGACTCGGCGCTGGCAGTCCAGGCATGCTCGTCCCTCGAGGCTGCGAGTGGGTTGTCCGTCACGGTGGCAACGCTGTTTGCCAACGCATCACCTGCGACGCTGGCGAGCGCGCTGATCCCAGGCGGTCCGGATCGAGACAGGGCACGACGCGCCGGGGCAGCGCGAACTGAGCATGCTCCCGAGCCGATTGCGTTGATCGGCATGGCCGTCCGGTTGCCGGGGGCGGATTCCGTCGAGGAGTTCTGGGATGTGCTCACATCGGGCCGCGACACCGTCACGCGCTTCCGGATGGACCAACTCGACAGCACGATTCCGATGTCGGTACGGTCAGACCGCGCATATGTGCCGGCACGGGGTGTGCTGCGCGATGCGGTCGGATTCGATCCGGCCTTCTTCGGAATGGCGCAGCGTGACGCCGAAATACTCGATCCGCAACAGCGCCTTCTGCTCGAGTTGGCATGGGAATGCCTCGAACGCGCCGGGTACGCACCGTCGGAGACCGGCGAGTCAGGCCAGACCGTGGGTGTCTTCGCGGGCGTTTACAGCTCCGACTACGCGCGCAGACATCTTCACGCGCGCCCCGATCTGATGGCAGCGGTGGGCGAGTTCGCCGAAATGCTGGCGACGGACAAGGACTACGTCGCGACCCGTATCGCGCACAGGCTGAACCTCACCGGTCCTGCAATCAGCGTGCACACTGCGTGCTCGACATCGCTTGTTGCGATCGTACAGGCGGTTGACAGTCTCCGTGCCGGTCGGTGCAGCATGGCGCTGGCGGGGGGCGCTGCCATCACGTACCCCACGGATAGCGGGCATGTGTACGTCGAAGGTGCCATGTTGTCCAAAGATGGCGCCACGCGAACTTTCGACGCGTCCGGGACCGGAACTGTGTTTGGGGATGGCGGAGCGCTGGTCCTGTTGAAGCGACTTGCCGACGCTGTCGCTGACGGCGATCATATCCACGCGGTCATTCGAGGTGCCGCGATCAACAATGACGGCGGAGCGAAGGCGAGTTTCACCGCACCGAGCGTCGACGGGCAAGCCGCCGTCATCGCCGCCGCACACCGTGACGCGCGCGTCCAGCCCCGGTCCATCTCGTACGTCGAAGCACATGGGACCGCGACGCCGGTGGGAGACCCAGTCGAAATCGAGGCGCTGACCCGTGCATTCCGCAGCGGAATCCACGGCACGAATGACACCGGATTCTGTCGCATTGGCTCCGCCAAGAGCAACCTCGGACACATGGTCACAGCAGCAGGCGCGGTCGGCCTGATCAAGGCAGCGCTTTCGCTCGAACACGAACTGATCCCGGCGACCCTTCACTACACTGCTCCGAATCAGGCGATCGATTTCCAGCGATCACCGTTCGTCGTGAACGCGGAACCGACGCAGTGGCCGCGCTCCGAACTGCCTCGCCGGGCCGGTGTCAGCGCGTTTGGTGTAGGGGGAACCAATGCACACGTTGTGCTCGAGGACGCACCGCGTCACGTCCCGGCGCCTGCGGCACCCGGACCCTCCGTGCTGCGGCTGTCGGCACGAACGCAGTCGTCACTCGTGAATTCGGTCGCTGCAGTAGCAGCGCACCTGCGTCACGACACAAACGTCGACCTGAACGATGTGGCGTTCACGCTGCATCACGGACGCTCTGCATTCACGCACCGGCTCTGCGTCGTGGCACACGATGCAGCTGGTGCAGCCGAAGCGCTTGCCGACGCGGGTCACGCGCTGCGCAGCACTCGCATCGCGCCATCAGCACGCCCCGATGTGATCTTCATGTTCCCCGGCCAGGGTGCACAGTACCCCGCCATGGGCGCCGACCTCTACGCGTCACACACGGTGTTCCGGGATGCATGTGACGAAGTCTTTGCGGCATTGCACGATATCACGGAGTCCGATCTGAAGTCTCGGATGTTCTCCGGCGACCCCGAGTCCCTGCTGGCGACTTCGGTGACTCAACCGGCGACGTTCTGCCTCGAGTACGCACTCTCGAAGCTTTGGCTGTCACAGGGCGTCACGCCGACCGCGATGATCGGGCACTCCGTTGGCGAGTTCGTCGCTGCGGTGCTCGCCGGAGTCATGACACTTGACGACGCAGCGCGCCTGGTGGCGCGACGGGGAGCGCTGATGAACGCGATGCCCGGCGGATGCATGCTCTCCGTGCTTCAATCGGCGGAGGCGTTGTCATTGCGGTTGCCGTCGGCAATCGCACTCGCTGCTGTCAACGGGCCGGCCTCCTGCGTCGTGTCAGGTCCGAGGGATGCAATCGATGCACTCGTGATCGCGCTCGACGAGGACGGAGTCCTGAACCGTCGATTGCCAACATCGCATGCGTTCCACTCGTCAATGATGGATCCCGTGCTGTGTCCGTTCGCTGCGCTCGTCCGTGAGGTGCGACTCTCAGCGCCGAGGATCCCGGTGATCTCCACCCTGACCGGCACGTGGCTTACTGCGGCAGAAGCGACCGATCCCACGTATTGGACGCGGCATCTCCGTGAGACTGTCCAATTCGGGGCAGCGGTCCGGACTGCGCTTGCCGGAGAGCCCGCACTCTTCCTCGAGGTCGGTCCGCGCCATACGCTCTCGACACTGGTCAAGCAACAGCGATCGACGTGGCCCGGCGAAGCAGTGCCACCGACGGTGGCGACGCTGACCGACGGACCCATGGCCGAGTGCGAAGCATTCGCACTTGCCGTTGGCCAACTCTGGCTTCACCGGATCGACGCCGAAGCTACATCGGACACGGGACGCCGACGGGTTCCGCTGCCGACGTATCAATTTGACCGGATCACCTGCCGGATTGACGTGGCGCCTGTTGCCCACGGACCGATGGATGATTCGGACACTCGCGAGAGTAGCCTCGCGCCACGACCTGGGCACGAACGATCGGTAGAAGCGTCACAGGGCGCAGGCGTGTTCACCGCACCATCCCGCATTTCGATTCAGGCACCTCCACGTCGTCGCGACCGCCTCCGGTCGCAACTCACCGCGATCTTCGAAGTGGTTGGCGGGATCGAACTCGACGGAACAGACTCGGCAGCGTCCTTCATCGAACTTGGACTCGACTCCCTCGTGCTGACGCAGGCGACGATTCAGGTCAGGAGGTGCTTCAGCACGGACATCACGTTCCGTCAGTTGATGGAACAATTCCGCTCGATTGACTCACTTGCCGAATACCTCGACACGCAGCTCGCGCCAGACGCGGAAGCCGTATCGCCACACCCTGGAGGCCCACCGGAGCAGGCGTCCAGCACCGCTTGCGCGGATGCGAAACTGCGTCCACGGGATGAAGCTTCGCCGGGCTTCGCCGGCCGGGTGATTTGCCAGCAACCCGGAATCATGCAGCCGCAGCTGACGCTGCTCAGTTCACCGATTTCTGCCGTCAAGGGTCCCGATACGGCTCCCTGCGCAGCAAACGGCATTGTCCCACTAAACGGCGACACGCGTGCGGCCACGGCGGCGGGACCCATGACAACGGAACGCGCCGAAGAAGACACTGTCTCTGCGCTTGCACACACGCAATACGACGTCAGCAAGGCGTTCGGTGCGATCGCGCGGATCCATACCCGTCATGCGACCGACCTGAGTGCTCGTCAGCGCCTGCGGCTCGACGCATTCATCCGCCGCTATGTCGCGCGAACAGCGCAGTCCAAGGCATACACCGAAGAGCACCGGCCGCACCTCGCAGACCCGCGTGTGGTGAGCGGTTTCAGGCCGCTGACAAAGGAGATCTGCTACCAGATCGTCATCGAACGGTCGAAAGGAAGTCGGATGTGGGATCTGGATGGCAACGAGTACGTCGATGTCCTCTGTGGGTTCGGGATGAATCTCTTCGGCTGGCAACCCGCATTCGTGCATGAGGCCGTCAAGGAGCAACTTGAAATCGGCCATGACATCGGCCCGCAGCATCCGCTGACCGGTGACGTGGCACGGCTGATCTGCGAGTTGACTGGATTCGATCGCGCAGGGCTCTGCAACACCGGATCCGAGGCCGTCATGGGCGCCATCCGCATTGCTCGCACCGTGACCGCGCGCACCCTCATCGTATCATTCACCGGTTCATATCACGGCGTGTTCGACGAGGCGCTCGTCCGCGGAACGAAGCAGCATCGGGCGGTGCCCGCGGCACCGGGCGTCATGCACTCCTCAGTCGAGAACGTGCTCGTACTGGACTACGGTACGCAGGAATCGCTTGAGATCATTCGGAGCCGCGCGCACGAAATCGCCGCCGTACTCGTGGAGCCGGTGCAAAGCCGGCGGCCGGAGTTCCAGCCCGTTGAATTCCTGAAGGAGCTCCGTCGAATCACCGAAGAAAGCGGAACCGTGCTCGTCTTCGATGAAGTCATCACCGGATTCCGCGCACATCCTCGTGGCGCCCAGGGACTCTTCGGTATCACTGCAGACCTCGCAACCTATGGCAAGGTCATCGGCGGGGGATATCCGATCGGTGTCATTGCCGGGAAGCGGAGATTCATGGACGCGCTCGACGGCGGTGCATGGCGGTTCGGGGACGACTCACTCCCGACGGTGGGCGTCACGTATTTCGCCGGTACATTCGTGCGTCATCCGCTGGCGCTTGCTGCGTGCAAAGCCGTACTGCTACACGTGCGCGAGCAGGGGCCAGCGTTGCAGGCATCGTTGAATGCACGAACGAGCGCCATGGTCCTGGAGATGAACGTGTTCGCGCGCGCCTGCGGCGCGCCACTCGAGATCCGGCACTTCGCGTCATTGTGGCGAGTGACGTTCACGGAGGAGCACCCGCTGCAGGATCTCTTGTGGGCGATGATGCGGAACCGCGGCGTTCATGTCCTGGATAACTTCCCGTGCTTCCTCACCACCGCGCACTCCGATGCGGACATCGCTCAGATCATCGCGGTGTTCAAGGCAGCGCTGGCGGAGATGCTGGCATCGGGATTCCTTCCGGGAACGATACCCGAGGCGGCTTCCACGATGGTCTCAACCGAAGCGCCTGCGCCCAATGCGCGACTCGGCCGTGATCGGGATGGCGCGCCTGCGTGGTTCGTGCCCGATCCGGAGACGCCGGGGCAGTACCTGAAGCTCATGGCATGACCGCAGAGTTCCGTCGAGCGGTGGCATGAGGGTTGACCGCGCAATCGCGCTTCAGTGCGAGCGACGCTTCGCTCGGTTCCACCATGCGAAGGCAGGCATACCGAGCACCAGCAACGCCGAGCCTTTTGCGGCGTTGACGGGATTGGAGACGACTGAACCTATGACCACGTATACCGCAGCCGCAAGAAAAAGCAGTGTCGTGTAGGGATGCCCGAAGGCTCGTACGTCACTCCGCGGAAGGGCGCCGCTCGCTTCGCGCGCACGATACACGAACAGTGTGGCCACCGTCGCACCGAAAAACAGCCAGTCACCGAATACGACGTAGTCGAGCAGTTGTCCGTAGCTTCCGGAGAACAGCAGGACAATCGCCCAGATTGCCTGCCCGATCAGCGCATCAACCGGCGTTCGCGTTCGCTCGTCCACTCGGGCCATGCGTGCGAAGAAGACGCCATCGGCGGCCATTGCCTGATAGACGCGCGGCGTCACGAGAATCACGAGATTGAGAAAGCCGAGACTCGACACCACGATGCCGGCCGCGATGATGCGACGGCCGAGATCGCCGAGCAGCGCGTGGAATGTCTCGGCGGCCGGTGCCGTTGATGCAGCAAGACCGGCGACGCCGAGCGCACGGAGATAGGCGATGTTGACAAGGAGATAGGCGGCCACAACGATCAAGACGCCGAGCACCAGCGCGCGCGGCAGATCACGGCGTGGATCGCGCATCTCCTCGGCGATGAAATTGGTTTGCTGCCAGCCACCGAATGCAAACAGCACCGGTACGAGCGCCGTGCCAAATGCCACGATCCATGCGAAAGGATTGTCAGGGACTTCTGGGCCTTGCATCGTGCTTGCGGCGCGTGATGTGTCTGGGATCAGGAAGGCCACGGCCACGAGCATCACAATCACGCCGAGCTTCAGGACCGTCGCGACGTTCTGGGTGATTGCGCCCGGTGCTACGCCGGCGATGTTCACGATCGTGAGCACGATGATTGACGCCACGGCGATCGGAGTGGCCCACGAGACGGGAATGCCAAACGCGCTCACCGCGTAACTGGCGCTGCTCACCGCGACTGCCGCAATGGCGCCGGTCGATACCATCAGGAACAGCGCCCAACCGTACAGGAACGCAGGAAACCGGCCGAAGGCGTCCCTGAGATACACGTAGCCGCCACCGGCGCTGGGAGCACGCGCGCCGAGTTCCGCGAACACGAGCGCGCCGACGATTGCGATGACGGCTCCGGCGCTCCATATCGCCATGATCGCTGGCATGGTGCCGACGCGCTGCGCGACAATGGCCGGATTGAGGAAGATCCCCGATCCGATGATGCCGCCAACCACCATCATCGTGGCCGAGAACAGGCCGAGGCGTCGCGCGTAGCCAGGACTGGCCACAGGTCCTGTGCCTTGCTCATTCGTCGGGAGATCGCTCACGCCTGCTCCGACATCGAGAGCGAGACCTGCGGAGACTGCGCCACGGCGAGCCCTGGTGGCATCGGTCGCTCAAGAAGGTAGCGTGCCATTCACATGCCGTCGCACGACTGGCAACACTCGTCAGACGAGCTCCGACCCCTGGTGACCACGAGTGCCGTGTACGCGAGCGGGACGTCTCGCATGGATCGTCGGCTCAGCGATCGACGAAGGCTTAGCCCTTGCCATCGTGGGCTACCGCGCCCCACGCATGGTGCGCGTCGTGCTCAAAGACCATGAGCCAGGCTTCGTCCGTGGCATCGTGCAGCAGTGCGCGCTTGCTTTCGAGTGTACGGAGCGGCTCCACGTCGTACCCCATGATCCACGCCAGGGGCACGTGATGGGTAGTCG
Organism: Gemmatimonadaceae bacterium; assembly: GCA_031373905.1. Taxonomy (GTDB): domain Bacteria; phylum Gemmatimonadota; class Gemmatimonadetes; order Gemmatimonadales; family Gemmatimonadaceae; genus JACMLX01. The sequence goes on along the minus strand of JANMNM010000128.1, from coordinate 12,440 downwards.
GCATCACGTCGCCAAGAAAGCAGGCGCGCTGGCCGGCGCTTTCGATGATCACGCTCTGATGATGCGGCACGTGACCCGGGGTCTTGCGCGCCGTGATTCCCGGGACGATCTCCACGTCGCCGTCAATCAGGTGCAGCTGACCGGCACGCTTCACTGGCTCGAAGTTTGGCGGAAAATAGCTCGCCGCCGTGCGTTCGTTCGTGTGTGTCGCATACTCGTACTCGCCGGCCTGCACGATGTACGTCGCTCGTGGAAACGTCGGCACGACGTCGCCCGCCGGCGTCCTTCGCGTGTTCCCGCCGGCGTGATCGAAGTGCAGATGGGTATTGATGACGATGCGAACGTCATCCGGGGTGAATCCCGCCACACGGAGCCCCGCTTCGAGCGCGGTGTCGTCGGCATTCTGCTCCGGGACATCGGCCTGCAACTCCATTCCATAGATGTCGATGAACTTGCTGTTCTCCTTGTTCCCTGCGCCGGTGTCGATGAGGACGAGGCCGTCCGCATGCTCGATCAGCAGGCAGCGCATGCCCAGCTGAATGCGATTCCGGTCGTCCGCATCGATCTTCCGGCTCCAGAGGACCTTCGGGACGACCCCGAACATCGCTCCGCCGTCGAGCCGTTGTCCGCCGGCCTGGATGGCGTGAATTCGGAGGTCGCCAAGCTGTCGTGTCTGGAGGAGCGGAGCCGGAAAAGTCATGGCAGGCGGAGGCAGGTGGTCATGCGCCGTCCGACGCGTCACGCACTGGTGCGGGCGCGGCCGACTTACGCCGCCGCGGGACACTTCCGGTGCCGGACAGCTGGAGTGCGTCGAGCGCCCCCCATGTCGTGATGTCCCGCTGAGCGGCGTCGCGCAGTAGGGCAAGCAGGATCTTCGCCGTCGCAATGGCGTCGCCAGCCGCGCGATGGCGCGCCTCCGGTGGAATCTCCACTGCGTAGTGTCGCGCCACGGCGTCGAGGTTCCTGCGCGGCAGTTGCGGCAGCACCTTGCGCGCCAGTCGCACGGTGCAGAGCGTGGCGCCATTGAGCGCCTGGCCAGTGCCTCGGAACACTTCGTGGGACACGAAGCGCCAGTCGAACGACGCATTGTGCGCGACGAAGATGTGCCCCTCGAGGCGCTCGGCCACATCGCGCGCGATCGATGCGAATGCCGGCTTGTCCCGCACCATGGATGCGGTGATTCGCGTGATCTGGGAGATCATCGGGGGAATGGCGCACTCCGGGTTGACCAGCGTCTCGTAGACGTCCACGATCTCTCCCTCGCGCACACGAACGATTGCAATCTCCGTGATCCGATCGCCGCGCCCTGGCCGACCGCCGGTGGTCTCGACATCGACGACGGCGAAACGGAGCTTCGAAACCGGGAGCGCGAAGAGCGCATCACGCGATGCCACGGCCGAGAGTTGGCCGCCAACGACTGCCTCCGTTTTGGCGTCCGCCGGCCGCGGGCGCGCCGTGTTCGTCAACCGCCACAGGCCGTCCGGCGCCTGATGCACATCCGAACGCCCGCCGAGGATCGCGCGGGCAAGGCTTTCGGCGAGCGACCGTCGAACGCCGATCGCCTGACAGATCGCGGCGACAAGTTCTGGCGACCCGATGGGGCCGCGCGCCACGAGCTCGACGGCCGCCTGTGTGAGGCTCGATTCAGCCGGCTTCAGCCGTGCGCCCAACGACGCCAGCAGCGACTCGGAATCCATCAGCCGGGAAGAGGGGGCCGGACGTGCCTCGTCAGAGAGGGCAGATCAACGTGCATCCGCACAAGCTAGCAACCGGACCACACCGGTCGTCCAGCCTCGCCACGCGCAGGGCCCACCCAGCTTCCCGAATTGCTGGGCTGGCCTTTGGGCGGGATACTTGTGAAATTCTTCACAAGCAATGGCACCGCCCCCCTCCTCTCCGCCCCCCGAAAGACACGTCGCCGAATCAACGGTTCGGCGGCTTTCGTTGTACCTGCGCGTGCTCGAACACGCCGCGACGCGCGGGCAGCAGACGATCTCGAGTGACGCGCTCGCCGAAGACGGCGGGACCACTTCGGCTCAGGTTCGCAAGGACCTCAGCCTGTTCGGCTCATTCGGGAAACGCGGGCGGGGCTACGCTGTGGCAGAGCTCGTCAGCAGACTCCGCGAAATTCTCGGGCTCAGCCGCGAGTGGAAGGTCTACATCGTCGGTGTCGGCAAGATCGGAGCGGCTCTGGTGAGCTATCGGGGATTCTCGGAGCGTGGTTTCCACGTCCTCGGCATCTACGACAGCAACCCGGCCATCGTCGGTCGGGTGATCGACGGGCTGGCGGTGCGGAGCATGGGGCAGCTGGCGCACGATGCCGCCCGAGAGCGTCCGGAGATCGCCGTCATCACGGTGCCCAGTGAATACGCGCAGTCGGTCGCTGATCGTGTCGTCGCGGCGGGCATCGATGCCATTCTGAATTTTGCGCCGGTTCCGCTGCACGTGCCGCCAAGGGTGACGGTCAAGTCAGTCAACATGGCGCTGGAACTCGAAGGGCTGGCATACGCGCTGGTTCACCGCGACGCGGCGGGCGCATTGCCCTGACCGTCAGCGCTCATCGACGGGCAGTGCGCGCAGCAGCGCGGCGAACTGCGCCGGTGAGAGCGTTTCCGGTCGGGCCTCCGGATCGAGATCCGCCACGGCCAGCGCGGCATCAGCCGCCTCCGCTGACAGCCCGCGCACCGTGCGCACGACGCGGCGCAACTGCTTGCGGCGCAGGCCGAAGGATGCAATCACGAGCTTCCGGAACGCTGCTTCCTCGTTTGCGGTGACCACCGGGTCTGTGCGCGGCACGATATGCAGAATGGTCGAATCGACCGTTGGCGGTGGGTTGAAGGCGCTGGGTTTCACGAGCCCGCGCGGCGTGACGGTGGCAAGCGCCTGCAGATTCACGGAAAGCGCACCATACGTTTTTGAACCCGGAGCCGCGACCGCACGATCCGCAACTTCCTTCTGCACGAGGAACACCGCGCGATCGGGCCGCGGGCGCTGCATGGCATGAAAGATGATCGGCGTCGTGATGTAGTAGGGCACGTTGCCGGCGAGGAGGAACGGACCCTTCGCCACATCGCCAAGCGAGAGCTCGAGGACATCGGACTCGATCACCAACACATGCGGCTGATCAGCGTATCGGGCCCGCAGGATCGGCACCAGCAGTTTATCCACCTCGATCGTGATCAGCCGCCCGGCGCGCGCGGCCAGACGATCCGTGAGTGCACCACGCCCTGGACCGATCTCCACGACGGTGTCGGTGGGACCGATGTCAAGCACGTCCGCAATGCGATCGAGTGTCCGGCCATCGGTGAGGAAGTGTTGCCCGAGGCGCTTACGCGGTGGTGGAAGTCGATCCGAGCGCGGCGTCTCGGTCACGGCGCGCACTGCAACGCAGCGATCGCAGCAGCGTGGACGATTTCCGCGGATGTGGCACCACGCGAGAGATCCATCGACGGCTTGCGCAAGCCCTGCACCACCGGGCCGATGGCGGTCGCCCCGCTGAGCTGCTGCACCAGTTTGTAGGCGATATTCGCGGCATCGAGCGACGGGAAGATCAGGACGTTGGCCGTGCCCGCAATTGCGCTGCCTGGTGCCTTTCTCGCGGCGACGACTGGATCGAGCGCGGCGTCCGCCTGCATCTCGCCATCCAGCCAGAGATCCGGACGCCTTGCACGCGTCAGCGCCACCGCCTGTCGTACGCGGAGCACCGTGGCCGCTTCCGCGCTCCCGCGCGTACTGAAGCTGAGAAACGCCACGCGCGGCACGTCGCCCACAACTCGGACGCGATCCGTGGCTGCCGCGATCGCAATATCCGAAAGCTGCTCCACCGTGGGTTCCGGGATCACGCCGCAATCACTGAATGTGAGGACCTCCTGCGGCCACCGTACGCCGCCAGATGGTGCCACGAGGTAGAAGGCGCCGGAGACGCTGCGGCTGCCACCAGCGGCACCGATCAGCCTGAGCGCCCAGCGCAACACATCTGCCGTTGTGTTCACGGCGCCAGCAATGCATGCATCCGCAGCGCCCATCGCGACGAGTGCGTTGGCGAATGCCAAGGGATTGCCGGCCTCCGCTTGTGCCTCTGCCTCGTCACGTGACCGTGAGCGTGCCCATGTTGCCAGGCACTGTTCGACCGCCGGCCGGTGCGCGCTCTCGTCAGGGATCACCGGCATCCCACCGCGCGCCCTGACTGCAGCCACGAACGTCACGTCAGGCACGATCACCATCGGCTTCGCAATGCGCTTTGCCGCTACCTCGCCGATGGCGGCCAACGTACGCTCGTCAGTGCCCTCGGCGAACACGATGCGGGGGCACCGTTCGGCGGCACGCCGGTGCAGCGTCTCGAGAAAGCTCGTCACCGCTGCGCGTAGCGGAACTTCGTCTGCAGCGCCGCGACGACTGTCGGATGCGTCAAGTCCGTGACGTCGCCACCGAAGCGCGCGACTTCGCGCACCATCGAGCTCGAGATGTACGTGGTATCGAGCGATGGCACCATGAACACCGTCTCCAGATCGGCGGCGAGATGACGATTCATCAGCGCCATCTGGAACTCGTACTCGAAGTCGCTGACCGCGCGCAGGCCACGAATCAGCATCGACGCACCGACTTCACGGGCAAGGCCCACCAGCAGCCCGTCAAAGCCACGCACCTGAATGCGCGATTCATCGGCCGTCGCCTCGACGATGAATCGCACGCGCTCTTCGGCGCTGAAGAGTGCGGTCTTCTTCGGATTGGTGGCGACGGCCACCACCAGCGTATCGACGAAGTGCAGACTGCGCCGCATCAGGTCGAGATGCCCGCGGGTCACAGGGTCGAAGCTGCCGGCGTACAGGGCAATGCGGCTCATCAAGGGAGGCTCGGTTCCGTGGAGGGATTTCACCGGACGTTTCTCAACCGCGGAAGAAAGTAATGGCCGTCTGCCCATATCGACGGCTCTCGCCGCCGCCGAGGTCCAGTGATGCCGAGTGCTCAACGGCGAGCACGGTCGCGAAGGGGACCGCATTCCAGGCGGCTGCGAGCTCCGCCGCGACGCCGCTCGCGTAGGGCGGGTCTGCAACGGCAATGCTGAATGCGTGCGCTGCCAGCGTGCGCGCGAGGGCAACAGCATCGCCGCCACGCAGGGTGAAGGACGATGGCGGCGCACGGAGTGCCTCCAGATTGCTCCGGATGCCCGCCAGTGCCGCCGGCGCAGAATCCACGAACGTCACGTGTGAGGCACCCCGACTGAGCGCCTCGATTCCCAGCGCTCCCGAACCGGCGCAAAGGTCGATCACCGTGGCCTGCGGTACATCGTACTGCAGGATGCTGAACCATGCCTCGCGCACGCGATCTCCCGTCGGTCGGACCGTGCTCCCGGTCGGAACACGTAACTGCCGCCCACGCCAGAGCCCACCGATGATGCGCACGAGGTCAGCGCCTCACATCCACAAGATTGATCTGCAAGGTTCCCGCACCACGGTACTCATCGCGCTCGAGACGAAAGGCGATGTCGACCGGCATACCCGGCTCGAGCAGTCGCGCGCGATGGCCGAGCCGCCACCCGATTGCGGCCACACTGCCTGCACATGTGCCGACAGTCGTCCTGATGCCGTCCGTGCTGCCGATGCGACGCAGCGCTGATTCCACCCGTGCTCCGCGCATCGCAAGGGTTGGTGTCGGATTGCCGAGGCCAAAGGGCTCGAAGTGGCGGAGCAACCGTTCCAGGTCCTCCGTGATGTCGGACTCGGTGACATCGAGATCGATCCGCTGCACCGGCACCAGGTCGTCAGCGCTCAGCCGCGCGCGTGCCACGTCATTGAAGCTGTGTTGCAGCGCCGGAATACGCGATGACTCAACGGTGACGCCCGCGGCCGCGCGATGGCCGCCAAAGCGAACGAGGTGCTCCCGGCAGGATGCCAACCCTGCGTGGAGATCGAAGGCCGCGATCGACCGGCCACTGCCCTTCCCGAGGTCACCATCGAGTGCCACCATGACCACAGGCCGTGACACCTGTTCCACGAGGCGCGACGCAACGATGCCGATCACCCCCGCATGCCACCCCTGCTTGGCAAGCACGAGCCCGTAGGTCTCATCCAGGTCAATCGAATCCACCATGCGCATGGCTTCGTCGAGCGTCAGACGATCCATCGCCTGACGACGCTGATTGAGCTCCTCGAGCTCGCGGGCGATCTCGTTCGCTTCGCCCTGATCATCGGTGAGTAGCAGATCCACCCCGCGCATGGCATGACCAAGTCGGCCAACTGCATTGAGTCGCGGCGCGAGGATGAAGCCGACCCGCCCCGCCGACAGTGGCTTGCCCTCGAGTCCGGACGCGCGGATCAGGGCACGTAATCCGGCATTTGTCGTCTCAGCCATCAGCTTCAGACCGTACCGGACGAACACGCGGTTCTCGCCGCGAAGCGGCGCCAGGTCAGCGATCGTGGCGAGTGCGACGAGGTCGAGCATCGAAAGCACGAAGTTGTCGTCGCCGCCAAGCGCGCGCGTGACGGCCTGCGCCAGCTTGAACGCGATGCCCACGGCCGCGGCATCCTTGTCGACTGACGGACAGCCCGGTTGCTTCGGATTCAGCAGCGCGGTGCACGCAGGCAGCGGCCCGCCCGGCAGGTGATGATCGCTGACGATGACATCGATTCCCGCTGAGCGCAGCCGCTCGATGGCCGGAATGGCGCTCGTGCCGCAGTCGGCAGTCAGCACGACCTGCGCGCCGGCGGCAATCGCTGCATCCACGCCGGCGTCACTCAGGTCATATCCATCCGTCAGTCGATGCGGAATGAACGGAATCACCACTCCGCCAAGCCGGCGCAACGCGCGCGTGAGCAGTGCGGTGCTGCACATTCCGTCCACATCGTAGTCGCCGTGCACGAGGATCGATTCACCTCGTCGGATGGCAACGACGATCCGATCCACCGCGGCATCCATGCCAAGCAGCTCGTGCGGATCGCGCAGCTGCTCCATGCGTGGTCGCAGAAACGCCTTGGCAGCATCGACGTCAACAAAGCCCCGTTGCACGAGCAACGCGCAGAGTTCCGCCGGCAGCGCCAGTGCATCGCGCAAGACGTCGACCACCGACGCATCAACTGCAGGTGGCGGAAGCCACCTCATGGGGGGTCGGACTCGTGTCGCCGTTGACATCATCGCATCAAGGTATGTGTCGCACGCCGAACGAACAACGGCCGTCCGATGCGCCGTCCGGCTCGCGCGGATCAACCACTCGTTGCACCAGTTTGCATTGCGCGCCGCTGCGTCTTGAGGTCGCTGATCTCTGCGAAGATTCGACGCGCATCCTCGCCTCGGGCGTCGCGCATTTCGGCCGTGAGCGCCTCGATCGTGCGATCCAGCCGGCGCACCGCGAACTGACGCACGACGCCTCGAACCCCTTCGGGACCGCCGGTCGGCGCAAGCGCCTCGCGACGCTCGACGATTTCGTGAAAGGCGTCAAGTGCAAACGGGGCATCGGTGCTCAGCATGAGCTCCACGGAGTCGAGTGGTTCATCGGCACCCAGCGTGATCAGCACGTCGAAGATTGCACGAAGCCGATCGTCAACGAACAGCTGCGGGTCGATCCGCTCCGACGCCTCACGCACCCATTGCCGATCCTGGATGAGAATCGCAACGGCGCTCAGCTCCGCACCCTGTGGCAGTCCGGCCGCGTTCGGCGTCGGGCGTGAGGCATTCATCTTCCAGCCGGCCTCCTGCCGCTTCTTCTGCCAGCGACCGCGGGGGGGCGCATCCAGTGGCGGTGGTGGCACAGCCGGAACCTCATGGACGGAATCCCTCATCGGTGCATCCTCGAGATGCGGATCACCGTCAATCGACGACGCGGGATGTGTCGGCAGCGCGCGTCGCTCACCCGGCCGGGATGGTGACGCTCCAGCCGACGAACTCGACGAACGCTGGCGTGGAGCCTTCGCCATTTCCGCTTCGATCACACTCGACGGAACCTGCGTGACCGCGGCCAGCCGCGAGAGGTAGAGCGCTCGCGTCACGTCATCGGCCGTCGCCCGCAGCGTCTCGACGACGAGGTCGATCGCTGCGCGTGCCTTGGTGAGATCGGCGAAGTACCCTTTCTGGTCGAGCAGATGCAGCTGTCGTTCGAAGATGTCGCTGCCGGTGTGCAACAGGCGCTCGAGTCCGGCCCGGCCCTGCGACGCCACGAACGAATCAGGGTCATCGCCATCCGGAAGCGTGACGACCCGCACCGACGCCCTGTGGCGCAGCAACTCCTTCCCCGCCTTGAACGCTGCCTTCTGCCCAGCCTTGTCGCTGTCGTACAACAGGAACGCGTTCTTCGTGTACCGCGTCAACAACTCAGCCTGGCCCTCGGTGAGCGCCGTTCCGAGTCCGGCCACCGCATGCGTTGCGCCTGCAAGATGGCAACGGATCACGTCCATGTAGCCTTCGACAACGAGCGCCTGGTCCTCCTTGCGCATCGAGTTCTTCGCCCAGTGCATCCCATAGAGGAGCTGTCCCTTGTGGAACACCGGCGAATCAGACGAGTTGAGGTACTTCGGCTCACCAGGGCCCATCAGGCGACCGCCAAAACCAACCGGATGTCCGGCAGCATCCGTGATCGCAAACATCACGCGGTCGCGGAAGCGAGCGCGGACCTTGCCGTCGTCGCGCTGCACGAGGAGCCCGGCCTCGAGCAGCTGTGCCTCCGCATAGCCCAGCGCTCCGAGCCGTGCGCGCAGGATGTCTGCGTCAGGCGGGGCGTATCCGATGTCGAATCGCTCGCACGCGGCACGATCCAGGCCGCGGGAGGCCAGGTACTGCTGCGCCGCGACGCCCATCTCGGACCAGAGCAACTCGCTGAACAGTGATGCCGCTGCGCCCAGCAACGACCAGATCGGCTCACGGGCGTCGCGAGCGTCCTCTCGCGATCCACGAGTCTCCACGATGACGATACCGGCCCGATCGGCGGCGGCCCGCACTGCGGTGGGCCAGTCCATCCCGCCGTGCTTCTGGAAAAACGTGAAGACGTCGCCGCTCTCGCCACATTTGAAGCAGTGGTAGGTGTTGTTGCGCGTCGAGACACTGAAATTCGGGTTCTTGCCGCCATGAAACGGGCATGGGCCGCGGAAGTCCGACCCGACGCGCCGCAGCTTCACGGTCTCGCCGATGATCGCAACGATGTCGGCCGACTCGCGAATGCGCTCGATGGTCTCCTGCGGAATCATGGCCGCTGTCAGATCCGTCTGATGCCGATGATCAACGCAACTCTGCGATCGTCACGCCAGCGCCGCCCTCGTTCCACAGCCCCATTCGATGCCCCGAGACGCGCGACTCCGTGCGGAGCAGCACCGTGACGCGCTCACGGAGCGCCCCGGTGCCCTTGCCGTGAATGATGCGAAGCTGTTTCAGGTCGGCGCGGACAGCGGTGTCGATGGCTCGTGAGATGCAGTCGTCAACTTCGCTGACGCGCATCCCGCGCAGGTCCACTTCACCTGCGCCCATCTGCGGCCCGACGTCGTCATCCGGATTGCTGATCGCGATGGTCACAGCCGCCCGTTCGGGCTTTCGCCCCGTCGGCACGAGCGTGGACAATGGGAAGCTCATCTTGAGGGCGCCGATGGCCACCGTGCCAAGATCATTCCTGACCTCGATGAGCGTCCCGACGCGGTTGCCGAACGCGCTCGCTTCAACGAGCTCGCCAACGTCGGGCAGCCGTGAACGGTCGCCGCGCCGCGCGTTCGCACGCTCGGTGTCCTTGCGCCGTTGCTCTTCGAGAAGCAGGTCGAGTGCCTTGCTCTGGCCTTGCGCCTCCTGCTCCACCGTGCGCCGCGCCGCGCGCGCCGCTTCCTCGACTTCTGCGGCGCCCTTTGACTTGAGTTCCGCGATCACGCGTTCGACCGTCTGCCGTGCTTCGAGCAGGTGCGCCCGCGCGGCCTTGCGCGACTCGCGCTCGAGCTCACGCTCGCGCTCCTTCACCGCGCGCTCGCGCGCGATCAGCGCTTCGGACTCGAGCTCCGCATCCGTCACCAGACGATGCAGTTGCACCTCCCGCTGGCCCATCGCCTCATCTCGCGATTCCAGATCCGCAAGGAGTCGGTGGACGTCGCGCTCGACTTGAGGCACTCGGCGCTCGGCGCGATCAATCACCGCCGCGGGGAGGTCGAGCCGACGTGCGATGCTCAGGCCGTACGAGCGTCCCGGGATGCCCTTGAGCAACCGGTATGTGGGCTCCAGCTTCGCGGCATCGAACTGCAACGACCCGTTGACGACGCCAGGCACTTCGGCCGCGAGTTCCTTCAGCGCGCCGAGATGTGTGGTTGCCACGGTCAGGGTTCCGCGCTGCGTGAGTGTCTCGAGGATGGCGCCGCCGAGGGCGGCACCCTCGAGGGGGTCGGTGCCGGAACCGAGTTCGTCGATGAGCACAAGGGAGTGATTCGTGGCGCCGAGCAGAATCTCCCGCTGATGAACGAGATGCGCACTGAAGGTGGAAAGATTGGCCTCGAGCGACTGCTCGTCGCCGACATCGGCAAAACACTCGTCGACAATCGGCAGCCTGCTCTCTGCACCGACCGGCGCAGGAATCCCGCTCTGCAGCATTGCGCAGAACAGCCCGATCGCTTTCAGCAGCACGGTCTTGCCGCCGGTGTTCGGTCCGGAGATCAGGAACGTGCGCTCGGACGGCAGCAACGTGAGGTCGAAGGGCACAACCGTGCCATGTCGCGCCAGCAGCAGTGGATGCCGCGCGCCAAACACCTGCAGCCCCTCGGACGGTTCACCGAGTTCGGCTGGCTCGCAGGCGAATTCGTCCGCGTAACGCGCCCGCGCGTACAGCACATCGAGGGCGATCAACGCGGCGAAGGCCTCGCGCAGCGACGGCTGCAACGGGCGCACCCCGTCGCTCAGTTCGCACAGAATCCGCTCGACTTCGCGCTGCTCCTCCGCCTCGAGTTCACGGATGCGGTTTCCGAATTCCACGGCAGCCGGCGGTTCGATGAAGACCGTCGCACCGGTACCCGAGGTGTCATGCACGATGCCGCCGAGCGCAGCGCGCGCATGCGACTTCACCGGAATCACATAGCGACCGTTGCGCACGGTCACTGACATGTCGGTAACCTGGTGGTTCGGTTCGAGCTGTGACATGATCCGTTCCAGCAACCGCACCAGTTCGCCCTGGGCTCCCATCAATTCCCGTCGCAAACGCCGCAGCGCTGGGGAGGCGTCGTCGCGTACAGTTCCGTCGCCATCGATGCAACGCGCAATCGCATCCTCATCGCGCAGCGCGGCAACCAGGCTGTCAGCGAAGGATTGCAGGTGCGCCGCTGCCATGGCTGGTCGACGCGGATCTCGCAGTGCAGACTTCGTACAGCGACTGGACCTGAGCAGTGTGGCGATCGCCGTCAGTTGCACGCCATCGAGCATGGCGCCTTCGAGTCGCAAGCGGGCGAGCGATTGCGTCGCATCGGGAATAGGCTCCATCGCCCAGCCGGCGTCACTGCCAATCAGCGCGCGCATGGCCTGCACGCGCGCGAGCTCAGCGGCCAGCCAGACGCGGTCCGTCTGTGGTCGCAACAGGCGCACGGCGGCGGCGCCGAGCGCAGACGATGCGCGATCAGCGACGACGTCGAGCACCCGGGGGAACTCGAGAACGGAGAGAGCGTGGGAATTCACTGGATGTGAAAGATGCGGGATCGACTACCGGAGCGCAGCACTGCAGCTCGGCGGCGTGCGCGCCTCAATGGCGTGACGCGAACCGGCCCGACCACTCTGCAATGCAGAGCAACCGGGCCGGCGCAACCTGTGGGAAGCAGAACCTTCAGACGAGCTTCGCCAGTTCCTCTCGAACAATCGCGTTGATGACACTTCCCTCGACCTGGCCCTTGAAGCGCGGCAGCACCTTGCCCATCACCTGGCCCATCGCGGTCACGCCAGATGCGATGACCTCCGCGACAGCGCTGCGAATCACCGCGGGATCCACCGCGGCCGGGAGATACCGCTCGAGGATCGCGATCTCGTCGCTTTCCTTCTGCGACAGCTCCGGACGGTTCGCGGCCGTGTACTGCTCGACCGAGTCCCGTCGCTTCTTGATGCCCTTCCGCAAGACATCCGTGACATCCGAATCCTGCACGTCGCGCAGCTCTTCCTTCTCGATCACGCGAACGCGTTCCTTCACCTCAGCGATGATCGTGCTGAGGAGCAGCAACATCGGCTTGTCTTGCGCCTTCCGGGCGATCACCAGATCGCCGTTCAGTCGGGTGTGTGTCTCGCTCGGCACAAACTAGAACGACCGGGTGCGACGATTCTTGCGGGTGGCCGCATTCATCTTGCGCTTGCGACGCTCCGACGGCTTCTCATAGTGACGATGTTTGCGGAGATCCGAAAGGATCCCTGCCTTCTCGCACTTCTTCTTGAACCGCTTGAGCGCGCGCTCGAAGTTCTCGTCTTCATGGATGACGACTTCTGCCAAAAGCTTCTTCCCCCCTTCGTGGCGTTGG
>JANMNM010000078.1:0-94420 GCA_031373905.1 Gemmatimonadaceae bacterium | reverse complement strand
TCGGGGAGAGACGAAACTTCCTCGCGAACCACCGTGATGTTCGCATGACTGCGCACCCTCGCATCGAGCGTCGAGGCAAAGATCTCCCGATCCACCGCCAGTGCCGAACCACCGGGAACCCGCGCCTGATCGGCCGCCCACAGCACGACGCTGCCGAGTACGCGCATCTCTGCCTTGAGCAACCCGTGGGCATTCGCGACTTCGGTGCTCTTGAACGTGTTCGAGCAGACGAGTTCACCCAGCCGGTCCGTCTTGTGGGCCGCCGTGCCACGCACGGGTCGCATCTCGTGCAGCATCACGCGGTGCCCGCGCTCGGCGAGCTGGAAGGCAGCCTCGCTGCCCGCCAGTCCGCCACCGACGATCGTGAGGTCCTGCACTGTCACCCCTTGGCGCGTGCGGTCTTCTTGCGGGCGACCTTCTTCTTCACGATCCGCTTGCCAGCCTTCGCCTCGAGCAATTGCACGGCCTGCGCCATGGTGACCGCTTCCGGCTTCAGATCATTCGGCAGCGTGGCACGGATCGGCTTGGACTTTCGATCGCTGGTGTTCGCACCGAGCTGGACGTACGGCCCGTAGCGACCATCGAACACGAGCACCGAGCGGCCATCCTCGGGATGCGCCCCAAGATCGCGCAGTGGCATCACGACGCTCGTGGTGGCACCACGTCGCCCCTTCGGTTGACTGAGCAATTCAAGCGCACGCGGCAACGCGATCGACAGCACGTCATCGGTCGCGGGAATGCTGCGGAAGTCGTCCTTCCCGCCCTCGCCGCCCTTCACGTGCACGATGAACGGGCCGAAACGTCCGAGACTGGCACGGATCGCGTTGCCGGTTTCCGGATGCACGCCGAGCGCTCGCGGCAGCGAGATGAGCCCCGTCGCGATCTCCAGCGTGATGTTCTCCGGCGTGACTCCCTTCGGCAGCGACGTCCGCTTCGGTTTCAGCTTGCTGCCTTCCTCCACGTCGCCGAGCTGCACGTACGGGCCGTACTCACCGCGCATCATGTAGATCGGCTTCCCGGTGTCGGGATCGGTACCGATCACCGGCGGTCCCTCCTGGCGTGTGCGCAGCAGTTCCTGCACCAGATCATCCGTCAGGTCACCCGGAGCCATGTCCGTCGGCAGCGACGCGCGCAGTGGCACGCCGTCCTCCATCACTTCGACGTAGGGCCCGTAGCGACCGATGCGTACCTCGGCGTTCACGCCTTCGAGCTGGACGCGGCGCGCGCCACCGGCCTCCTTCTTCAGCGCCACCGCGCTCTGCTCCACCATCGGCTTGAGGCCGGGGTGCGCCTTGTCGCCAAAGAAGAACTGCTTCAGGTACGAGAGCTGGTCCTGCTCGCCGCGCGCGATCTCGTCGAGCTGATCTTCCATCTTCGCCGTGAACTGGGTGTCCACCAGTGCCGTGATGCGCTCCTCGAGCAGCGACGTCACGGCGAAGGCCGTGAATGTCGGTACGAGCGCCTTGCCGTCCTGGCGCACATAGCCACGATGCTGAATCGTGTCCATGATCGACGCGTACGTGCTCGGACGTCCGATGCCAAGTTCCTCGAGGGCTTTCACGAGCGACGCCTCGGTGTAGCGTGCAGGAGGCTGCGTATCGTGCCTGACCGCCTCGAGCGCACGACAGTCGGGACGGTCACCGGGCTTCAGCGCGGGCAGCACGACTTCCTTGTCGTCGAGTGCGGCTTCCGGATCGTCTGACCCCTCGACATACGCACGGATGAAGCCTGCGAAGTCGATGCGCTTTCCGCTGGCGCGGAATTCGGCGTTGTCAGCCGCGATCGTGACGACCATGCGCGTCTGCTTCGAGTCGGGCATCTGGCTCGCCACCGTCCGCTTCCAGATCAGGTCGTACAGGCGCAGCTCTCGCCCGCTCAGTCCAGTCTCATCGGGCGACTTGAAGCGTTCACCGGACGGGCGAATCGCCTCGTGTGCCTCCTGCGCGTTGGCAGACTTGTTGGCGTAGAACCGCGGCTTGTCGGGGACGTACTCCGGTCCGAATTCGCGAGCGCACGCACGCGCCGCGTCGATGGCCTGTGATGACAGCGACACCGAGTCGGTTCGCATGTACGTGATGAAGCCGCGCTCGTAGAGATCCTGCGCCACGCGCATCGCCTCACGTGCACCGAGTCCAAGCTTCCGGTTGGCCTCCTGTTGCAGCGTCGATGTCGTGAACGGCGGCGACGGGCGGGTCGTGAACGGCTCTTCGGTCCGATCGGTGACGGACCATGTCGCGCCTTTCAGGCGTGCCACGAGCGCGGTGCCCGCGGCTTCATCCAGCAACAACAGGTCGCGCGCCGGGACGCCATCGGTGCCCGTGAGACGGCCCGTGGCCTTGTCGAAATCCCGGCCGGTCGCAATGCGCTTGCCACCGACGGTGACCAGCTTCGCCTCGAACTCCGCGTCCAGATGCGCCAGCTGTGCCACGAGATCCCACCAGGTGCCGGAGCGGAACGCGCGGCGTTCGCGCTCACGCACCACGACCAGCCGCACGGCGACACTCTGCACCCGTCCCGCAGACAAGCGCGGCGCGACCGTGGTCCACAGCAGCGGCGACACCGTGTAGCCCGTCAGACGATCGATGATCCGCCGCGCTTCCTGTGCCTTGACGAGATTCTCGTCGACGTCGCGGAACTCACCCAATGCAACCTGAATGGCGCGCTCGGTGATTTCGTGGAACACCATGCGACGCACCGGCACCTTGGGCTTCAGTTCCTGCAACAGATGCCAGGAGATGCTTTCCCCCTCGCGGTCCTCGTCCGTCGCGAGGATCAGCTGGTCCGCGTCCTTGAGGGCCGAACGCAATTCCGCGAGGACCTTGCGTGAGCTGCCGGGCACGACATACAGCGGAGCGAAGTCGTTGTCCACATCGACGCCGATCCGGGCCCACGCATCCTTCCGATATTTCTCGGGAATCTCGCTGGCGTTCTGCGGCAGATCGCGCACATGGCCGACCGACGCCATCACCCTGTATCCCGCTGGCAGGAACCGGCTGATCGTGCGCGCCTTGGTCGGCGACTCGACGATCACCAGTGACCGGGTGCCTGCAGACTCGCTCCGTGCGCTGCGGCCACCCGGCGCGCGCTTCGGTGCGACAGGGATTGCCTTCTTCTTCGCCGCGGTCTTCCGGGCGGGTGCCTTCGAGGTGGAACCAGCCATCAGGATGTTGACGAATGCAGGAATGTGGCGAGCGGAATGTGCATGCTCGCGCGGACAGTCAGTGGACAGTCAGTGGCTCGTGCCCTGAGCCATGGTCATCGAGACCAGCGCCTTCGAGCAGTGACCGAACATCGTCCAGCGCAATCCGACCCTCGATGTGCGCCAGCGCCCGATCGATCACCTGCTCCAACTCTGCCGGGCTGAGAACCCCGGCACCGGTGAGCGAGAGCAGATGCCCCCACGCCTCGGTTGCAAACCGACCGCGTTCATGCGGCCCCATCACGCGAAACGCCATACACTCCCTCCGCAAAGGCATGCCAGACGAGTGTCGGCAGCGCCCGGCCGGGTCAGCTGTCCGGCGTACAATAACGTGCCGCGGCCCGCCCGAACCCGTCGACGATACACCGCCGCAGCACGAACGGGCTGCCCAGTGGGACACAAGGAGCGCAATCCTATCCGCTGTCGAGTCACTCGGCAAGCGCCGAGATCGCATCGACAACTCCTTGCCAGTCAAGCGCTTCCGTGTCGATGGTCGCGTCCGCGGTCCGGTATCTCGGTTCGCGCACGAGGAGCAGCGCCTCGAGCGCCGCGACCGGATCGCCCTGAGCAAGTAGCGGACGCAGCCGTGCCCGAGCCCCCATTCGACGTGCCGCGGTCCGCGGGGAAACGCGCAGCCAGACCAGAATCGACTCTGGCCTGACGAGCTCGACATTTGCCGGATTCATGATCCACCCGCCGCCCGGTGCGACGATGGCCGGCGGTTGGAGGGTGAGCGCCGCCGTCATCCGTGTCTCGAGAGTCCGGAAGCCAGGTTCCCCATGAACCCTGAAGATCTCCGCCACCGATCGCCCGCTGTGCTGCACGATGCGTTGATCGAGATCGACGAATGGACGATTGAGCTGCCTGGCCGCGTGCCGACCGTGCGTGGTCTTTCCGGCCCCTGGCAGGCCAACGAGGATGACGTGCCGCGGACGCGCCTGTGGTGGCACCGGATCGGCTGGCAGGACGCTCACCCCAGTCGCTGCGCCAGATGCGCCAGATATGCGTCGTAGTTCCGACGCATCTCCGTCAGGGAGTCACCGCCGAACTTCTCGATCATTGCATCCGCGAGCACCAGGGCGAGCATCGCCTCCGCGATGACACCCATCGCCGGCACCGCGGTCACGTCGCTGCGTTCCACTGAGGCACTGGCGGGTTCGGAGGTCGTCGTGTCGATCGTCTTCAACGGCTGCATCAGCGTCGAGATCGGCTTCATCGCAACTCGCACGACCACGGGTTCACCGTTGGTCATGCCACCATCCAGTCCGCCGGCGCGATTGGTCGTACGGTGCACGTTTCCCATTCGCGGGAGGCCGGGCGCGATCACGATCTCGTCGTGCACGTGCGCGCCGCTCCGACGCGCCGCGTCGAACCCAAGGCCGATCTCAACGCCCTTGACTGCCGGAATCGACAGCATCGCCTGCCCCACACGGCCATCGAGCTTGCGATCCCAGCTGACGTGCGATCCCAGGCCCACGGGCAGCCCGCGGGCGACAATCTCACAGATTCCACCCAGCGTATCGCCACTCTCCTTCGCCGCGTCGATCCGTGCGATCATCATCGCTTCTGCGGCAGCATCGAGCGTGCGGAGCGGGCTGCGATCTGACGCCGCATTGAGATCGTCCGGCAGCGGGACGAGCGCCGCATCGATGCCACCGAGGTGGACGAGATGGCTTCCGATGGTGATGTCGAACGAGGCGAGCAGCGCGCGAGCGACGGCGGCCCCCGCGACGCGCGCGGTGGTCTCCCGTGCGGACGCCCGCTCCAGGATATCCCGCGCATCGACGCGATCGTACTTGAGGACGCCCGTCAGGTCGGCGTGGCCGGGGCGCGGGCGCGTGACGGAACGCGGCCGCAGACCATCTGCATCCTCCGCACGCGGCGCAGGATCCATGATCTCGACCCAGTTCTTCCAGTCACGGTTCCGGATCAGCATCGCCACCGGCGACCCCATCGTCTCGCCGGCACGCACCCCGCCCAACAGCTCCACCTCATCACGCTCGATCTGCATGCGCCGCCCCCGGCCATAGCCCTGCTGGCGTCGGAACAGTTCGGCATTGATGTCAGCGGCAACGACTGGCACGCCGGCCGGCATCCCTTCGAGGGTACACGAGAGGGCCGGTCCGTGGGATTCACCGGCAGTGGTGAGGCGCAGAAGTCGCAGCATGACGGCAATCTACGCCAGCCAGCGTTCGGGACGGCGGCATGACGCACACAGGCCCGCCCGCTCGGAGGCGGACGGGCCTGTGTTCCCGGTGTCGCAGACGTGGTGGCTGCGCGTTCGGGTGATCAGTTACATGTGGCCTGGTAGTCAGCCGGGTTGAGGTCGAGCACCACCACTCCGCGGGCCGTCGCACCAACCGCCACGATGCGGCTGCCACGAATCGCCGTCTTCAACGGTCCGATGATCGGATCCTTGATCGCGATGACGCCCACACGCTGGAAGCAGCGGGTATCGAATACCTCGAGGACCGGCTCGCGCGCTGCGGCGAACGAGAGCCGCGTGGCGAGCGTGCCCCCCGAGAGGTTCGCCCCCGGGGCATTCAGCGGATGGAAGTCAAAGCCGGCGTTGCCGCCCTGTGTCTGCAGCAGCCCGTAGAGGCGCAGCGTGTTGTTGAACAGGTAGGTCGAGTCCGCACGGATGGCAAAGAGCTCACCATCGGCACTCACGGCCACACCACGCACCGGCGAGAACGCGTTCGCGATGAGGTCCGACACATCGCTCGGTGGCGACACACCGCCGTCGATCATCGGGAATTGCGACGTGAAGGTCGTGACCTTGCCCGTGGTCGTATCCGTCACCACCTGCTGCGTGACCGGCCGCAGGCCGGCATCCACATCATAGGTGAGCGTGCGGCTGCCCTTCGCGATGCCGCCCTCACCGAAGATCGCGCGCTTGAAGTTGGCCGAGTTGCGGACGAACGTGGTGTCGCGGAACCCGATGTCTGCGATCGTGACGAGGAAGCCTGCGTCACGCGAGGGGAAGCCCACCGCATCCATGCGAATCGGGAACGGCAGCAGCGTGGAGTCGGAGCCATACGTGCCTGACTTCAGGCGCACCACCTCGAGCGTGTCGCCCTTGTTGTCGCGCAGGAACGTCGCGTGCTCGAAGAAGAGATGCGATGACCGCCGCGTGATGTTCTCGTAGCGGATCGTCCCCTTGTCGGCGAAGCCACCGGACTGGCCGCCGGTTGGCGTCGTCGAGAATGCGACGGTGGTCTCGGTGCACGACGCGTTGCAGACGGCGCCGATGTACTGCGGACGGTCGGAGAAGTCGATGACAGACCGGGTGATGTTCCCACCGGCGACGGAGACCTTGTAGCCGATGATGTTCGGGAGCAGATACCGTTCGTACTCTGCCCCGCTGCCATCCGCGTTGAGCTGCACGAAGCTGAGGTTCGTGCCGCCGGAATTGGCGACAATGAGTCGGTTCTGCACCGGCCCGATCGGACTGCCGCGACCCGACGGGAAGACGGTGATGCCCCACGGTCGTGAACCGACAGCGATCGGCGTCCGCTGGAAGTTGAGGGAATCGAAGTTGAACACCTCGATCTGGTTGCGCTCGATGTTCGTGAGGTACAGGCGCCCGGTCGGGTCGTGGAAATACCCGTCAGCAACGGCACCGCCATTCGGGAGCGTGCGTGTCGTGCCGGCGACGAGCGTGATCGTGTCGCGCGGTGTGACCAGGCTGTCGTTGAGACGGCCTTCCGTATTGCGTGCGAAGACACGCAGGATGAGCCGGGTCGCTGCGCCGCCCACGGGCGCCGGGAGACTCATGCGCAACGTGACCGGCACGGACGTCGGACCGTTTGCGACCGGCACCGAATCGCGCCGGATCGCTCCATCGGCGAGGCTGCGGATGTCGTAGCCGACGAACCCGATACCGACAGGATCCTGTGCCTCGACGAAGACGGTATCAGTCGACTCCACACGATCGGTGGCGCCGAACCGGGAAATCTTTGGAATGGTCTGCCCACTGCCGCTGGCCAGGACTTCCACCGGCACCGGCGCGCCTGCCGTGCGCTGACCGATCGAGTCGACCACATACGGCACGATGTTGTAGAAGCCCGCGATGGCCGTGGCCGGAATCGCGAAGTTGAGCGTGGTGGACAGGCTGTCCTGCATCGGACTGCTGTAGCCGATGGAGTCGCCAGTGATTGCCGTTCCACCGGTCGGTGGCGTGACGCTGAATCCGACGAAACGGACCTTTCGTGTGCTGCGTGCCGCAAAGCCGACCACAACCGAGCGACCGCGCACCGCCTGGGTGTTGTTCTGCGGGCTCGTGATGGTCACGAAGCCGGGCTGTCGGCTGCCGACGGCCATCACGGTCGTGTCGGGCTTGGCGCGATTGCCGTTGCCGTCCTCGACTTCCGTGATCAGCGTGACCTGCGATCCCGGCGTGACATTCCCCGGAACCCTGACCGAGAACTCCTTGGTGTAGGCGGTCACCGCAGCGCGCACGGTGTCTGCCACCGTGCGGAGGAGGGCCCCATTGAGGGTCGACGTCACGTACTTCACCCCGAGATTGTCGTTCGCCGTCACCGTGAAGGCGAAGACTGAATCCGGACTTGCCGCGCGGACCACACTGACACTTGGTGCCGTGCGATCCAGCGTCGTTTCATCGACGGTCGGGTCAGAGTCGCCGCAGGCGGCGAAGGTGGAGGCGAGCACCGGCAGAAGCAGGTGCAGCGCGCGCGAAACCAGCGTCGGTTCTGTGCGCATGGGTGATTATCGCCCTGGGGGGTTGGAAGGCGGCGTGCGTGGTTCGCCGTCGTCAAGGATGTGCGGAGAGACCAGGATCACGAGATCACGCTTCTGCTCGTTCTTTCGTGTCGTCGAGAAGAGCCGGCCGATGTACGGCAGGTTCATCAGGTACGGCACGCCGCGCTTCGACTTCGTGACCTGCGTGATGGTCAGGCCGCCGATCACCGCCGTCTCACCATCAGGCACCATCAGCGTGTTGTCGGCGCGCTGCTTGTCGAAGATGAATCCGACATCCGAGCTGGCCAGCGACGCCGAGCTGTTCTCGGCGTGGATCGTCATCATGATCTGACGATTGTTGGTGATGCGCGGCGTGACCGACAGCGAGATGCCGACTTCCTTGAGCTGTACCGTGGCGCGCGGGATGTTGATCTGACCCTGTGCACCGCCGCCTGCACCGGCGCCGGCATCGAGGACACGGATCGGAATCTCCTGGCCGACGAGGATCTCCGCCTTGCGGTTGTCGAGGGTCACGACCGTCGGCTCAGCCTGCACGTCCGCGAGGGACGATTCCTGCAGCGCCTGGATGAACGGTGTCAGGGAGTATTTGCCGAGTGCGGCACTGAAGATCAGGTTGAGCGCGGGACTGGAGATGCTGGAGTTCGCGTTCGCGATGGCCGAGAGGGTGCTGCCACCGAGATCGACGCGGTCACCGATGACGGGCTGCCGGACTTCGCGGAAGGCATCAGGGACGCCATCACCGTTGCGGTCGATCGGGATCTGCTGCACGACTTCCTGGCGCGGGATCACCGTGTTGAAGTACTGTCGCGCGGTCCCGATGTCGTACGAGATGCCGAGTTCCTGGAGGCTGCTGCGGTTGACGAAGATGATCTTCGCCTTGATCGCGACCTGCGGTGTTCGACGGTCGATCGAGCGGACATAGTTGATGACGTCTTCCATCCGGCTCTGGACTTCGCGGATCAGCAGGGAATTGGTCGCGCTGTCGGCCTGCACGCTGCCACGCACCACGCATCCGGTCGGGACCGTGCCGGGCGCTGTGGCGCCGCCGCCGCCCGACGCCGGAGTTCCCGCGCCCGGCACGCAGTCGCGCGTCAGCAGACCGCGGACGGTCGTGGCCACCGAGCTCGCGTTGGCGTAGTTGATGCTCACGACCTGCGTCACCAATGGCTCGAGCGACTGCTTGTCGAGCATGTTCTTGTAGGAATCGACGATGATGATCCCGTTCGGCTCTTCGCTCGCGGCGAGGCCCTGCGCGGTGAGAATGGCCGCCAGCGCTTCGTCCCATGGCTTGTCCTTCACATCAGCAGTAATGCTGCCGGTGACGTCGCGGCCGACGATGATCGTCCGATTCGCGAAGCTGGCGAAGGCGGCGATGACATCGCGGATGTCCGCTTCCTGATAGCTGACGGTGATTCGCGGCTTGGGCGGCTTGCCGGCGGCGCGGCTGCTGATGCCTGGCGTCTCCGGCGTCCGGTACGCGACCTGCGACATGCCGTCAACGGCCAGCGCTCTACCGCTCGACACGGTGGAGTCCATCACGGCCACGGCGGCGACTTCGCGCGCCGGTTCATCGGCAACGCGGCGTGTCGGCAGCGATGCGCCTGTGCTCCAACCGACCGTCTGCTCGCCGGGCGCAAGTTCGATCTGCACCTCGCTGCCACCCGAGACCTGGTAGCGCATGCTACCGTCGATGTCGATCACGACGCGGACGACGTCCGGGCGATACTGCGCCACGCGAATGTTCTGGACCGGGCCGCGAGGCTGACCATCGTATGGCCGCCCGCCGAGCGCCCCGAGGGTCGCGCCGGGCAGATCGAGCACGATCCGCTTCGGCCCCGCCAGTGTGAACGATGACCGCGCGACGGAATCGGTCAGCGACACGGACACGAACGTTCCGCGGGTTGTGGACTCGACACGAACGCCCTGAACGAGGGCCTGCGCACGAATCGCAGCTGGCATCGCCGACATCGCGGCGAACACCGCGACCCCGGCTGCGGCGGCGCGATACCAGCTGCGCAGCAGCGATGAAACTTGCATCCGGTGCATCATGGTGCCCTCGTCGGCGTGATGGTTCGGGTCGAATCACCCATGGCAATGCTTTCCTGACGGCTGACGCCGAACTCATCGATCGCAAACACGACACGACGCGGCTCGATGCTCGCCACACGCATACGACCGAGCGGTTGCCCGACACGCACGCGGTACTGTTCCTTCGTGGTTCGATCGCGGAAGATCGCCACCGACTGCAGGCCACCCGCGCCACCGCGCGTGGCGTAGGCGATGCCCACCAGCAGGAGATCGGCAATCGTGGGGCGCAGCACCCCCGTGGTCGCGAGCGACACGAATGGATCGCGCCGGCCGCCCGCGTCATACGCAAATACTTCGCGACGATACGCGAGCTGGTCCGGGCGCGTCGCTGAATCGCGTTGCGCGGTGGCGACGGGGATGGGCTTGCCGGCGTCAGGTCGCAGCGCGACCTGCTGTGCGCCGAGTGGCGCCGCGGCGATGGCGCAGAGGAATCCGAGCCGTCGCAGTGGGGACGTCCTCATGGCGTCGTCCCTCCACGTCGCGACGTGGAGACAGGCTCGCCACCGCGAGCCACGTAGGTCTCGATGTCGAACTCGGTCATGATCGGCGCCTGCGAGGCAGGCATCTGCCGACGCGTTCCCGGATTCGGGGCCGCGCCGCCGGTGTTGTCCGCCATCTTCATCTTCAGGATCATCGGCGTGACGATTCTCGGCAGGCTCCCGACGTTGGTGAGGAACTCGGTCATGTGGTTGTATCCGCCCTTCACGATCAGCCGATAGCGATGTGCGTCGTAGTTCTCGCCGCCGCTCGACACCGGCTGCGGCGTGACGCTGGCGATGTCGAGTCCGACGCGACGGGCCGAGTTCGAGACCTGCTCGAGCAGCCCCGGCACCTCATTCACCGTCGGAACGAGTTGGCGCATCACGGCCAGGTTCTCCGCGTAACGCCCCGCGTCTTCCTTCAGCTGCCGGAGGTTGCCGGCCTTCAGTTCGCTGGCCGCCTTCTGGTTCGCCACAGTCAGCGCGTCCACGTGAGCGGCCTGCTCCGTGATCGATTCATTCTTCGGCGTGAAGACGTACATGTAGAAGACCACACTCAGCCCGACGGCGCAGAGAATGACGGCCAGCAGGCTCTGTTCGCGCCTGGAGAATTGATTCAGCATGTCAGCGCACCGACAGTGTGACGGGGACGGTCGTGATGGCAGCCGGAGACGGCTTCTGGTACTGCACGTCGAGTGTGAACTCGGTGACCTCGCGGTTGTCGATGAGCATCACGTTCGATTTGTTGATGGTCACGTTCTGCACGAATGGCGAGGTCTCGAGCACGCGCATGAATCGCGTCAGGGCCTGGATATCGACGGTGTTCCCGATGATCTGGAATGCGACCTGCGGCTCGGTGGGTGGCTTGACGCGCGGGACGGTGGAATCGGCCTTGGCCTTCGTCGTATCGCGCTGCGGCAGCACCGGCTTCGCGCTCAACTGGGTGATGGCAGTGATCCAGGTGTACGGAGGCAGGGCCCGGCTGATCTCGTCGAGGATGTGTGGCCAGACGTAGCGGCTCTCGTCGATCTGTTGAATGATGTTCAGCTGTGCGATCATCGAGTCGCGTCGCGCGATGACGGCCTTGCGTTCACCGATCACCGCCGAGAAGCGTGACGAATCGGCCAGCTCCTGTTGCAGGCTGTCATCCAGTCGGGCCAGCTGGCGATCCTGATACCAGAAGGCCCCCCCGATCCCCAGCACCGACAGCGCGACCGCAATCCCCGCCGCGGCAGCAATGGCGGGCCGCGCCGGAATCGGCGCGAAGTCGTCGACCAGATCGGCCTGCGCAGGCTTGTGGCGCTCGAAGCGCGACAGGAACGACAGGCCCTTCGATTTCTTCTTCCCGGCGCGTTCGCCGGGATTGAGCAGATTGATCTCGATCATCATCGGGGCCTCAGGCGACCTGTCGAAGGGCGAGTCCCACTGGCAGCACCAGCAGCGACGAGACTTCATCAGCGTTGACGTCATTGAGCGCCCCGTCGGCCACGGCCAGATTGAGCAACGGGTTGACGGGTCGGACGGGGATTCGCAGCAGGCCGGCCAGTCGCTCGGCCAGCCCGATGATTCTCGCGCCACCGCCGGCGATGTAGATCTCGCGGATCGGGCGGACCGTGCGCGACAACGACTGCGCCGCCGTCGCGGTACGCTCGATTTCCTTCGCCAGTTCCTCACCACGACGCTGCACGACGGTCTCGAGGGCCGCGTTCGTGGTCGGCGCCACGAGGGCCGCGTCCGCGTCGTCAGCCGTCATGCGCGCATCGCGCTGCAGGTCTTCGCGCAAGCGGCGCACCCCGACGGTATTGTCGCGCGTGAGGATCGGAATGCCGTCGTCGAGCACGCTGACGTTGCAAACGTCGTTTCCGATGTTCACCAGCGCGACGGTGCCGCGCATCGCATCGGGATGATTGAACTCGAAGGCGTTGTGCAGCGCAAAGGACTCGACATCGATCACCTTCGGCTCGATGCCGGCATCTCGCAGCAGCTGCACGCGTGCGTCGATCAGGTCGCGCTTCGCGACGGCCATCAGCACCGAGACTTCCGGCGAGTCGCCATCAGGGTCAAGCACCTGATAATCAAGCGAAATCGAGCTCGTGTCGAACGGGACGATCTGTTCGGCTTCCCACTGCATCGCGTCACGGATCTCGCCCAGCTTGGCGCGATCGATGGTGACTTTCCGCACGATGACGTTGCCGCCGCCAACCGCCGTGATGATCTGTGAGCCCTTGACGTCCGATGCCGCTGAGGCCATCGCGTTCTGCACGGCGAGGATAACGAGCGCGTGGTCCATCACCTCACCATCGACGATCGCATCGGCGGGGACCGGCTCGATGATCACGCGCTGGAGTTCAGGCAGGCCCTTGCCATGATCAATCACCGCGATCTTGACCAGGCCTGAGCCGATGTCCAGACCGATCGTGACCTTACGTCGCTTGAAGAACGCCATCGGATGTGGGGCCAGATGTGACGAGACCCGTACAGGGTCACCGGGGTGGTCGGTGAGCACGGCCACGGAACACGACACGCTGTCCCGCTATTGGCGATCGACAGGTGGGTCGAGGCGCACACAGTGAACGAATGGCGCGCGAATAGGTAACGTCGGCGGAGCGAGTGTCCTTCCCGTACGGCACCAGCGCCACCCGCGCTGGCCGCACCGAACGGCGCCCCCGGTTCCCGCACCGTGCGGGACTCAGAAGAGACGCAGCGTTGACCATGCTGCACCTGACGCCGGGTGCGTCACCTGTTCCACCGCGCGCCGGATCGCGCACGCGTCGTACCGCACCCGGTCGAGCGGACCGAGTCCGGAAGCCCCGCCGCCCGCGTCGCCGGCAACCACCGCACCGACCACGTCGAGCCGGCCGCCAGCGGGGTGCACAGACCCCCGCGAGACGAGAACTCCCGTCAGTTCAAGGTCGGCGCCGATGTGGAGATCTGTATCGACCACGACCATACCTCGGATCCGTAACGGCTGACTCACGGTGCTGCGCGTCAGGCGGAAGGCACCGACGAGGGAGTCGGTCACGGTGTCGGGGTCCACCGCCGGAAGACTCACGCCGCTCAGATCGGGAGCCGGCGCAAGCCGAGTCGGCGTGACGGTGTCTCCGTCGCGGCAGATGATCTCGGTCGGTGCCGCGCCAGAGATGTCGATGGTCGCCCCCGTGGCCACGCTCCATGGCGCGGCGCCGGTAACGGCCGATCGCGGTACCTCGAGTGGTGCGAGCAACGGAACCACCGCGCGAGAATCCGCACTCGCCGACACGCCGGGCACCCCCGACGCAATGGAGGCGGTCCCGCGAACGAGGAGTGTCAGCCAGCCCGTTCTGCCGATGTGCACGCGCCAGTTCCCGTGCGCCGTTGGCCCGGCCGCGACCTGGTACGCCGTGCCGGGTGTGGTCAGCACACGCCAGCCGCCGTCAGCGATGGCAGCGAAGGCCAGCGAACGAGCGGAGTCTGCAACTGCCGACGCTCGTGCGCCTGCCGATTCCAGCGTCGCGCTTCGACGTGTGTCGGCCGCGGCCTGCGACAACGCCATCGCAGCAATGCCGACCACTGCCGATATGACGATGGCGAAGAGCAACGCCGCGCCGGATCGGTTGCGACAATCACGGCGCGGCGACATGGATCCGTACCGAGTCGGTGATCGCGCCGTAGCGCACGTGCTGCCGTCCCCGCATCACGACGTCGACGAAGTGTGCGTTTCGCAACGAGCTGTCGGCGAGCGTCGCGCCCGCCGCGTCAGCCGCACGCACCGTGAAGCCGGCTCCGGTGGCGGCTGTCAGCGCGGCGAGTGGCGAGACGAGAGGCTGCGGTACACTGAACGTGGCGGAGGCAGGATTCCAGGTGGCACGAGTCAGCGACCAGTTGCCGTCACCGCCAAGCGTGAGCGACCACCGTTCCCGTGACAACACGCGCACGAGTCCTCCAGGTCTGGCACTCCGGGGCAGCGTGTCATTCAGCATGAGCCGTTGCGAGCCGACGCCGGGCCACGGTGCGGAGCTCTCGCCGCACGCACCACCGCCGCTGGCGACGGAGAGAATCCGTCGATCCACCCATCCGTCCCGATCAGTCCAGACGCGGACGGCGTCGTCAGACGTCGCCGCACGCGGCAGCGTGGCGAACCATGGCGACGCGCTGTCGCCGCTCGAGATCACCAGCGTATCGCCCCGGATCCGGCACGCTGATGCCACGCCGATCGTCGTCACGACATCGAGGACGGATCCGCTCGCGCGCCGCAGATCGTCGGCTGACGGGTCTGCGCCGGCGACATGGCGCGCGAGCGTCTGCAGTCCGTCCGCGATCGCGCTGCTCCTGCTGCTCAAGGTCGCGACACGTGACTCACGTGCCAGCACCGTTCGTGCGCTGACACCGCCGATCTGGACGACGATGAGCAGCAGCACAACCGCGACGAGCACTTCGCAGAGCGACATACCGCGGCGCAGGGAGCCGTTGGTCATGACGCACACCAGCGACTGCGACCGAGCGCGATCGAGTCGCCTCGCACGGTCTTCAGCAGCACGACATGCGACTGCACGTTGCCCGCCGTGACCCGCTTGGCGGCGACACGCCAGCGCGATTCATCCTTCGTCGTCGCTCCCGCCAGGCTGTCACATGGTGCGGCTTCGACGTCGGCAAGCGCCCTGGCCGCGCGGTGGAGCGCTGCACGACGCAGCAGGCTCAGTCCCAACGCGCGCTCCGCCGCCGCCGCGGCACCCAGCGACCAGGATGCGACCATCGCCACGAGAACGAGTGCGACGAGTGTTTCGATGAGTGTGATTCCTGGCCGATCCGCCGCCATGCTGCGCTCCTGTGAAGGACACGCTCATGGTACGTCTGCCCGTGCTGATCGCCGCGCCGAATTCATGCACGCGGTGGCAAAATCGCCCGCGCCTACGCTCCTGCGAGCGGCAGCAGCAGATGGACTGCCATTCCGCCTTCACGCGCGCCATCGAGCCACATCGTTCCATTGGCGTCGATCACCGTTCGGCGGAGCATCGCCAGTGCGATACCGAATCGATCGCCACGCCGGGGAACGGCGAATGGATCAAGCGCACGCTGTGCCTCGTCGCTCGTTGGCGCGGCACCGGCGTCGCCGATCACGATCGACAGGATTTCCGGTCCAGGTCGCACGCGCCTGACCCATGCCCGCACGGCGTCGCCTGATGCGCGCGGTACGATCGTCAGTCGGGAGTCGCCATTCCTGCGAACCGGAGTTTCTTCGAGGCTGGCACGGAACACCCGCGAGACATGTATGGTGACCTCGGCGGCATCAGGCGAAGCCTGTCGCGCGAGGTCGAGCAGCTCATAGAGCTGTGTCCGGATCAGGTCGCGATCGATCACGACCGGTGCGCCTTCCGTATCGAGCGTTGCGGTGACGCGGGTGCGCGATCCGTCGGAGCCGGGCATTGCCGCCAGGGATCGGATCTCGTCCACCAGATCCACCGGCGTTGTTCCGGCCGGAATCGGGGCAGTCACGCGCCGAAGTGCCGTCGTGCAATCCGCCACGGCGGACAGTGCAACGCGCGCCGCAGTGACTGACGCGTTCGCAGGCGCGGTGTGCAATGCCTCATTCGCGGCGGCAATGGCACGGTCGGTGAAGTCAGCCGCGTCGGTACCAATCCGCGCCAGCATCTGGTCGTGTTCACGCGCAGCGGATCGCCGTGCTGCACGCGCACCGGCGTCAGCATACGCCGCAGCAAGTGGCATCATCGCCGTCGCCGGCACTGTCGCGCCGAGTGCATCGACCCCGACCGCCTCAACGTGTTCGCTGGCGCTGCGCGACTGAATCTCGACTTCTCGGCGCAGCCATTGTTCGACGACGATCGTGAGGAGCGCGACGAGGGCCACCGTGACGGCGGCAAGCGTCGCGCCGACCGCAATTGCCAGGAACCGCGATGGCACAAAGCGAGGCAGCAGAAACACCGCCGTTCCGCCCGCGAGCAGCATGAGGGCGATTGGCCATGCAAGCGCATCCTGCAGCGAGCGACGCTCTGGCGCAGCAATCCGAGTGGCGCGGTCAACGCCTGAAGTCATGGGAGGAGTCACCGGCGGAAACGTGAGCAACAACGGCCTGCGCGCAAGGCGGATGGTGACGGAACCGGCGATTCCGGCACCGGATGGCTGACGCCAAGGCCGGAAAACGACGTACGAGATGCAACACGGCAAACAAGTGTTTGCCGTGTTGCACTCAGGCGTATTGCTCGCCGGTGATTACCAGCAGACTGGCACGCCACTCGGTGTCGTGGAGGGCATTCCTGTGGGCGCCGCGGCGGAGCCGTGGTAGATGCCACACTTCTGGGCGCCGGGGATGTTCACGACGCCGCTCCAGCCGGTCGCGGTCGCAACCAGCGTGAGGGCGGTATTTCCAGTCGAAGGCGTGAAATTCATCTTGCCCGTCGTGCTGCCGGTGTCGGCAATCGCCGCATAGCGATTGCTGTCGGCGAAGAAGCCTTCCTGCGACGTGGCTAGGTTTCGCATGTCGGCAATGCCGGCTGATCGGTTCGCACGTTGCTTCGTGTTCGAGAACTTCGGAATTGCAACGGCGGCGAGAATGCCAATGATCACGACCACGATCAGCAATTCGATCAGCGTGAAGCCCTTCTTGAGCGCGTGCTGCATGGCAGGGTTGGGTTTGGGTCTGCGTTCGGCAATCCGCCGCCTCGAGTGCGGATCCTGACGGCCTCGCCACATATCCATGGCAAGGCAGCGGCCAGACATCCCCTGCAGTGCAAACCGTTGTTCCACAATCACTTACGGGCTGTGAGCGCGGTGCTGGTCGCGGCCCCTGCGTTGCATCTTACGAAATCGCGTGCAATTCGCCTGCCATCGACCGGCAAGCAGCAGCCTCATCATTACTGATCCGCAGCAGCTCAACGTATGGCAATTCGGCATTGCGTGAATGCCGACGTGGAATGGACGTCGACATGATAATGAGATTCCGATCTGAATCTGAAATGTCGACGTGGAATCGGTCCGATCGTGTTCGGTGCTGTAACGGCCAAGGGCAGCACCGATGCCCTCCACCGCCACGCAGCTCGCGGTAATTCCACGCACAGAGGCGGACGAAGACACCGCTACTGTCCATACGCGCGCGCTCCGTCGCGTGGTGTACAATCGTTCCACGGTCTGGCAGCATCGTGTAGCCCAGAATTCGCCGCACCCACGCGACTTGGACTGCAACGAGAAATCGGCCCGACGCGACAAGGCGCACCGGGCCGATCTGGCAGCTGCCGGTGAGGCCGCTGCGTGGCGCGTTTACCAGCAGACCGGCACGCCGCTCGGATTCGTGGCGGGCATACCCGTCGGTCGTGCTGCCGTGCCGCTGAAAATGCCGCACTTCTGGCTACCAGCGATGTTCACGACACCGCTCCAGCCTGTCGTGGTCGCAACGAGCGTCAGTGCAGTATTTCCGGTCGATGGCGTGAAGTTCATCTTGCCAGTGCCGGTGCCCGTGTCGGCGATCGCCGCATACCGGCTGCTGTCGGCAAAGAAGCCTTCCTGCGCCGTCGCCAGGTTTCGCATATCCGCGACACCGCTGGAGCGCGAGGCGCGCTGCTTGGTGGCCGAGAACTTCGGGATCGCGACGGACGCCAGGATGCCGATGATCACGACGACGATCAGGAGTTCGATCAGGGTGAAACCTTTCTTCATGCTGCGTCGCATGGCGGTCTCCTCAGGCAAGGGTTGCGGCGGTCAGCCGGTGCTTCGGGATGAAGCTTTGAGCACGGTCGTGGCGCCGGGCTGCCGAACGACTGCCAACGGCTTGCGAGCCGCGTCTCGCCGTGTACACGCATCCCTTGCATCGTGTTACGCGAGCGGTTTCCGGGCGGAGTCGGAGCGGGACACCGCCCGGTGCCACACCGAGCGTGATTCGCACAGCCGGCCGCAGGCAGAGGCGTACCCAGGCTGCACCTCATCGCGTGCCCGTCCCCAGACTTCGGTTCGCGCTGCTATGCGAAGCTGATCGGCCCGGCATGCCGAAGCACCCCGGGCCGATCGGGCAGCTGGCCGCGAGGCCGCTGCGTCAGGCGATTACCAGCAGACCGGCACGCCGTCCGGATTCGTCGCCGGCATGCCCGTCGGACGGGCAGCGGTGCCGCTGAAGATGCCGCACTTCTGGGCACCTGGAATAGTCACGAGGCCGCTCCAGCCCGTCGCGTTGGCGACGAGTGTCAGCGCCGTGTTTCCGTTCGACGGCGTGAAATTCATCTTGCCTGTGCCAGTGCCTGTGTCGGCGATCGCCGCATACCGGTTGCTGTCGGCGAAGAAGCCTTCCTGCGCGGTGGCCAGATTTCGCATGTCGGCGATACCGGCCGAGCGCGAGGCGCGCTGCTTGGTGTTCGAGAACTTCGGGATCGCGACCGCAGCAAGGATGCCGATGATCACGACGACGATCAAGAGTTCGATCAGGGTAAAGCCCTTCTTCATGCTGCGTCGCATGTACGACTCCATAGTGGAAGATCATATGACCGTCGGGTACGGTACCAGCCGGCTCGTCCACTACCAGAGCAAAGGTGCTGCCGGAACAGCTGCATTCTGCAAACTGTTCCAATTGAATGACTTACGAATCCACCCCGGCCCCGTCCCGCCCATCCGTGCGTGGCGTTTCGCGGCGGCTATCGCGAAATGCAGCATGGCGGGCCCATCCATTGTGAGGTTGCGGCGGTGTCACGGCCAGCAGAGCGGAGCCCCATCCGGGGTGCCGCCTGGCATCCCGGTCGGAGCCGGGGCACTCCCGACCCGGATCCCGCAGGTGGCGCCACCGGGAACCGCAACGATCGCGTTCCACCCGGTTGCCCCGGCCGGCGCGCCGGAGAGCGCAATCGTCAGCCCTGAGCTCCCCTTGCTAAGCGCGAACTTCATGAGTGCCGTGTCTGCGATCGCACCATAGCGGTCACTGTCCGCGTAGAAGCCCTCCTGCGCGGTGGACAGGTTGCGCAGATCCGCGATCCCCACCGCCCGATTGGCCCGGTGCTTGGTGTTGGCGTACTTCGGAATCGCGATGGATGCAAGAATTCCAATGATGGCGACGACGATGAGCAACTCGATCAGCGTGAAGCCCCAGTCGCTGCGGAACGTCGGCTGATGCTGAAAAGGCCGGGACGGCATGACGCGCCTCCTGTGTGAGGTGAGCGGCGCCATGGCATCATGCCCGGCGCACACGCGCACAGTCACACCAGCGTCACACTCCTGCCTAACCACACGCGCGCCATCATCACCATCTGCGCGCACCACGGCGCATCACGCGTCGGTGTCGTAGCGCGCAAGTTTCCGGTACAGGGTGGATGCATCGATGCCGAGGACAGACGCTGCGCGCGTCTTGTTGCCGCCTTCGCTCTGCAGCACCCACGTGATGTACGCCCGTTCGATGGCATCCAGCGTCGGGTTGACGATCGCACGCTCCGCGACGAGCGCCTCCACGCGACGTGCTGTCACGCGCTCGGGGAGTGCATCCACGCCGATGGTGTCATCGTTCGAGAGAATGACCGCCCGCTCCATCGCATTCTCGAGCTCACGAACGTTGCCGGGCCAGTCATAGGCCTGCATTGCGTCAAGGGCCTCTTCCGTCAGACGCATTGCACCGTCCGCGCGACCGTCAGCCGAGCGCGCCAGAAACTTCGTGGCGAGCACCGGGATATCGTCCCGCCGCTCCCGAAGCGGAGGCAGGTGGATTGCGATCACGTTCAGCCGGTAGAACAAATCGCTGCGAAACGCACCGCGCTTGATCTCCTCCTCGAGATCGCGGTTCGTGGCAGCGATCATCCGTACATCGATAGGCTGTGATTCAGTGCCTCCGACCGGAATCACCTCGCGCTGCTGCAGCACACGCAGCAGCTTCACCTGCGTTGCCGGGGTTGTCTCGCCGATTTCGTCGAGGAAGAACGTGCCCTTGTTCGCGGCCGTGAACAGGCCAGCGCGGTCCTTGACGGCGCCGGTGAACGCACCCTTCACATGTCCGAAGAGCTCACTCTCGAGCAGTGACTCCGGAAGCGCTCCGCAGTTGATCGACAGGAAGCTGCCGTCGACCCGGGGCGAAAGATCATGCAGATATCTCGCGATGACTTCCTTGCCGGTGCCCGATTCACCGGTGATCAGCACCGTCGAGTCGGTTGGTGCCACCGTCTCGACCATCTCGAGCACCTTGAGCCACGAGCGACTCTTGCCGGCAGGCTTCTGCCCCGCGCTGCTCCGCTCGCGCCGCTGGATCTCCTGCTTCAGCGTGACATTCTCGATCTTCAGCTGACGGTGCTCGGCTGCGCGGCGCAGTATCGCCACCAGTTCGTCGTTGCGGAACGGTTTCTGGATGTAGTAGAACGCGCCCTCGTTGACGGCCTGGATGGCGCTCTGCATCGAGGCCTGCGCCGTCATCAGCACAACCGGGAGCTGCGGGTCGCGCGCCTTGACCGCAGCGAGCACCTCGATGCCGCTGATCGTCGGCATGCGAATGTCGGTCAGCACGATGTCCGGAGACGACGTCGCCAGCGCGTCCAGTCCTGCCTTGCCGCCCAGTGCGGTGATGACCGTGAACCCCTCATTCTTCAGAAGGATTCTCAGGGTCTCGAGGATACCGGCTTCGTCATCGACGACGAGGACGGTGGGCGGGCTTCGGTGCGTCACGCGAGTGCTCCGGTCTCAGTCTGGGTTCGGGGCAGGATGATCGTGAAACGTGTCCCGCTGCCGGGGGACGAATCAACGAGCACGACGCCACGGTGCGCCTCTATCGCACGGTGCACCACCGGCAGGCCGAGTCCGCTTCCACGGGGCTTCGTCGTGAAGAAGGGTGTGAAGATCCGGTCGCGCACGTCTGCCGACATCCCCGGACCGTCATCCTCGATGATGAGCTGCAGTGCACCTCCTTCGGGCACCACCCCGCCAGGCACCGTCTCGGCATGCGCCACCTGCAGGCTCACGCGCACTGCACCAGGACCACCCACGGCCTGCGCCGCATTGAGCACGAGATTGAGGATCGCACGGTGCAGGAGATCCGAGTCACCCTCGACGAACTGTTCGTCCGCGTCCGATTCGAAGAGCAATTGGGTCTGCACGCTGCGATCCGGATGCGCTGCCACGAGGTTGAGCGTGTCGAGCACGAGTGCGGCAAGATCGAACGACGCCACGCGGGTGACGCGAACCCGTGCAAAATCGAGGAATTCGCTCAGGAGCCGCGCGAGGCGATCACTTTCCCGGACCACGAGTCGCGTCAGCGCGCCAGTGTCCTCATCAGCGGTTGGCATCCGTCCGAGCTGCTCGACGGCGCTTCGGATGGACGCGAGCGGGTTCTTGATCTCATGCGCAAGGCTCGCGGCCAGTTCCGACACCGCCTCGAGCTGGCCGGCGCGAACATGCAGGTCCTCAAGCCGCTTCTGGTCGGAAATGTCCGAGAAGATGGCGGTCGCACTTCCGGGGCTGGTCGGCTCGTCGCCACCGAGGAACGTCACCGTCATCCCGAGCTGCCGTTCGCGTCCGTCCACATGAAGTAGCGCCTCGGCGCGCGACGTGCGCGTCCGCGACTGGATCGCCTTCCTGAGTTCGAGGAGCAAGCCTGGCGCGATCCGGTCGAGTTCGGCTTGAATGGAGTGCCCCACCAGCGGCACAAGCTCGAGACGGAGCAGCGTCCCCGCCGCGCGATTGGCGTAGCGCAGCCGCCCCTCCGCATCCAGCGTGAGCACCCCACTGCGGATGTTGTCGAGCACATCCGAGGCCTGCAGCCGCTCGCGCCGAAGCGTTTCCGCCAGCACCTCGGACCCCGACCCGACTTCGCGCAGGCGGGCACTGACGTAACCCGTGCCGACCGCCACCGTGGCGAAGTTCGCCATCTGCAGCCAGGCGGTCGGATCGAGGATGAAATCGCGGGTGACGACGATGTCGGTGAAGTAGAAGGCGCAGACCAGCAGCGCCGCGATCAGCCCACCGCTGCGCGGAATCAGGAGAGCCGAGTAGGCGATGACGAGGATGTACAACGCGGCGAACTGCGACTCGCTGCCGTTCGTGACGTGGACGAGCGCCGTGATCAGCGCGACGTCCGTCACCGCCTGTGCCAGCAGGAACCCCCGGCTGGTCGTGGTGCGGTACATTTCCACCGCAATGAGTGAGATCCCCGTCACCGCAAACGCCAGTATGGCGGCGGCCTGCACTAACCGGACCGCCGTCGGCGTCTGGCCCACCGACAGCTGCGACAGGCCAACCGTGAGCGAGACGGCGAGCACGGTCCGAATGGCGTACACCCACAGCAGCGCGCGCCTCGGATCGAGGATGGCGCGCATCCGGGCGATCGGAGTCAGCGCCTGCGCGGTGGTTCGATGCGGAGTGTCCATGAATCAGTGCAATGTGCCACCGGCCTCACCGTCGCGGGGAGTGGCGGCATGAACCTTCCTGATGCAGGGGTGGGCCTCCGGCTGCTCGCGGTGCTGCTGCTGGTGCTCATGAACGCGTTCTTCGTGGCTGCCGAGTTTGCGCTCGTCGGGTCCCGACGAAGCCGGATCGACCAGCTGGCGATCGAGGGCGAACGCGGTGCAAAGGCGGTACAGGAGGCACTGAGTGAACTGGACCGCTACATCTCCGGCACGCAGCTTGGCATCACGCTGGCTTCACTGGCGCTGGGCTGGATCGGCGAGCCGGCGCTTGCCACACTGGTCGACCGCGCGCTCTCGACCCTCGGCATTCACGCTGCGACAGGAGTGGCGCATACCACTGCCGGCGTCGTCACCGCGTTTCTCGTCATCACCTTTCTCCACATCGTGCTCGGCGAACTCGCCCCGAAGTCCATTGCACTGGTGGCGCCCGAGCGCGTCAGCATGTACCTGGCGCGCCCGCTGATGCTCTTCTCGCGCGTGATGAGCCCGTTCATCACGCTGCTGAACACCGTTGCCAACGCACTGCTGCGCGTCGTGGGCGTGAACCCTGCGGGGGGCGGGCATTCGAGTGTGCACAGCGCGGATGAGCTGCGCCTCCTCGTGATGCAGGCACGCGCGCAGGGCACATTGAACGAAACCGACAGCATGATGCTTGCGGGCGTGTTCGACTTTCATGAGAAGAAGGCGCGCGACGTGATGCGACCACGCACCGAAGTGGCGGCAATTCCGCTCGATGCCACCGAGGCTGAAGTCTGGAAGATTCTTCGATCGGAGCGTTATTCCCGCTATCCCGTCATCGGCGACTCACTCGATGACATCGTTGGCGTCTTCCTCGCGAAGGATCTCTGGTTGCACGAGGGACGCTTCACCGTGCAGCAGTTCCTTCGCGCGCCGTTGTTCATTCCGGACTCGCGAGCGGCGGAGCGCGTGCTGGACGACCTGCGCAAGACGCGAGCACATATGGCCGTGGTGCTCGATGAATACGGCGGGACCGCCGGCATCATCACGATGGAAGACCTGGTGGAAGAAGTCGTCGGTGACATCGCGGATGAATACGATGCCGCCGCGCGGGAAGCGCTCGAAACGGACGGCGTGCTCGAGCTGGCGGGATCGATGTCACTGATCGACGTGCGGTCCGACTACAAGGTGCTGGTGCCGGAGGGCGACTGGACGACGCTCGGTGGCTACGTCTTCAATGCACTCGGTCGCCTGCCACGCGTTGGCGACCGTGTCAGCGTGCCAGGCGCCGAGCTGGAGGTGGTGGCGATGGACGGACGGCGGGTCGCCGCGATACGCGTGAATCGCGTGCCAGTCGCCGGACCATGAGCAGGATGCGCGACATGATTCCTCTGCGACCTGTGCTTCCAAGGCCCGTTGAACGTTATTTCAGCATGCGCCACGCAACGCTTTGCCTTCTCCTCTCAGCCACCGCGGCCTGCGCGAACGGCGGGCGTACGGCCGACGCTTCGGCTCCCGATGTGCAGTCGCGCATTTCGACGGCCGCACGGTGGCCGCGCGACACGGGCGCGGTTCGCGCGCTCGCCGAGCCGGGCGTTCCCGCATCCGACTTTCCGGCGCCGCGACGACCGATTTCGAGTATCGTGTCGCCGCAGTGGAGTGACGAGGCGGCGCGCGACGCCGCGCACGAGGCGGACACCGTCATGGCACTCCTTGGCGTCCAGGCCGGCATGAATGTCGCCGACATCGGCGCCGGCAGCGGGTACTACACGTCGCGAATGGCGCGTCGTGTGGGCAGCGACGGCATCGTGTACGGGCAGGACATCATGCCGCGCTATCTGCGGTACCTGCGCGAGCGCGTTGATCGTGACGAACTCTCGAATGTCCGTCTTGCGCTCGGCGATCCACACGATCCGAGACTGCCAAAGGCGTCGCTGGATCTCGTGACCATGATCCACATGTATCACGAGATCGAACAGCCGTTCGGCCTGCTCACGAATCTGGTGCCGTCGCTCCGTCCCGGGGCACGCATCGCGATCCTCGACATGAACCGTCGCACGGATCAGCATGGCACGCCGCCGGCACTGCTGCGATGTGAGATGGAGGCGGTCGGCTATCGACAGCAGAGTTTCCACGACCTTGGTGTGGACGGCTACGTCGCGATCTTCACGGCTCCGTCAACGGTCAACGTCCCGGGGCTCAGGACGACGGTGCGCAAGTGCGATCGGGTGGCCGAACGTGGAGGCTGACGCGGAACACCCGGTACGCGATGTCCTGAAGGTGACAGCGCATGTCCGGATTCCGCGCTCCGAGCTTGAAGTGCGGGCGACCCGCAGTGGTGGCCCGGGCGGGCAGCATGTGAACACCAGCTCGACGCGCATCGAACTGCGCTGGCAGCCGGTTACATCCGCAGCACTCTCGGCGAGCCAGCGCGAGCGCGTCGTGGCCGCCCTCGCGTCGCGCCTCGACAGCGAGGGCTGGCTGCGGCTCACGTCGAGCGAACATCGCAGTCAGCTCAAGAACCGCGATGCAGCCGAGGCGCGACTGGTGGCGATGGTGAAGGCCGCGCTCTTCGTGCCCAAGGTTCGCCGCGCCACGAAGCCAACCCATGCCTCGAAGGCGAAACGGCTGGAATCGAAGGCTCAGCGCAGTGATGTGAAGCAACAGCGTCGCCCGGTCCGGCACGACGACTGACGCGGCATCGGCTATCGTCCGAGCGAGACGCCGATCCCGTACGTCCACATGTTCACATCGCTTTCGCGGACCAGGGGCAGGGTGGCCGAGCCGTCGCCAAAGCTGTCTCGCGTCAGGTAGCGCGCCCGGCCGTTCACGTGCCGCCGCGCGCTCAGGTCGAGCATGACGCGATCCGCGACCGGAATCCGAAGACCGCCACCAAAGGCGGCGCTGAGGATGTTGTCCCGGAGATTCGTCGTGTCGAACACGTTGTCATTCTCATTCTGGCCTTCGGCCGACGTCTGGGTCCAGAACGTGGTGAACCCTCCGACGGCGTACACATACGGCCGGATGGGCCCCGATGGTACCTGGATCTCCGGCCCGACGGTGCCGGAGAGAATGTTGTTCGATGTGTTGATGTCGATCTGAATGCGGCAGCCGCCGCCAAAGCACTCGCGTGTCGTGAATCGACCGTAATTCAGGAAGACGATATCGCCACGGATCGACAGGGCCTTCTGTGCCGCCGGGAACCAGCGACCGTCGACGCCGATTCCCCAGCCGCGATCGACATATCTCCGGAAGTCGCCGAGGGGCTCCGCGTAGAGCCCGTGGATGCCGCCGCTGATGGGGTAGTCTGCAATACTCCGCTGGGCGTCGGCTGGTGCACTGAACAGGCAGGCGAAAGCCAGTGCGTTGGCGATCCGGGGCATTGGGATGTCAGGCATTGACGGAGACCTCATGGGTTGGGCGCGACGTTCACTAAAGTACGCCGCACCCCCGGGACTGTTTCACGACGCGTTCAGCGCAGCTCCGGCAATCGGCCCGGAGAACCGGCCGCGACTGCGAGTGCGGCGCGTGCCGCGAGGTATTTCGCCTGCAGCGCGACATACTTCAGTTCCTCCTCCAGCACCTGCCGTTCACGAGTGTTCACGAGAAACAAGGTGCTCTCACCGGCCTCGAAACGCGCGCGCTCGCCAGCGCTGAGGATGCGGAAGAGTCGTACTGCATCCTTCTGCAGCACAACCTGCGCCTCGTACAGCGAGAGATCGTTGATCGCCGTCCGGACCAGCAGTGACACGTCCCGACGCACGACCCGCGCATCCAGCTCGGCACCCAGGTACTTCGCATCGGTACTGGTGAACTTGCCGCGTTCCTTGAAGAACAGGAGGGGCGAGGATACGGTGATCCCGCCCTTGAAGTTCGCGCTGCGGCTGAGCGCATCGCCGAAGTTGAAGCCGGAGCCGCTCGGTGAGAGTGCACTCAAGTCAGCACTGGCGAGCGGAATCATCGCTTGTCGAGCCAGCGCTCGCTCTGCAGTGGCCTGATCGACCTTGCCCTCAGCCTTGCGGACATCAGGATGCAGGGCGAGCACCCGGGCCAACAATGCGGGCACGGCGGACGAGTCGAGTGCCACACGGCCAAGCCCGGAATCACTCGGAACGCGGTCGCGCGCCAGATCTTCCGGCAGGCCACGCGCGTCCCAGAGATACGCGGTGAGATCCATCGTGGCGGCGAAGTACGCCTGCTCGGCACCCTGCAATTGCGCCCGCCGGCGATTCAGCTCGGCAGCGGCCTCGATGCTGTCGATCCCCGCCGCGTCGCCAGCGCGCACGCGACGCGCGATCGCAGTATATCGAACATCCGCCAGCTGCACTCCCTCGCGGATCACCTCGAGCTGCAGCGCCGACGAGTACCAATCGGCGTAGGCCTTGGCCGCGGAGTACAGCAGCTTGTTCGTCATCGCGGCGCGTTCCGCTTGCGCGACCCCCCGGAGCGCCCGCGCGGTGCGCAAGGCGGTGCGCCGTTCATCCGTCAGGAGCCGCTGCCCGAGTGGAAGGCTGAATCCCGCCGAGAACAACCCGCCCGACGGCGTGCGGCTCTGCGGATTGGAGAACGCGCCAGTCGAACGCTCATACCCCAGCTTCAGATCGGGACCGAATGGCGTTGGGATCTTCACGGCGACATCGGCATAGTCGTAGTACAGCGATTGCGCGCCGGGAATGCTCGAACTCGCGTACCGCTTCGTCGCCCACGATGCCTCGACCTTCGGCTCGAAGCTCCCGAACGCCGCGGTCACGTCACCCTCGGCACCCGCCTCGATGAGTTGCGCCTGCCGAACGACGGGATGGTTCCGGCGCACGGCATCGAGGAAGGAATCGAACGTGAACGGCGCGCCAGGGAGCATGCGAACGCTGTCGCTGACCTGCGGCAGACCGCGGCGAGGCGCGACCTGCCCATGCAGTTCGAGCGGTGTAATGCCAGACAGCACGAGCAGCGCAGCGAAGCGAACTCTCACTTGCCCGCCGGCTTCGGCTGGCCACCGAACCCTTCGTCGCTGGCCTCACGAAGGGAGGGCGGGAATCCGTTGATCCGACGCCAGATCTCGAAGCCAACGCGAACCTCGTCGAGCATCGCCCACCCGAGAACGCCCGAGCCAAGTCGCAGCTGGCGCGGCCATGCTTCATCGGTCGAGTCCGGAGTCACGAGGACCCGGAAGTTTCCGTTGGGGCCAGGCACTCGATCGATCACGGCGATCGTGCCACCAAACGTGCCGACGCTCACGCTGGGCCAGCCGGCAAACTGCAACGCCGGCCATCCATCAAACTGCAGCCGAACGCGCCGACCGACGCTCAACAGCGGCACATCCATCGGCTTCACCAGCAGCGCGACCGCTTGCAGCGCGTCGGCCGGCATGATGGTGATCACCGTCTCTCCTTCCTTGAGCTGTTCCCCGATCCCGGCGCGCGCCGCTCGTATCACGGTGCCGTTCTGCGGCGCGCGGATCACGTAGAAGCCATTGCGGATCTCGAGGTTCTGCACGTTCTGTCTCAGCTTTGCCACGTCGGCAGTCCCTTCACCCACCTCTGCCAGCGTCGACGACTGATCGGAGCGCGCTTTCGCGATCTTCTCGCCATACTCCACGGCCACGGCGTTCAGCTCGATCTGCGCCGCCTGCAGCGCCTGCCGCTTCTCCTGCAACCGCGCGATCGTGTTCTGGTACCGCACGCGCGCGTTCTCGAGATCCGTGAGCCTTGTCAGCTCCTGATCGAAGAGTGTCTGCTGCCGTTGCAGTTGCGTCAGCGATGTGGCGGAGTCGAGAACCGATGCCCGTACCTCCGCTTCGTACTGGGCGACCTTGGTGCGCGCCTTCTGTTCGCCAAGACGGAGATTCTGTTCGAGCAGCCCGATCTGCAATCCGAGTTGCCGCGCCTTCTCGCGCTTGGCACCGACGGCGCTCGACTTTCCGGACAATTGCTCGTTGTATCGATCGATCGTACGTGGATCGAGGTAGTCGTCCTTCACCTCGGCGATGCGCAGGATCGGGTCGCCGGCCTTGACCGTCTGGCCCTCCTGTACATACCACTCGACGATCCGTCCGCCGATGGTCGTCGGCACGACCTGCGGCCGGTCGGATGGCGAGAACGCGGTGACCTCACCTTTCCCTTCCACGAACTGCTGCCACGGCAACAGCATGGCGAGCACGAGTCCCACCAGCGTGCCCATCACGATCCGGTAGAAGAGCCGGTGTGACTGCGGGGTCACGAGCAGCTTGGCCGACTCGAGGTAGTCGTTGTCGGAGAGCACGTCCCGTTTCTGCTGTCGATGATCAGTCATCTCAGCGCACCGGGGCGGTCAGTCCGTGCACCGAGGCGTTGCCAAGCCTCGATGCCAACTCGGCATATGACCCACTTTCGCGAATGCGGCCGCTCTCCATGACGATGATCAGGTCGCAAGCCGCGAGGAACTCGGGGTCGTGTGAGACCGCGATCACCGTGTGCGACGCACGCCGGTCCATCAGCAGGCGGATGAGTCGTGTTCGATACTCGTCCGCCAGATTCTGGAAGAAGTCATCCAGCAGCAGCAGGCGTGGCGACCCGACGATTCCCTGCGCCACGAGCAGCTTGCTCGCAACCGCCGCCGAGAGGTTGGTCCCGCCGTTCGTGATCATCGTGAGGATCCCTTCCGGCATGGCCTGGACAAACTCATCGACGTCGACATCACGGAGTGCCTTCAGCACGGCCGCACGGTCCACGAAGCGACGGCCGACGCTGATGTTGTCCTCGATGGTCCCGTCGAACAGGTCGGTGGTGGACAGCACCTGCCCGATCTGCTCGCGCAACGCCGCACGATTCATGCTCCGCAGCGTCACACCATCGTACGTCAGCGTGCCGCCGAACCCGTCGTGCAGCGCGCCAAGCACCCGGAGCAGTGTCGTCTGGCCGCTGCCATCGACACCCGTGATGCCGACACGTGCGCCCGAGGGGATATCGAGGTCAATGCCGGACAGCGTTGGTGCCAACTGGTCCGGATACGTGAACGAGAGCTCGCGTGCCTGGATCGCGAGCCCGGACTCCGATGTCGGCAGCTGCAGGCCGCGGATCTCCTCCACCGGCAGGTCCATCACATGGCCGACCTTGTCGACGGATGTCAGCACATCGTAGATCGTCGCCAGTGAACGGATCAGCTTCTCGACGCCCGCCAGCACGGTGACGATGACCAGCTCCGCCGCGACGAATTGCCCGAGGGTCAGCGAGCGATCGACGACCAGCGTCGTGCCGAGAATCAGCAGGGCACCCGTCAGCAACGTCTTGAACACGATCATGCTCATCGACTGCGTGATCAGGACCCTGAAGTGCTTGCGACGATACTTGAGGTAGTTCGCCACATGACTGTCCATCCGCTCGATGGGCAGCGTGGAGCGCGTCGAGAACTTGAACGCCGCAATCGAACGTGCCATCGCCTGCAGCCACTCGAGCACCGTGTACTTGAACTTCGACTCCATGATGCTCGTCTCCAGCCCGCGCGGAAACGTGAGCCGGAAGATCACATACACGCCACCCAGCAACAGGAGGGCAAAGACGATGAAGCTCGGGTTGTAGAACGAGAGCAGCGCGAGCCCGAACAGCACCTGCAGTGTGGCTGTCGGGACATCGAGCAGCAGTTTTGCCAGCGCTTTCTGGATCAGCACCGCTTCGAAGAAACGGTTCATCTGCAGCGGCAGGTTCGCCTGCTGCGCAGCCTCGAACCGGATCCGCGGCACCAGGTAGGCAAACTCGAATGCCAGCCGCGCGAAGACCCGCTGCTGAATCCGTTCGACAACCGATTCCTGCAACAGCTGAATGGCGCCGGTGATGAGCGTGCCGACGATCGCGAACACGATCAGCAGGACGACCGGCTGCAGCAACAATCCGCCCTGAACGAGCTGCGTCAACCCCTGCACGGCCAACGGCACCGTGAGACTGAAGAGTCCCACCAGGACCGCATAGAGATACACCAGCTCGATGTCACGTCGATCTGCATGCAGCAACTGGGTCAGTCGCTCGAACGGGGTCAGGGGTTCGCGCGCCTCCTGGTCGTGGTTCAGGCCATCGCCACGATCGCTGAGCACCGGCGTCAGGCGCACCGGCACCAGCGCAAACACCACCGGCGACGCGAGACGCGTCCAGACGGCGTCGAACGAGGCGCGATACGAGGTTCCACGACCCTTGAGCGTCACGGGCTCGATCGTCAGCGTGCCATCGGAACTGACCGCCACGACGACGTGCGCTTCGAGCAACGGACCCGCGCGTTCCGGCAGCAGGATGATCGGGACGGCACCATCTGCGACCATGGATTCGAATTCCTTCCTCCCCAGCGAACGACGCAGGTAGCTCAGCTCCCCCTGCTTCCCGACTGTCTCAATTGCGTTCGCGAGGGACGACACATCGTTGATACTCGGTGGCGCACCGATGAAGCCGGGATCCCACCGCCGCGGCTCGATTTCGAGTCCGAGGGTCTGCGCAACCAATTCGTTCGTCGTGCGACTGAGAAGAAACGGCATGATGATCCGGTCGTATGCGGTGTGCCACGGAGAATGAAATCTCGGTTTACGTCTCGGTGACGACAACACGCCGGGACCTGATCGCTGATGATGTTACGGTAGCCGCGCATTCAGTCGCGACGGCGCACCTGATCGATCGCTCGTCGATCCTTCTTGCTCGGTCGCCCCTCGTGATACGCAAATGCGGTCGCCGACGTCCGATGCTGTTCCGCGAGTGCCGCCCGCGCTGCGATGCTCGCGGCCCGCTCCTCATACAACGCCTGAGCGACTGCTGCAGATCCCCGCCGACCGCTGACGTCGCGCACCACGAGCTGGTGCTCGTACGGCCCGAGCCGGACGCGAATCTCATCGCCAACCTGGATCAGGCGTGCCCGCTTTGGCCGATCATCGTTGACCGAGACCTTGCCGCCGTCGATCGCCTCTGCCGCCAGTGCGCGCGTCTTGAAGAATCGGGCGGCCCACAACCACTTGTCGAGCCGCACGCGCCCGGGCAGTGCATCATCGTCCGCATCCTCGGCGTCAGGCTTCGCCCCTCGCGACATCAATGCGCCGCGCGCGCAGGCCCGCCCGGACTCACTCGGCGGCGAAGCAGCGGCCGCGCGGCGGGCAGCGGCAGGCCACGCGCCCGGGCACCATCGGTCGCGTACGCGACATCCGCCGGTGGGTCGCCCTTCGGCCAGTCCCGCTCCTTGCCGGGATGATCGGGTCGCGGTTGCCTCAACACCCACGCGGCGATGTCAGCGGCGTTCTGTGCACTCAGCGTGCCCGGCTGATCGTGCGGCATGT
Organism: Gemmatimonadaceae bacterium; assembly: GCA_031373905.1. Classification (GTDB taxonomy): domain Bacteria; phylum Gemmatimonadota; class Gemmatimonadetes; order Gemmatimonadales; family Gemmatimonadaceae; genus JACMLX01. Next base: position 62,344 of record JANMNM010000078.1, on the reverse strand, counting down.
TCCAGCGCAGGAATGTCGCGAGCACGTTCTGCCGAGCCATGCCGGCGCCGATCGAGTACGCGTTGCGACCCACGATCGCGGGTGCGACTGCGCCAGTCCCGCGCGCGCCGTGACAGCGCGCACAGTTCGCCGTGTACGCAACGGCACCCGTGAGTGTATCGCCGACCAATCGAACCGTGTCAGGCCGCTGCGGCAGCGGCAGGCCTTTCAGCGATTCCAGATACGCCACCATGTCTCGCATCGCACTGTGATCTTCGGGCAACATCCGGCCGGCAAGGCTGCGGGCGATGCACTCGTTCACACGCTGCTCGATCGTCTCGATTGCTCCGCGACGCGCGCGGTATTTCGGATAGCGGGACGTGACATCGATCCACGACATCGCCGTGCCGCGGCGGCCGGCATCCAGGTGGCAGCTCGTGCAGCGGAGCGTGTTGCCCGCATATCGCGGCAGGCTGTCCTTGAATGACTCCAGCAGCGCCAGACCTCGCCGCGAGTCGGGAGCCGGGAGCCCGAACGTCGGTGCCAGCGCGGCGGCAGCCGTCGCGGCAGCGAGTCCCAGGGGCAGGAGAGCGCGCCAGTAGTGCACGCCGAAAGATATGCGCACCGCGCCCTGCCGGTATTCGGACCCTCAGTTGTGAGCCCCGAGCCACTGCCCAGCGACCACGACGTCGGACTGCGTCAGCCCGTGTGCCGCAGGCTCCCAGTGCAGGGTGACCGTCGCCCCCGAATCGCGCAGCAACGATTCGAGTCGCTCCGCATTCGCGCGCGGAACAATCGAGTCATTCTGCCCCTCCACCATCAGCACCGGCACGCCATGCAACTCCGGCAACCTCGCAGGGACGAGCGGCACCATCGCGCGGAACAGCACCGCACCGTTCAGGACACGTGGATGCAGCAGCAGCAGCGCTGCCGCGATGTTCGCCCCGTTCGAATAGCCTACCGCAACCACCGTTGATCGGTCGAACCCGTACGCCTCAGCTGCCGCGGCAACGAACGCACCGAGCTCCGCCGCGCGCACCATCAGGTCGGCCTCGTCGAAGACGCCCTCGGCCAGTCGGCGAAAGAATCGCGGCATGGTTCCTTCGAGCACCTGCCCGCGCACGCCCAGCAGACGGGCCCCGGGCGCAATGGCGGTGCCAAGTGTCAGGAGATCCCGTTCGTTGCCACCAGTCCCGTGCAACAGCAACAGCGTGCGCGTTTCGGATGAACCAGGGCCTGGCGGTACGTGCACATGCACGAAGTGGTTCAGCGCCTCGCTCATGACGAGACGCCGACGGCGGCCGGAACATGAAGCGGCTCCAGATGCTGCTCGAGAACCGACCGAAGGTGTTCGTGTTGCGACGGAAGCCTCAGCGCCTCACCCAGATGCGCCGGATCCTCATCAATGGCGAATCCAGGCCCATCAGTGGCCAGTTCGAACAACACCTGCCCCGGCTCGCGGAAGTACATCGACCTGAAATACGTCCGGTCGATCTGTTCCGTGATCGGAAGACCAGCCGACCGGACCTGTGCCTGCAGCTCGCGCTCGACTTCGTCGTCCGCGGCGCGAAATGCGACGTGATGCACAGTACCTGCCCCACCAGTTCCGCCAGCAGCGGTCTTCAGCACTCGCACGTCGAGCAAGGTGCCCGGTGCCGCCTCACCGCTTGCATAGCGCACGACCTCCGCGTCCCGCGAATGCTCGATGAAGCCAAGCATTGCCGTCAGCACATTTGCCGTGGCTTCGAGCGAACGGACGAGCAGCGTGACGGCGTGCATGCCCCGAATGCTCATCTGCGCGGGAACACCGTTGCCACCGTCCCATCCCGGCAGCGCGTTCGCCGCGTCACTCGCAACCAGGGCGAGTGGCAGTCCGTCTGGATCGGTGAATGTGAGCACTGACTCAGTGCCAAACCGGTGCGACGGACCTGCGAACGTGACCTGATGCGCGGTCAGGCGCTCGACCCAGAAGCCCAGCGCCGCCCGCGGAATGGCGAGTTGCGTCTCCACCACTTGCCCCGCGCCCACAGTGCCCCGCCGGGCGTTCGGCCACGGGAAGAACGTCAGGATGCTTCCTGGACTACCGGTCGCATCGCCGTAATACAGATGATACGTCCCTGGATCATCGAAATTCACGGTCTTCTTGACCAGTCTCAGGCCAAGCGTTCCAGCGTAGAAATTCAGGTTGCGCTGCGGATCACCGGCGATGGCCGTGAGATGATGCAGGCCTGATGTGCGGTACATGCGTGCGTCTCCAGGATGCTGTCACGGGGTGGGCCGATGGCGCACCGCCATCGCCAACCCGCAACTCGAAATCGTTCCTTACGCCAGCTCAGACGAAGCGGGCGATCCGCTCAACCGCGTGGCGATGGTGCGGGAAACCTTCCTCAGCTCCGATGCCGATCGCGACGATCGCTGGAATGCGCGCATCGGCTGGAAGTCCGAGCAGTGACTTCACTGCATCGGGCATGAATCCGAGCATCGGACTCGTGCTGTAACCGTGTGCGCGCGCCGCGAGCAGCAGGTACCCGAGTGCAATGTTGCTTTCCGCAAATCCCCATGCCGCGCGGTCACTCTCGCTCATGCGGCCGAAGGTCGCGCGAATATCTGCGGCGGCCTTGTCACCGGCAGGCCCGCGCATGCCCGGGTGAACCGTTTCCTCGATCGTGTCGATCGCATCAGTCATGTCGGAGTACAGCACGATCGCCGCCGGCGCCGAGCCGATCTGCGCCTGTCCGTACGCCGCCTCCTGCAGTTTCGCCTTGGTGTCAGCGTCCTCGACGATCACGAAGCGCCACGGCTGCACGTTCCACGGTGACGGCGCCAGCGAGGTGACGCGAAGAATCTCCAGAAGGTGCTCGCGCGGAACCGCCGTCGGCTCGTACTTGCGAATCGAGCGTCGCGTTTCGGCTGCTTCAGTCAAGGTGGTAGTCAATGCTTCGATGGAGGATGAATCGATGCCATTCATTTGTTGCACCTGCGTGAGAGGAGGGACAAGACAAGTACACGACGAGATCGTGCCGTTCGGAATTACGGTTTTGACGACGTTGCGGCGTTCTGGTCCGGAGCGGCGGAAGAGGCGGCAGCGTGGCCGAGCTTTCGGCAGAGGCGTGCCAGTTCCACCTGTTCCGCATCGTCGAGCCCAGACATGGCCGCGACCAGCCGCTGCACATGCTGTGGGAAGAAGTCGGCAACTCGCGCCTCGCCCGTCGAGGTGAGCGAGGTGATCGAGACGCGGCGATCGGCCGGATCCCGGTCACGCCGCACGAGCCCGCCCCGCTCGAGATTGTCGATGACCGTGGTCAGGTTGCTGGGGCTCACGAGCAGCTTCGTGGCCAGGGCGCAGTGGGGCATCGGACCCAGGTGCCACAGCGTCTCGAGCACACCAAGCTGCGAGGGAGTTACGCCATGCTCTGCCAGCAAGCGCGGAAACAGTCCCGCGTTCACGGCCGATGCCGCACGCATGAGCTTGATGTACGCATCGAGGGTTCTGCGCTCGCTCTCGGTTCCGCGGTGATGAGAAGGCATTTATTGGATGTCCAATATTTCGATATCATGTGTTTCGATATCGAATAATACCGTGGATTGGAGCCCTGTCAAGGCAGGAACGGTACCGCTCGGCCACGCCAGGCTGGCCAAGCGTTCCATATTGCCTCGGATGCCCGACTCGCTCGCCGCACAGCTGCCCAGCGCAGACTCGCTCCTCGACGCACCCGCCGCCGAGAGCGTCCGGCGACTCTGCCGCGCGGCCATAGCCGCGGGCGACTCGGCGAAAGGACGGCTCGCCGCCATCGGCAATGATCGCACGCGTGCCGCGAGTGACCTCCGCCAGGCGGTGATGCAGCTGCGCCACGTCTGTGATGCGTATGGCCCGGTGCTGGAGGAACTGCGGCCCGCGATCGTGTCGCGGCGCGCAGTCGCGCTCGCGCGCCGCCTGACCCAGGGCACTGCAGTGAGCTCCGGCAACACGCGGACCGACGCCGAGCGGTGGGACGAGCTCGTCGCGCCGCTTCGTACGCGGCTGCTCGTGTGGCGAGAGCGCCATGCGCTGGACTCCATTGAACGGCCAGCGTCCTTCGCGAGCACTGCCGCCGACGCCCTGGACCGGTCCGTCGAGCGCCTGAACCGACGACTGACGGCACATGCACACGACGCCACGGATGACACTCGACGCGCAGTGTCCGTGGCAGTGTACGCCGTCTCGTCGGTGCTGACCCCGCTGGAGTCGTCGAGCGAGCAGGCGTCCCTGCTGCTCCAGACTGTGCGCGAGATCGCCGCGATGCCAGCACCGCATCCTGACGCAGTTCGCGTGATCGCTGCCGCTGCCGCGTCGCTCAGCGGCGCGTGGCGCCGTCGTGCCGCGCTTCCGGTCGAAATCGAGCGCAAATGGCTGTTGTCCGCGTTGCCGCCGCACCTGCTCGCGATGCCGTTCGTGACGATCGCTCAGGGGTACCTGCCTGGCGAGGAACTGGTCGAGCGCATTCGCAGCATCTCGACGGCGGATGGCGTGTCGTGGATCAGGACTGTGAAGCTCGGGCGCGGGATCTCGCGCATCGAAGTCGAGGAGCCCGCGACGCCGGCCATCGGGATTGCGCTGTTCGCGCTCACGGAAGGGCGACGTGTGCGAAAGCGCCGCTACACGGTCCCCGACGGCGAAAGTCGCTGGGAGATCGATGAGTTCACGGACCGTGCGCTGGTGGTCGCGGAACTCGAACTCCCCACCGCCGAGACAGCGGTCTCCATTCCTGACTGGCTCGCCCCGTGGGTTGTGCGCGAAGTCACCGGAGAGAAGGAGTTCACGAACTGGCAGCTCGCGCGCTGATCACCCGCAGATAGTCGCGGAACAACCCGTTCCAGACCTTGGTCCAGGTCCGCTCCCGTGCCCACGCCTGCGCGTGCGCACGGATTGCCGCATGGCGTACGCGATCCGTCTCCAGGGACAGGAGCGCACTCGCGATGACGCCCGGAGCCGCCGCGTCGACAAGGACCCCGCGACTCAGATCGGTGCCAACCAGTTCACGCGTATTCCCGGCCTCCGCCGATACCACCACCAGTCCTGACGCCATCGCCTCCAGCAACACGTTGCCGAACGTATCGGTGACGGATGGAAAGAGGAAAATGTCGCTCGATGCATACGCCGTGCTGAGCGGAACGCCAGACAGCCTGCCAGTGAAGATCACACCCGGTGGGGCGCTGGCCCGCATCTCCGCCTCATACGGCCCGTCGCCAACGCACACGAAACGGATCCGTGGCGCGACGCCTGCCAGTTCCTGCATCGCACGGAGTGCGTGCTCCAGGCCTTTCTCCCGGGCAATGCGTCCGACGTACAGCACCACCATCGCATCGTCTTCGATTCCGTGCTCGCGCCGCCATTCCATCGACCGGAACGCGGGATCGAAGCGCTCGCCGTCCACCCCGCGTCCCCAGACGCCAACGTTGCCGAAGCCGTGGGCCTCGACCTCGCGGCGAATCGCGTCAGTCGGCGTGACCGTCAATGCGGCGGCCGAGTGGAACCAGCGGAAGTATTTCCAACCCATCGGAGCAAGTGCGCCAAGACGGTAGAACTCGGCGTAGGCGCTGAAGCTCGTGTGATAGCTCGTCACCAGCGGCACCCGCAGCGACAGCGCCGCTGCGCGACCAGCGAATCCAACGCCGAATTCTGTCGCGACATGCACCAGTGACGGGCGCCATTCCGAAAGTGCGCGACGCGCGGCGAACGCACGCGGCGGCGCGAGTCGCACCTGCGGATACGCCCAGAATGGCGCACTCGGCCAGCGCACGACGGCCTCGTCAACGGTCGTTGCATCGGGGTCGGATGTCGTGAACACGCGCACCGCTGCGCCGCGATCACGCGCCGCGGTCACGAGCCGCTCGAGCGTGCGTGACACGCCGTTCATCTGCGGCGGGTACGTGTCGCTGAAGAGCGCCAGGCGCACGCCATCGAGGCGCACGATCGGCTCCGTCATGCGCCGATGCCTGGGTCAGGCTGCATCAGGTTCCTGCAGCAACGCTGCATACGACGTGGCGGGCCGCAACGCGAGCCACCGATCCAGTTCGTCGACGACGGAGCGACGCGTGACCGGATGCTCGAGATCCATTGGGTGCAATGCGATGCGAAAGTGCGTGGCACGGCGTTGCGTCCGCCACCGCCATGCGGCCTGGAACGCCGACGCGCGGGCCCGCAACGCGCTCCGGCCACTCCAGCGGAGCACGGGGCTCGGCAGACGCACGCCCCGGCGCACCAGGTGCACTGCGCGATCGTCTTCCAGCAACGCAAGTGCGTGCGCGGCACAGGCGGTGTGCGTGCCCGCGCCGCAGAGCCAGGCCGGCGGCACAAAACCGATCGGGTGCAGCCCGAGCTCGGCAAAGAGCGCCATGCCCCTCGCAATACGGGCCGACGCGGCGACGTGATCGAGGGTGAGGAATTCCCCTTCGCCCGCCGTCCGCCCCACCGCGCGGAGGCTGTCGCGCCACGCACGCGGGAGTCCGACTTCATCGTGCCGTTCACCGTGCAGGAAGACCTCCGCACCCTCTGCGGCGCGCGCCCGGATCCAGCTCACATAGTCCGGCGCGTCACGCAACGGCCAGGCACCGTGCCAGTTCGGCACGGCGAGCAATGCCGGCGTGGCATTTCGTTCACGACACAGCGCCCAGAGCGCTTCGACCTGCGGTCGCCACGCCGGCGTCACGTCGTGAATCGACAGCAGTACACTCATCGTTGCAATGACGCGTAGAGTGCAAACACACGATCGAAGACGGTATCCCAGGCGTGCTCCCGCTCGGCGAATGCCCGTGCACGCGCACCGTGTGCGGCAAGGTCGCTGTGCACCAGTTCCACGGCGCGTTCTGCAAGATCGCCGGCGTCTCCCGGTGTGAAGATGCTCCCCGCGCCCGAGCCCATGACGTGTTCACGGACACCACCGCCATCGGCAGCCAGGACGGGGGTGCCGCATGCCATCGCCTCGAGCGGCGAGAGACCGAAGGTCTCGTGCGGACTCGTGGCCAGGTACACACTCGATGCCGCCAGCAGGTCCGCGAGCCTGCCGCGATCACTGATGAACGGAAGCCAGAACACGTTCGCGCCACGGGACCGGCCCTGCAACTCGGCGCGCTCCGGCCCGTCTCCCGCCATCACGAGCACCGCGCCCGTGCTTTTCTCGATCACCGGCCATGCGTCGATGAGCACCTGCAGTTCCTTCTCGCGAGCGAATCGTCCGACGAACGCGAAGATCGGGGCATCGGCTGGCAACTTCCATTCAGCGCGCGTCGCCGCCGCATCTGCGCGCCGGGCCGGATTGAAGTGCTCGAGGTCAACGCCAAGGGGAATCCGCACCACGTTCCTGATCCCGGCCTGCGTGAGATCGTCTGCCACGAAGTGCGACGCTGCGATGGTTGCACTGACGCGGCGATCGAGGCGGCGCGCATACCACCACGCCACGTCCCGCGCCGCATAGCGCCAGCCCTTCGTCGGTCGGTAGCTCCCACGCGCGAGCGCCGGGAAGTGGCTGTGAAAGAAGTTCACGATTGGAACGTCGCGACGATCCAGTGCGCGGAACACGAGCCACGGCACCAGGGCAGGACTGCCGATCTCGATCACATCGGGGCGTTCATGCGCGAGCACGTGGCGCATCGTCGACACGGAGGTGAGCAATCGATAAGGCGCGTTGCCCGGGATGCGCGGACCGCGGCACTCATACCATCGCGACCCCTCGTGATCGGCGATACCATCCGCCTCCGCGGGCACGACCAGGACGTGCCGCAACCAGGGACGAGCGGCAACATACGCTGCCTTCTGGAGCAGGTATGTCCGAATGCCGCCGCTCGTCGGCGCGAACCACTCCGTGGTGTCGAGGACGGCGAGCCGTGCGTCCGGCCGCGTGATCGGGGGCAGCGCAGCGTGTGCCAGATCCAACCGCGACCGGGTCGGTGCGGCAGGCGCGCCCCCGATCACCGCACTCACGACGTCGTCGTGGGTGCCGGCTGACGTGCCCCGGCCCCTGGAGGGAGCGCATCCGGAAGCGGTGCCGGACGCGGAAACGCCAGCGAAAGCCCCACCGCGCCGCCAAGCACACCCACGATCACGACCAGCGACACCCAGGTCGGAAGGTGATAGTACGCGCTGGCCAGCATCTTGGCACCGACGAAGAGCAGCACCAGCGACAGCGCCGGCTTGAGCAGCCAGAAGCGATGCACCACCGCCGCGAGCAGGAAGTACATCGATCGCAGGCCGAGAATGGCGAACACGTTCGACGTATACACGACGAAGGGGTCACGCGTCACGCCGAACACCGCTGGGATCGAGTCCACCGCGAAAACCAGGTCCGTGGTCTCCACCAGCACCAGCACCACGAATAGCGGCGTCGCCACCCGTTGAACGATCCCGTCGGGCCCCCATGGCGCGCGCGCAAAGAAGCGATCGCCTTCAAAGTGATCGCTGACCGGGACCAGTCGCCGCATCAGCTTGAGCACCGGATTGCGCTCCGGTTCCATCTCGCTCTCCTTCTGCAGCAGCATCCGGATGCCGGTGAAGACGAGAAATGCGCCGAAGACGTAGATGATCCAGTGGAAGCGGTCGAGCAGCACCGCGCCCGCGCCAATCATCATGGCTCGCATCACCAGCGCACCGATGATGCCCCAGAAGAGCACTCGGTGTTGCAGCGCTTCGGGGACCGCGAAGTAGCCGAAGAGCAACAGGAAGACGAAGAGGTTGTCAACGCTCAGCGCGAGCTCGACGATGTACCCGGTCGCGAACTCTATTGCGGTCTGGTGCCCGTCGAGTTGCCAGAGGGTGAGCGCGAAGCCGCAGGCAAGCACGAACCACACGAGGCTCCAGATGGCGGCTTCACGGGGACGTACGGTATGCGCCTTCTTGTGAAAAACGCCGAGGTCGAGCGCAAGCATTGCCGAAACGACAATGGCGAATGCGGCCCACATCCATGAATGCTGCATTATCTCCTGGGTGTCCGCCGGACAACGGGCCCGGCGTGTCGAATCCGGAAGATAGCGGGCACCGGGGCTCGCGGACGGCCTCAGCGCCCGGGTTTCACCAGCAAGCGCTGTCCGATGCGGATGGTCGTGCCGGTCAGCCGGTTCCATTCCGTCAGCCTGGCTTCCGACGTGCCATACCGGGCGGCGATCGAACCGAGCGCATCACCGGCGGCCACGACATGCCAGACGGCCTTCTGTGACACGACGCCCTCATACTCCCGGGTCCGCCGCACCAGCTCCACCGTCGAGGCGTCGGACCGCACACCGCGCGAGACATCGGCGAGGATGCTGTCCACGCCCACCGCATCGGTCGAGGCGAAGTTGTAGGCATCGCGGTCATTCGCGACGGCCACACCAGGCGCAGTCCCGGCATCCACGCGTGTGCGCCGGACGCGCAGCGTGCCGTCCCGGACGACCTGGAGAAAGACAAACTGCTGCGGGCCGCGCTCCGGTGTCAGCAGCTCGCGCGGCGGAATGCCGACGAACACGAGGCGGCGATCGGTGAGGGCGAGGATGCCATACGTCTCGCGGAAGCCATCCCACCACTCGCGACGCCGCGCCCATGCGGCAGCTCGCACGCGCTCTGCCGGCTCGAGCAGCACCTGGAGTTCACTCCGCGCGAGTTGTCTGGCGCGCGCGATGTCCGGGCGCAACGTCAACAGGTACGCGACCACCGCGGCAATCACCAGCAACACCCCCAGGCCACCTCCCGTCAGCCTGACCAGTGCGCGCAGCAACCACCGCCGCGTGGTCACCGGACCCGTCACCAGGTCGCGCAGGCTCGTTGCGTTGTCCGGGGAGATCCGTGGTGGCATCGATGATCGAGTGACGGGGAGGATCGTGCGTGACGCATTAGAGTTTAGCGACGATGCCGCAGCAAGTGTCCTCCCGCACCGCGCCACGAGGCGTTCCGATCCTTGTGCGACCGACCGTTGCCGACATGCGCGCGCTGATGCAGCTCGCGCTGCCGGTGATGGCAGTCGAAATGGGGCTGATGGCAATGCACGTTGTCGACACCCTGTTCGTGGGGCATCTGGGGGCGACATCGCTGGCGGCGCTTTCCCTCGCGTTGATCTACTCGTTCACCGTCATCGTCGTCGGGATGGGCACACTCGTCGGGTTTGACGCGCTGGTGAGTCAGGCCGTGGGGGCAGGGGATGAATCCAGCCTGCGCCGTGCGTTGCAGCGCGCCCTCGTGCTCGCGACACTGCTCTGCGTGCCACTGGCGCTCGTGCTCTGGCCGACCGAGCCCGTCCTGCGATTCCTCCGGCAGCCGACGGAGATCATCCCGATGGCCACGCGACTCGTGCACATCTCGATGCTCGGCCTGCCCGGAAGCCTGATCTTCGTCGTGTTGCGACAGACGCTGCAGGCAAAGGAGCAGCTCCGTGCCATACTCCTCTCAGTGGTCCTTGCGAACCTGCTCAATGCCGCATGCAACTGGTTGTTGATTCACGGGAACCTCGGCCTGCCGCCGTTCGGCGTGGATGGATCCGCGATGGCAAGCGCCTTCGCGCGCACCGCCATGCCGCTGATCCTGCTCTGGCTTGCGCGCGAGTCGCTCTGGCCGCTGCTGCGCCATCGTGAGCGCGGCCTCCTCGATCCGGTGCCGCTGCTGCGCATGCTGCAACTCGGGTTTCCGGTTGGTCTGCAGTTCCTGCTTGAAGTCGGAGTGTTCAACGCTGTCGCACTCCTCATGGGCCTGCAGGCAACCAGCACCCTCGCCGCACATCATGTGGCGATCAGCCTCGCGAGTTTCACGTTCATGATGCCGCTCGGTATCGGCGCAGCCGCCGCAGTGCTCGTCGGGCAGGCCATCGGTCGCGACGACGCACCCGCCGCCCGCCGTGCGGCGAGTGCGGCACTCTCCGCGGGACTGGTCGTCTCGAGTGTGACGTCCATCATCTTCCTCAGCATGCCTGAGCTGCTCGCGAGTGCGTACGTGTCCGAGGCTGGAGTGGTGGCGCTCGCCGCGACGCTGATCCCGCTGGCCGGCGTGTTCCAGCTGTTCGACGGCCTGCAGGCAGTCGCGGGTGGCGCGCTGCGCGGTGCAGCGGACACTCGCGCCGCGATGATCGCCAACATCCTCGGGTTCTGGGCGGTCGGCCTGCCACTTGGGCTGTTCCTGGCATTTCGACTGGGGCTCGGCCCCATCGGCCTCTGGTGGGGGCTCGTCGCCGGACTCGGCGCCGTGGCGGCCGTGCTCCTGCTGCGACTTGCACGACTCTTTCAGGGACCGTTGACCCGTATCGATGTCGAGTCAGCTTCCCGCGCACCCATCTGACGCATGGGACCTCTGAACTTCCACCACCTGTACCTGTTCCGCGCGGTTGCGCGCGCGGGAACGCTCGCTCGTGCGGCTGCAGAACTCCGTCTCACGGAACCAACGCTCAGCACCCAGATCAAGTCGCTGGAGCAGCACTTCGGGCAACCGCTCTTCACGCGCACCTCGCGGCGATTGCAACTCACGGATGCGGGACAGACCGCGCTTCGATACGCTGACGATATTTTCTCGCTTGGCGACGAACTGTCGCACGTGATGGCAGACGAACCCGGTGACCGGCCGCGCCGGTTGCTGGTCGGCATCGCCGACGTCGTACCGAAAATCATCGCGTACCAGTTGATCGCGCCGGCCCTCCGGATTCCGGGCGGCGTGGCACTCACGTGCACGGATGACACGCCGGAACGACTGGTGGCGGCACTCTCGGTCCACGCCCTCGACCTGCTCATCACCGACGCACCTGTGACGCCGGCAGCGAGTATTCGCGCGTTCAACCATCTGCTGGGAGAGAGTGCGACAACCATCTTCGGGACCGCCGAACTCGCAGCCGTATACCGCGCGGATTTTCCGGTGTCGCTGCACGGTGCGCCATTCCTCCTGCCGCTCCATACCGCAACACACCGACGTGCCCTCGACACCTGGTTCCAGCAGCAGGACATACGCCCTTCGGTGCAAGGCGAGTACGCGGACAGTGCCCTGCTGAAAGTCTTCGGCCAGAATGGCCACGGGCTTTTCGCCGCACCGAGCGTGCTCGAACGCGACGTCATGCGGCAGCATGGCGTCGAGGTGGTTGGCCGCATACCGGAACTCACGCAGCAGTTCTACGCAATTTCCGCCGAGCGGCGCCTCGAGCACCCCGCTGTGACAGCGATCGCCCGATCCGCGAGAACCCGCCTGTTCGGCTGAACCTCAGCGTGCGCGCGCGACGCGGAAGCGTGAGCGATCGCCCGAAGCCCGGGCCGGCACCCATGGTTCCACGGCAACACATCGCAGCGGGCCACCAATCGCACGCACCAGGCCAACGGCTGCTCCATCACTGAGGGCGGGCTCACCCAGCCTGCCCCGCACTCGCACGTCGTAGCGCGGCCCGCCCTCCGCCGGATCCACGACCGTGCCGCGCAGTGACGCGACCTCAAGCCCAGCCGCCGTCAACGCCGGACTCATGGCATCGCGCAAGCCGGCTGGCGACAACGTCGACTCGATCCTGAGCCGGAGCCCTGCGACTTCAACGCCTGTCACCAACGCGACTCGAGGTGACGGCGCCGCAACACTCGTCGCACGACGGCCCCAGTTGGCGAGAACCCCTTGCAGGAAGGCGTCAGCCGGGACCGCGATCGGTGAGCCCAGCTCTTCCTCCATCCGTGCACGCGCAGCGTCAGTCAGCAGCATGGACCGCTCGAGAGACTGCGCCGGTTCCGCTCGCCCACCGTGCTGCAGGAGGCTCACAAGCACCAGCAGGTGCGCAAGTGGATCGGACGACGCGGCCACGGGAACGTCGTAGAACGTCGCGTCAGGTGCATGGCTGACGACAGGCCACGGACCCGTGTCACCCATCGCTTCGTCCGCCATCGCGCTCACCGCGTCGATGGGCATCACTGACGCGATCAGCCAGCGCTCGCTGGCGGAGCCGCTCAAGAGTGCAGACAGCAGTCCAGCCTTCACCGTCCTCACCCTCGGCACGCGACGCACCCGCGCCTCACGCTCCAGCGCGTCAGTGAAGTACTTCTGCGCCTGGGTGCCGCGGCCAACCGGCACCACGAGCAGGATCGGGCGCTGCTCCGACGACGCCATGCTGAATGCGAGTTCCGCAGCACGTCGGGCCCGCGCCCATTGCTCCGCCAGCACTTCGGCGGCTGGGGCCGTCTGCACCGGGACGCGATCGATCGTACGGTGCGAAAACAGGGTCACATCACGCACGATGCCCGCCGAGGACGCGGCTGAGCGCGGGAGCGAGGCACGTCGCCGCACGTCCACCAGCACATCGGCTCGCCGTTGCAAACCGCGAAACAACCGTGACACCGGGGCGAGCGGATCCCGACCGAACGTCGACGAAATCACCACGCGCTGCTGCACCATCACATCGAGCGCGGTCGCTGGAACACCAATGCGGCCCACCGTACCGACGCGCGCGAGGGATGCGGGAATGCTCTGACAGCCAAGTGGTGCGCCGATGCGCGCGGCGAGTGCCGACGCCGCCGAGAACACGCCCGCACTCGCCTCATCGCCGAACAGCGTTGCGACCGGAATCGCGTCGGGACCTTCAAGGGCGCAGCCCCGCACAGACGCCGCAGACTCCATCGGGGCGACATGTGCATGGGTCCTCAGCGTGGCGGCGCGACGGGAAGCGTGCATGTGGATGGGCTCCGGACGACAGACTGAAAAAGGATGCCTGGGCCGCTGCTTGCGGCAGACAAACGCAGCCTATCGGTCACCGCATACAAGCACAATTTCAAAGTCGCATTGCTTTAGTTCGAAATTCTCGAATAAAAAGTTACGCCCGCCATCCGTTTCTGCTCAACTCCCCCCGTCTGGACTCAGCTTCCCTGGCCAGTCGCGGCGGGATCCGGTGCGAGGACTCGCTCGACGAGGGGCGCCACGGCGTCAAAGCTTGCCAGGAACCTGCCCTGATCGAACCAGGCGACGAGATCGACCTGCTCACCTCGCACCATCGCGAGGTCCAGCCGTTCGGCGAGGTGCACGCACTCGGCTGGCAGATTCGGCGCGAGTGGATCTCCGCGGCGGTGGTGCGTCGAGATGATTCCCACCGCAGCCCGACCCAGCCCCCAGCGCAGCGCCGCAGCGCCGCCGAGGATCTCGTGCAACTCGCTCAACAGGCGCGGCATGATCTGCGCCGGCATCTGCACCTCGCGACGCAGTTCAGCGCGCAAGGTGCCGAGTCGATCGAACAGCACGAGCTTGCCGACGTCGTGCAACAGCGCGAGCGTGAACGCCTCGTCCGGCACGACACCAAACCCCGGGGCAAGCGTCCTCGCGATCGGGGCCGTGCGCACCATATGCTCCCACACGCTCCGGACCATGCCGTCGTACGTGCTGCCCGTGCGGCACAGCGTGCCTTCGACCATGCTGCTCAGGATCACGCTCCGCAGTCCTTGCGTGCCGACGCGCCGAATGCTCTCGGCGAGCGAGGACGTCTTGGCGCCAGTCGAGTTGGCAGCAGAGTTCGAATAACTCAGCAGTGACTGCGCCAGCACCGGATCCTGCTCAACGAGCTTCACCAGTGCGGGAATCGGGACGTCGCGCCGCAGCAGCTCGAGAGCACGCTGCGCCGCAGCCGGCGGCTGGCGCACGCTTTTCTCACCACTCTTCGCGATTCGCTCGAAGAACGCGAGGGCGTCACCCCGTCTGTCCGCTGGGTCGAGACTGGATTCGAGCCTTTCGATCGATGTGAGAACGGCACGGCGCACGTCGGAGCCCGCCTCGACCTCGTCATGGATTGAGGATTCGGTCAACAGCGGTCCAATCTGCGCGACGGGCTTCGCGACGGGCTTCGCGGCGGGCTTCGCTTCGTCCGGGGCCGCAGCCGTCTGCGCCGAGGACGGAACGGACGCGGGCTCTGGTCGCACCGGCGCTGATTTCACCGGTGTTTTTCCCGACTGGCGTGAGAAGACCTTGGAGAACATGTGCGTGTGGCGGCGTTGGGATTCTGAGCCAGAGATGAGCGCGCGCTGGCATCCTCTGAAAACAGTGTCGGCTGATCCGGGCGGCGGGATGAGGGTCGGCCACTACTTTGTCGGGATGACGACGCCCGCGAACACGACTCCTGCCGGACTGCTGGGCGGGGTGCTGGATGCCCTCTCCGGACCCGCCGCACTTCTCGATCGCATGGGAAGCGTCGTGGCGTACAACAGCGCCGCGCTTGGCGTAGCACCCGGCGCGCCGCTGGACGAGGCGGTTCGCGCCCTGCTCCCCCCGGACGCGTCAGCGGACGCTCCCTTGCGTGCCACGGCGGTCGCCGGTGTGCGGTCAGTGCTGAGCGGTGCGCAACAGCTGTTCACGCTCGAATGCGCCACCGACAGCGTGCCACACGGCGACCGCGAGCTGCGCGTGACTGGGCTGGCCGAGTCGTCCGGCGGCGGCGCGGTCATCCATCTCTCAGCGCGATCGTCTGTGCCCGGTGGTGGCTCGCTGACGCCAGATCACGACGCCAGTTTCCGCAACATCTTCGAGGCCTCCCTCGATGCCATGGTGATTGCCGACGCGCGGGGGCGATTGGTCGCGAGCAATCCTGCAGCGAGACGCCTTCTCGGGCGCGACGAAGCAGGAGCCGCATCGCTGGAGTTTTCGCACTTCTTCGCCGTCGGACCGCGCATGGTCCCCGCGGGCGAGGCCTGGCAACGGCTGCTGCTGGATGGCCACTGGCGCGGCGAGGGACGTGTGATACGCACGGATTCGGTGCGAAGCCTGGACATCGCTGCGGCGGCGCACGTCATGCCAGGCCGACATCTGATCACTCTGCGCGATGTCACCGAGGCACAGCAGATGGAAGCGCAGCTGCGCCAGTCGCAGAAGATGGAAGCGATCGGCCTGCTCACCGGTGGCATGGCGCACGATTTCAACAACCTCCTCACCGTCGTTCTCGCGAACGCGGATCTCGTGCTTGACGCGTTGCCGGCTGGCTCGGGCGAGCTGCGGGACGAAGTCAGGCAGATGATTCAGGCGGCGACGCGGGGCCGCGCGATGGTCAAGCAACTGCTCGCCTTCAGCCGCCGTGAAACGCTCGAACGGCGACCGGTGGCACTCGAAGCAGTGCTCGCGGAGACCACCGCACTGCTCACACGGTTGCTGCCGTCGAACATCACGGTGCTCACCGAAGCGGCACCCGAGCTCCCCGGGATTCTCGCCGATCCGGGGGCGGTGCAGCACATGTTGCTGAACCTCGCGACGAACGCGCGGGACGCGATGCCGAGTGGTGGTGTGCTGACGATGCGGGCCGGGTTCAACCCTGCGATGGCGCGTCCCGACGGCACCGCAGGGCCGATGGTGACGGCGATCGTCGAGGACACGGGCCGCGGCATGTCGGACGACGTGCTCGCACGCCTCTTCGAACCCTTCTTCACGACCAAGGCGCCCGGTGAAGGGACCGGTCTCGGCATGGCGATGATCTATGGGCTCGTGCAGCAGCACGAGGGAACGATCGGTGTCGAGAGCACGCCAGGGCTTGGAACGAAGGTCACGATCGGCCTGCCGCTCGCCGAGGTCGCGGTCCCGAGCGCGACGCCGATCTCCACGATGGTGATTCGCGAGGGTGCCACCGAAACGATCCTGCTGGTTGAGGACGAGGAGATGGTCCGGCGGGCCGGCCGACGGATCCTCGAGAAACACGGATACCGCGTGATACAGGCATCCGATGGCGCGGAGGCGCTCACCGTGCTCCGGGAGCGCGGCGCTGAGATCGCGTTGGTGGTGAGTGACGTCGTCATGCCGCGTATGGGCGGTCGCGAGCTGTACGCGTCGCTGCGCGACGAGGGATTCCGCATGCCGTTCCTGTTCACCAGCGGCTACACGGATCGCATGTCGAGCAACACCGTCGCACTCGACCCGAGCGTGCCTGTCCTGCCGAAACCGTGGACGTGGACCGAGTTGACGGCCAGCGTGCGCGCGGCTTTGGACGAAGGCGTCCGGCCGTAGCTGACCGGTACGAAACGCACGCGGCGCCACCCAGACTGGATCGCGCCGCGTGCGTGCCGTGTGCTGAGGACTCAGCTCATGCTGGCGGACGACCGCGACCGCCATCGCCACCGCCCGGCCCACCGAAGCCCTGCGGCGTCTTGATCCGATCCGGCACACGCTTCCATACCTCTTCACCGAGCAATGCCTTGGCGCCATTCAGGCCGGCGAGGCGGAGACGCGTTCCCTTCTCGAAGAACGGTCGCAGCTTGACACCGAACAACACCGCCGGATCAGGGTTTCCGCCTTCCTTTTCCAGCACCGCGCGCGCCTGCGCCGTCAGCGTGTCCACCTCGATCTGAATCGAGTCGGCGAGCACCTTCAGCTTCGCGACGTCGGCGTCGGTGAGGCCGATCGAGTCGCGCTGATCAATGATCTGTTGCGGAACGTTCGGGAAGAAACGTCCCACCCCGGCAGCCATCCCCGATCCCGTGAGACGACCATTCTGGCCGCCGCCGAAGGCAGCACGGAGACGATCACGCGTCTGATCGGGGCCGAGCGTGTAGCGGATGTTGAAACCGACCTGGAACGGCAGCCTGATGCCAGTCTGGTTCCCGCGCACGGCACCGAACCGCTCATTGACCTCGTACTTGTAGCGATTCGTGGCAGGATCGAAGCCGCGCACGAAGAGCAGCGTGTTGTCCGCCTGGGTGAACGAGCCCCAGCCGCGCAGGTTGTCAGAGCCATGCAGCAACTGATCGACACCGCCGATCAGGTTCGCCGTGACGAGTGAGAACGTCAGGCGCCGATCGAGGTTGAACATCGTCGGGCGCCAGTTGAGCTGCAGATCGAAGCTCGGCTGCCAGGGGCCTGAGCACGAGTTGCGCGCCGAGAGCGACCCTAGCTGGGACTGAATACAGCGGCGCGCGGAATTGCTGGTGCCAGCGAGCAACTTGGTCATGCCGTCGGCGAGCACGGGATCGGCTGCCGTCGCCGGGTCGTAGATGAATGCACGATCGTTGCGCGCGCCGTCACCGTTGATGTCGCCGCTGACGAGCGGTGTGAACGGCGACCCGGAGGTCATGCGGCCGATGGCGGTGATCTCGAAGCTCGAAGTCAGCGGGTGCGTGACCGTGCCGATGATGTTGTGCCGGCGGTTGAACGAGCTGACCGCCCATTCCTGCGCGTTCGGGTCGCCGGCAGTCGTGGCCGACGCAAAGCCACCGAATGCACCGCCGAAGGCCACACCGCCCTGCGTCCGCGCGTCGGAGTAGGTGTAGCTCGCATTGACGATCGCGCCACGGCTCGTGAACCCGTTCATGGCAACGGTTGCCTGCCACTGCTTCGACTTGTTCAGCGAGTTCACGTCGTAGACTGAACCGAAGCGCTGATCGACGCGTGAGAGCTGCACCGGAACGGCGCCGGTTGATGCAATGATCGAGGACGCCGGCACGAACACCGGCCGGTTCCCCTCGGATGACAGCGTGAACTGCGGAGTGGAATTGAGGTTCAGGTCACGGTAGCCTGTCTGCGCTTCACCGCGCGCACCGCTCAGATCCACATTCATGCTGAAGCGCCCGAAGATCCGCTTCGACGCGCCGATCGAGGCGCGCCATGCCCGCGGGTTGCTGTAGTCACTGGCGAACGTCGTGACGTTGCGCGCGGTATTCAGCTGTGCGGGCGGGCCGCCTGCGCCGCACACGGCAGGGATCGTGGACGGATTGGCGAAGAAGCCGGTCCAATCCGGGAGCGGCACGCCGGCCCC
The DNA here is from genome assembly GCA_031373905.1 of Gemmatimonadaceae bacterium. Lineage (GTDB taxonomy): Bacteria > Gemmatimonadota > Gemmatimonadetes > Gemmatimonadales > Gemmatimonadaceae > JACMLX01. The sequence goes on along the minus strand of JANMNM010000078.1, from coordinate 43,703 downwards.
GACGCAGAAGATCGACTGTTCACCAGACGGCAGACCGGTCGCCGTCTGCGCGCCGGAGAAGAGCTGCGTATTTGGTGCATCGCGGAACCGACCCACACCACCACGGATCGTGAGTGCTCCGTTGCCGAATGGGTTGCCACCGCCGGCACCCGGCGGCTGCGCCGGCGACCAGCTGAAGCCGACACGCGGCAGGAACGCGGCATCGGTCGGAATCACATCGGTCTTCCGGCCGAACGCCGAATCCACCGCGAGGTTGCGTGCCGGTGCCCCGTCAAATGACGACCCCTCAAAGCGGCCCCCGAACACGAACTGCATCCCGTCACGCGGACGCCAGGTGTCGCCGATGTAGATGCCCGAGTTGATCGTGCTGCCCGTGCGCTCCGGCGACGCCAGCGTGCGCTGGAACGTGGCCGGGCGATTCGCCTGGAAATCCGCCAGCGAGTTGAACGTGTACGTCCCGAACCGGTTGAACGCCTGATCCTGCGTATACCCGGTCCGGTTGATCAGCCCACCAACCTTCACGCGATGCTTGCCCTCGTTGAGCAGCAACGACGTTTCGTTGGTCGCCTCGAAGACGGTGTTGTCACTCTGCGAGAGCAACGACGTGCTGCCGCCGAACTGCAGCGTGGAGAATCCCTGCGTCCCGTCACTCAGGTCCGACAGCACCTGCACGCGACCGAGCGGCAAGGTGATGAACGGGGTTCCGGTCCGGTTGTCGATCTGCAACCCCGCGCGCAACTCATTGATGATGCCGGTCCCGAACCGCGATGACAGGACGACGGACGCGCCGCCGCCACGATTCTCCGTCGTACCACCGGTCTGCGGAAGCGCCAGCGAGCCGACGCGCGTCGGCGTCTGGTCCACGAGGCGCCAGTCGCCGCGCAGTGTCAGCGTCTGGCCGTCGGTGATCGACAGATCCATGCGGCCGAGCACCGTCGCGTTGTCCGCGTTCCGGTTGTCATCGATGACACCGCCGGCTCCCGCCACGCCGTAGCCATTCACCAGCGAAAGGAAGCGAGTCACCGAGTCGGGTGACGCGCCGAGCCGTGCCCGCGTGTCGGCGTCTGCCGCCAGCAGCGATGGCAACAAGTCGGCGCGCCGGCGGCCCTGCAACGCGCCAAAGAAGAACAGTCGGTCCTTGATGATCGGAAACCCGATCCCCGCGCCAAACTGGTTCTGATTGTACGCGCCACCGAACGCACCCGTGGTGCCGCCCTGCTCGACCGTGAAATCGCGGTACCGGCCGATGTATGACAGCGAGCCCTGAATGAGGTTCGTCCCGCTGCGCGTCGTCTGCGAGACCTGACCGCCGGAGAACTGGCCGCGGGCGACATCATACGTGTTCGTCACGACCCGGGTACCGCGAATCGCATCCTGTGGCACAAACCCGGCCGCGAACGACAAGCCGTCCAGCGTCACGTTGTTGCTCTGTGACGACTGACCGGCGACGCTGAAGTTCGCCGCGCCGCCACCCCCGGACGTATCCGCACCCGTGAGCACGACACCCGGCGCCAGCGCTGCGATGGCCGTCGGATCCGACGCATCGACCGGCAGACGGGCCGCCTGCCCACCATCCACGACACGCTCGGCTCCACCCGGCGACGGCGGTCCGCCCCCTGGACCCTGCTGCGGGGTGCGACGTCCGCGCACTTCCACCCGCGCCAGCGTCTGCGCAGTGCTCTGACCCAGCACGATGTTGCGTACGATGCGGTCATCGTCGCCATTGCGCGTCACCGTCAACGTCGTAGGCTGGAACCCGATGTAGCGAACGGTCAGGCGGTAGGTGCCACCACCGTCGGGGAAGAGGATCGTGTACTTGCCCTGCGCGTTCGTGCGTTGACGACGCGTGACCATCGTCTCGGTCGACTGCGCCTCAACCTGCGCATTCTCCACCACGACGCCCGCCGGCGTCCGGACGACGCCGGTGATGATGTCCGTTGACGCGCCGACCTGCGCACGCAGCAGAGCTGGAACAGCGACCAACACCGCGAGGGGCATTACGTATCGGCGCAGTCGGCGCGCCAGTGAACTGCATGGCATCATGAGTCGCAAAGCAAGGAGAGAAAGCAGAGTGCGCGGCGAGCACCACGCGACTCCGGACCGGACGTGGGGGCCGCAACGGCGCACCCTGTCGAATTGGAGTACGCCGTATGAGGTTCGGGCGTTGGCACAGCCTCGCCTGTCCATGTGCTCGGTGTCGCGAACGCATGAGCCGACCGAACGGTGTCCGGTGCGCTGAGACCTGCGGTTTCAGCCCGACTGGACAGCAGATCTGGACGGCGTCAGGCACCGTACCGACTGGATTTGTCAGCTGGCTGGCCTTCTCACCGGATACCGGCCTATGCACCCTCGATCTGTTTCCGCAAAGCTGTTGCTGGTGCTCCCGGCCGTCATGTCGACGCAGGTTCCCGCAGCTGCGAAAGTCCCCGCAGTTGTTCGCCTGGACCGTGCCGAGCAACTCCGCTCCGGGAATGACACGCGCCTCGCGACGAACGACGAGGTACCGCCGCGGTGGCGGAAGGACGGCACGCGTTCGTCGTACCGGAAGAGGATCCGGCAGGGTGCGGAGCTCGTGATCGTCGCTCCGGTGTGCAGCAGTCGCGAACTGCCCCTCGGCAATGCTCGACTGCCGTCAGCCATCCGTGTCGCCGCCGATACGCGGATCGACACGAGCAGGCTTCCCTTACGCGCGTTCCGTGTTGCCCGTGATGGCGATGACGATCCAGCTCGTGGATGCACAGAACGAGGCCAACAGATCCTTCGATCTGATCCTCGCAACGAACCGGCCACATTCACTCGACGATCCGCCCTTCATCCGCCCCCTGTGGGACGACTCTGCAACACCTGTCACGTGAGCGGTGGCACCAGGCGATCACCTCATCGTTCGAGCGATGGATGCAGCCGGAGTCGATGGACAGACTCCGCGCGGAGCCACATTGATGCCGCCCCGTTGACGCCAACGCACGCGCAGCTACCGCTGCGCGCCTGAATTCGGAACGTCTTGGTCCATTAGACAGGAATAATGTTTCATGCTGACCCGGCCCGCATATTGTTGTCACATGACCGCTGCGTTTGAGCGCTCTCGTCCAGGACGATCGTGCTGCGGCACCTACATCCAGACTTTCTTCATGACACCGCATGCGATGCGACGGTCGGCGAGCCAGGTCACCGCGGGCGCTCTCGCGCCGACCCATGAGCGTCCCCCTCAAGCCGCAGCGATGAACGAGCGTTACCGCGAGTGCCGCCGATCGTGGTGACCGACTGGTGGGTCTTTCCGGCCGTCGGTATCGGGTCGCTCGCGGCAGTGTCCGGGATCGCGGCGGGGTTCCGTCAGCGCCACGCGACACTCGTGGCGCGGGCGCGCGCCGCAGAAGACTCGGCACACCACGTGCTCGCAAGCGAAGAGCGTTTCCGGTTGCTCTTCGATCGCGGCGCAGACCCGCAACTGCTGTCGGACGGCCGGCGCATCGTCGCCGCGAATCCCGCCGCGACTGCGCTCCTTGCTGGCGGAGCAGCCGATCGGCTCATCGGCCTGGAGATCGCGCGGATTTCAGTCACTGCCGGTGTGAACGACTCCGCCAATGCCGTCTCGTTCGAGACGGATGTGACTGCGGTGAACGGCGCCATAATCCCAGTCTCGCTGCGCCGGACCAGGATCTCTCTCGACGCCGGTGAGCTGCATCACTTCCAGCTCCGCGACCTGCGCGAGACGCGGCGTCTCGAGGGCGAACGTCGCGAGCTCGAGGCGCAGTTGCTCGCCAGCCAGCGGCTCGAAGCACTTGGCACGCTGGCCGGAGGCGTTGCGCACGATTTCAACAACCTGCTGACGGTGATCCGCGCCAACTCCGAAATTGCCCAACTGTCGATGAAGGAGAAGGACTCCTCGGGCGTCACGGAATCACTCACGGCAATCGTGCAGGCAACCGACAGGGCGAGAGACATCGTCAAGCAGATCCTGCTCTTCTCTCGTCGATCCGCGCGCATTCGTGCCAAGGTCAACTTTGCGGCGCTGATCACTGACACGCAGACGCTGCTCCGCGCGACGATTCCGAGCACCGTGCAGTTGCTGGTGGAAATCCGGGCGGCCGAGGCCTGGATCGATGGTGACGCCACGCAGATGCAGCAACTGCTGCTCAACCTCTGCAGCAACGCGGAATACGCCATGCGCAGCACCGACGGCGGCATCCTGCGCTTGACGGTCGACACGGTGATGCTTCAGGAGGTGGATCAACGGGGACGTCATCCGCATCTGCTGCCAGGCGCCTACGTCCGCCTGATCGTCCGCGACACCGGAACTGGCATGATCGACGACGTCCGGCAGAGGATCTTCGAGCCGTTCTTCACCACCAAGCCGATCGGCGAGGGCACAGGTCTGGGCCTCGCCGTGCTGCACGGCATCGTGCTCTCGCATCAAGGGTCCGTTCACGTCGACTCCGTCGAGGGGGGCGGCACCACCTTCGAGCTGCTGTTCGCGATGACCGCGCCGCCGTCGGATGGTGCCAGTGCCGCACTCGCGCCGCTCCCGCCAACGACATCGATCATCACACCGAGGGATCGCGCGGTGGTGCCGCACGATGCACCGCTGATCCTGCTGGTGGATGACGAACCGGGAATACTCCGGGCGGCGGAGCGCGGGATCGTCAGCGCGGGCATGCGCGTCATTACCGCGGCCAGCGGCCACGAGGCGCTCTCGCTGCTCGACGAATACACCGCCATCGACGTGCTGATCACGGACCAGACGATGCCGGAGATGACCGGCCTCGCGCTGATTGAGCGCGTGCGAGAGAGCTTGCCGTCGCTGCCGATCATTCTCAGCACCGGCTACACGGTCCGGATCTCGCCGGACCGGCTTCGCGACGCGAGTATCCAGACCGTACTCGAGAAGCCGTACTCCCTCACGCAACTGATCGACGCGATACATGGCGCGTTGCAGCCGTCCGGGCGTTTCCCCACCCATCGCGGCTGAAGCCGAGTAGGTTTCCCTGGATCGCTGCGGCAGAGCGCCGCAGCTGATCTCCTGTATCCCTGACCCAATACCTGTGGCCGTTCCGACATTCGCAGCCCTGGCGCTTGACCCGGCGCTCATGACCGCCGTCAAGGAGCTCGGGTTCGCACGGCCCACGCCGATTCAGTCCGACTCGATCCCGCCCGCGCGCGATGGGCGTGACGTCCTCGCCTGCGCGCAGACGGGGAGTGGCAAGACGGCCGCGTTTCTGTTGCCCATCCTGCACCGGATGCTCGCCGGCAAGCGCGGGACCACACGCGCACTGATCGTCGTGCCGACCCGCGAGTTGGCACTGCAGGTGCTCGAGACGGCCCAGTCGCTGACCGTGCACACGCCGCTCACCAGCGCCGCGATCTATGGCGGTGTGGGAATGGGCCCGCAGGAACACGCGTTCCGCACCAAGGCCGACCTCATGGTCGCCACACCTGGTCGACTGCTGGACCACATGTCGAAGCCGTACGCCTCCCTGGCTGGGGTGCAGCACCTCGTGCTCGACGAGGCGGATCGGATGCTCGACATGGGTTTCCTTCCGGATATCAAGCGCATCCTCGCGTATTTGCCGGCGAAGAAGCAAGTGCTGCTGTTCAGCGCGACGATGCCGAACGCCATCGTGCAGCTCTCGCGCGACCTGCTGAAGGATGCCGCCCAGATCAATCTCGAACGAAAGTCGGCGCCAGCCAGCGGCATCACGCAAGCGCTGTATCCGGTGTCGCAGGACCTGAAGCCGGCGCTCTTCGTGAAGCTGCTGCAGCGGGGAGACATGAAGGAAGCACTGGTCTTCACGCGGACCAAGCATCGCGCCAACCGCCTCTTCGAGTTGCTCGAGAAGCATGGCGTCTCGGCGGCGCGCATCCACGGCAACCGGTCGCAGGCGGCGCGCGTGGCGGCGTTGGACGGGTTCAAGAACGGCAGCATTCGTGTGCTCGTGGCAACCGATGTCGCCGCACGCGGGATCGATGTCGCGGATCTCGGCCATGTCGTGAACTTCGACGTGCCCGCACAGCCTGAGGACTACATCCATCGCGTTGGTCGTACCGGGCGCGCCGAAGCAACCGGGGATGCCTTCACGTTCGTGTCGCCCGAGGAAGAGGCCGACGTGCGTGCGATCGAGAAGGCGGTCGGGCGTAGGCTCCCACGGGTCACGCTGCCCGATTTCGACTACGCGGCCCGGTCCGCTCAGGTCTTTGAAGTCCCGATTGCAGAGCGCATCAAGGAAATCCGGGCGCGAAAGGCGGCAGACCGCCAACGCGCGGCGGAAAAGGCCGCACGAAAGGCGGGCAACACGGCCAGCGCGCCGAGTGCTGGTCGCAGCACCTCGGGCGCGGCGCGTCAGTCGTCGGCCCGGCCCGCAGCGAACGCTACCTCGTCCGAGTCCGCCGATGCTGCACAGCGGCGACGCCGGCGCGGCGGTGGACGCAGCGGCAGTGGCTCGCCATACCGCGAATAGCGCGGTTCGCATTGCGCAGCGCCACGGATCGACACCCTTCCCGACAGGAAAGACTGAAGATGCGAATGATCCGCCTCTCTGCCGTCGCCGCTCTGCTGCTCTGCCACCGCGTTGCGCTCGCGCAGGTAGTCGACACGATTCCTGAGCCACGGGACGCCGAGAAACTCGCGCTGATGCAGGAACTGATCACCGTCGGCGAATTTCGTCAGCAAGTGCTCCGAACCATGCGGGAGACAACCGCGCGGCAGGCGGCGACGATGGCCGTCCCGCAGGCGTTCTGGGACAAGTTCCTCGCCCGGGCAGAACAGGAAGTGGATGTCCTGATCGCGCCGATGGTGGAGGACTACACGCTCTTCTTCAGCAAGAGCGACCTTCGAAACCTGATCGCGTTCTACAGGACGCCGGCGGGAAAGCGCATGCTGCTTGTCGCGCCCGTCATCGGAGCCAACTCGTCCCTCGCCGGCTCGGCGTGGGGAACGAGGGTGGGGACTGAGCTCGCAACGGAAATGACCCGCACGAGCCCTGACCCGAAGGCAAGGAAGAAACCGTAATCGCTCCGCCCGCGAGCGCTCAGTGAAGCTGCGTCGCGAGTTTGACCAGGGAGTCGGGCGAGAGCGCTCCTGTGAGTTCGTAGCTCCGCCCGCCCGAGGTCCACCGCACCACCGTCGTACCGCCAGACGTGCGGATGACAAACTCGGGAGCGGCATCGCTGGCCGCACCGGCCTTCTGCGTCAGCGCAGCCTGGACGATGACGAGCAGCAGGGGAGTACCCGCAGTCGACACGTATCGACGGCGCGTGACCGAGGGCACGGACTCTTCTTCGACCGACGTGTACCCGGACAGCCGGGCCATCTTTGGCGCAGCCGTTCGAACGGCCCGCTGTTGAGCAGTTGCCTGCCCAGTCACCGCCGCGTCAGCTGCACCAGCAGACTGGCGCCTTGACGGGGCTGTCGAATCACTCACCCCGACAGACAGGGTCGCGCTCTGTTCCTGGGCCGCAGACGGCGACGCAGATGGTGCCTGCTGCCGGTCGCGCGCCCCCTGTCCCGCAGCATCGCTCGCGACCGCTACCTGCGGGGTCGGCATCGGCAGCGGGGTGACGGGACGTCCTGCGGCTGGTGCCTGCACTTCGTTCCTCGTCACCGCTTCACGATCAGGGCGACTGTCCGGCACGTCCGACTCCGCACGCGGTCCACTCTGCGCACGCATCGCAGCCGGTGGCGCCGCCTGCGTGAACCCCTGCTGGACGTCAGGCGCATCGACCACACTCGGCGCGGCTGTCACATGTCGTGCCGACGTCGCCGATTGCTTCGCCGACGCCAACGCGCGAGAGGTGGCCGCTGCGTCGCCGGTCTTGCCCAGCTCATAGCTCACGCCTGCCACCAGCATCAGGCTCGCCGCCAGCGCGACGCGCCGCAGCGTGAACACTCGCCTCCGCATCGCGGGTGCTGTCGTGATCGGCGTGACAGCCTCCTGCCGAACCGGTGCATCGATGCGCACGCGCGCCGGTGGTTCGTCGAGCGCGCCCAGCAAGGTGTGCACCTGACGCGCCATCGCAGTGGCTTCAGCGAAACGCCGCGCACAGTCACCGCAGGTGGACAGGTGTGACTGCACCTTGTCACGTTCAGCACTATCCAGTGCGTCGTCGACCAACGCGTGCAGAGTTCGTTCATCCACGTGCGACATGTGACTCTCCCTCTCCCTGCGTGTACACCTCGAGCATGCGCTTGCGCGCTCTCGCCAGTGTGGTCCCGATGGCCCCCCGCGACAGCCCGGTGGCGGTCGCGATTTCGTCATAGTCAAATCCTTCAGCCTGCAGCAGCAGTACATCCCGATCGCGCTCCGAAAGCTGCGAGAGGGCGGCGCGCACACGCAGCCGGGTCTCCTCTCGTTCATACGCTTCGTCCGGCGGCTCGTATGGCGCGACATGATCCTCATCACGAACCAGTACCAGCCGCCGTTCGCGCGTCGCGGCGTTGCGGCCCTCCTCTCGCAGGAGGTTCAGCGCGACGGCGAACAGCCAGGGCCGAGGGTTGGTCGGTGGAGCAGCCACCGCTCGCGCGAACGTTTCCTGCGCCAGCTCCTCTGCGCGACCGCGGTCGCCCGTGCGACGCGTGAGCATCCGCACGAGCGACTCGTGGTAGTCGCGAAACAGTCCACCGAGGTCCAGTCCCATGGTCAGTTGAAGCGTCAGGCGCCGCGGAAATCCTTCGTCAGCTGCAGCAGCTCGTTCCCGGCCAACGACGCCTGGCCCGTCCGCTGCAACCGGATGCTCACCCGGCGACCAGCCACCAGCACATCGTCGCCGAGTTGCGACGCATCGCGAAGCTCCGGGAGCGCCCGCAACAAGGCAAAGTAAGCCGCAGAGAACACTTCCACGTTCACAACACGCTGTGCGTGATGTCCGATATCGGTCCACTGGGTCCCCTGCTGCTCATAGCGCCGGCTTCCGGCCACCCGCTGGCGCGCTCCTGCCACGGAGGGAGCCACCTGCGCCGCGCGGTCCTGTGCCCGATTGCTCACCCGACGCGCCTCGGACACGGAACCCGCATCCGCATACCCCGCACTGGTCTGCGCCTGCTCGAACGCACCCCGGCCGGTTTGCGCCTTCGAGGACGGCGCTGCTCGCGCAACCGCCTCGCGTGCGACGCTATCGCGCAGTGGGCCTTGCGTTACCGCGGTCACCACGGGTTCCTGGACGAGATACGCGGTGTACTCCGTCACGATCCCATGACGCAGGGCAAGACCGCGGATCTCCTCGATGCGGGTTGGCGTTGCGCCTTCGAGACGCATCGTGCGCGACAATGATCCAATCCGTCGCGCAGCCCAGAGCGTGCTCACATACTCGTGATCCTGATCTCGCGCAGCAAACGTCACCGTCGTCGCCACCCGCACGCTCTGGCCGTCGCGCATTCCCTCAATCACCAGCGGCCCGCTGCCACTGCCTTCATACCGGCCCAACACCACCAATTCCTGTCCGGTGAAGAGGTCGGGCAAGCGCACAGGTTCCATCGACACGATGCGTGCCGGCGATGAGACGACGCGCAGATCCACCAGCGCGGGCGCGCGCAGCTTCCGGGCAAGACTCCCGACCGTCTCCTCGACACTTCCGTCGGGTGGAACGAAGCCCACCGCGCCCCGGCCATCCTGGGCCATGCGCTCGAGCAGGAAGGTGTTCACATCCGTGCCGATTCCAATCGTGAAGATCCGGGTGCGCTCGGCGCCCTCGGCCGCGATGGCAGCCAGACGCTCCGGCTGGGATTCACCGACACTCGGCACGCCGTCCGTGAGGAACACGAGGACGTTCAATGCCGCGTTCCGCCGCTCATCCCGGCTGTGACGTAGCGATTCGCGCAGCGCGCCCTCGATGTTCGTGCCACCATCAGCCACCAGCGCATCAGTCCATTGGCGCGCGGCATCCAACGCTGCAGCGTCAGCATTGGCGAACTCCTCGCGGAACGATCGCACACCGGAGGAGAAGGACACGAGCCGGAAACGATCGCGCGTCGTCAGCGTGCCAAGCATCTGACGGATCGCCGCCTTGGCCTGCTGAAGTTTCGGGCCACTCATCGAACCGGAGACGTCAACGACCATCGTCAGGTTGCGGCTGATGGCGTCCGTGCTGCGCATCTCGGGCGGAGTCACGTACAACAGGAAGTAGCCGTCCTCTCCGCCAGGTGCGTGTGAGACGACGCTGAGCCCCGCTGCCGTCGAACGGAGTGGCAGGAAGAGCTCCACATCGCCCCGCGACGCATCGGTGACCGTGACTTCGCGATCATCCGCACCACTCACCTGCACCGCGTGAGTCGGTGAGAACGGGCGACCGAATTGCGCTGCATCTTTAAGCACGACGCGGATATCGGGCCGCGCCGACCCGCGCTCCTCCGGGCCAAGCGCATATCGCCACCGCAACGCGTCGCCTTCCTTGTCCAGCAGCTGCGTGAACCGAAGCACGACGCGTCGCGTCTCGCCAGGCTGTATCGGGAACACCTGCGCTCGCAGGAGCTGATGGCCAGCGAGTGTGACGAGCGCCGGGTCACGGCGACGTCGAACGATTTCTTCGTAGATCCCACGAGCGCGGGATGCATCCATCAGCTCGCCGCGGACCTCTGTTTCACCCATCCAGAGCGAGAGGGACTGGAAGACGGCCTCGCCCGCGAGAGGATAGTGATACGTCCCTTCGGCGATGCCGTTTCCATTGTTCCGGAAGCGCTCCTCGACCTCGATGCGCGCGACACGCCCTTCAATGGTTGCACGAATCGTGGTGGCGACGCGCGCGACACTCCAATCCACTGGACGGGTACTCGTGGGGCGAGCCTCGGGCTCGATCCACCCTTGGGCCGTCGCGCGCACCGGGAGACTGAGCCCGCAGAGGAGCGTGGCGGCGAGCAGGGACGAGCGGCGGAGCAGAACCTGTTTCGACATATGGTGCCTCAGGTGTCGGGTCTGCATGGAGATGCCCGACGCTCAAACCCGTGCACACCGATGCAACGCGGGCCACCGCGCGTTCGCAGTGGCCCGCCTTGTCACGTTGCCGTGGCACCCCAGGGCGCTACGGACGCGGGCTGCCGGTCCGCGACGCCGTCGCGCGCGCGCTGCGAGTGAGCTCGGACGTCGCGCTGCGCTGCGCATTGGTGACCAGCGCCGCGTCCGCTCCCTGTGTCGGAAGGTTGACATCGGGGAGTACGACGCCGAGGCTCGAGGGCTGCGTCAGGGTGGAGCCCGCGACGGGCGCGTCGGCTCGCGACGGCTTCGTGTCGCGCGCCGCCTCACCACTCCGGCGAGGCGCATCGCGATACACGATGCGCGTCTGCACCGCCGGTGCCGATGGTGCCGCAGGCAATGCTGTCGTCGCAGCAGCGGCTGTGGCCTTGACCTGTTTGGCCGCGTCGGCGGCGGCGGCGCGGGCGGCGGCAGACACGGAGGTCTGGAAATACCGATACCCGCTGACAGCCACAATCAGGGCGAACGCCGCGGCTCCGATCACCAGTGCCATCCGGAACCTGCGTTGCGAATCGGCGGGGCGCGCCGGTGCGCCGATGTATTCACTCAGCGGCTGCGACAGACTTGTTGGCACGGCGAGTGACACATACGCAGCGTCGCTCGGCGTCGAGGCGGGTTGCTGCGTCGCCGACCGTTGTGCGCGTGTCCGCACAGGGGTCGACGAGAATGTGACGACCAATTCCGGCTTCGGTGTCGATGCAGACGCCTCATTGGGCGCGACAGGCCGCGCCGTGGCCGGCGCGACGGCTGGATTCAGGATCGACACCGTGTTGAGCGGCGTCGGCATGAAGATCGACGGCTCGATCAGCGGTGACTCCGGTTCTGCCGGCACGACGATCTCGGGGGCCAGCGCGATCAGGACCGGCGACGCTGCCGGTGCCGTCGGTGGGGGCGCGACTGCTGCCGCCTCGGATTCGGCGCGCAGTCGTGTAATCGCATCAACCAGGCTGGCCGACACCGCCTGCTGGCCGCGCAATGGAGCCTGCGGAATCTCCGCGGCGCGAACCGGTGCAGGGCGCGGCGCCGGTGCGGGTGGCGGTGCCGCCGTGACGATCGACGAGTCGATGCCGTATGCCGGCGCGCGGGCCGCGGCGCCGTTTCCTGCAATGGCCATCGCGCCACTGCCGGCGCTGGTCGGTATCAGCGCCTCGCGTGCCTCAGCCTCAGCGGTCTTCGGGGACGTGTTGCCGAGCATGATCGCGACGTACTGGCGAGAACACTCGGCGCAGCGACCGAGATGATCATCGATCTCGCGGCGCCGATGCGCGTCCAGGCGCCCTGCAACGAGAGCCTTGAGTTCGAATAGTTCGGGATGCACGGGAGTCTCCCATCGTCGATACGGCATACCGCGGTTCTGCCCCTCCGAATGAGTGGCAGCAGCGCGATACATCCAGGCGGTCCCACACCACCTGTGGGTACGACGACAGCGGCGCGGAACAGCAACACTGGACAGTTGTCCCCGCCTAGTCTCGGCACGTCGGGCGCCGGGTTCACTCGCCCGCGCCGGCGTCTACTTGAGTGTAGCGCTTCCCGGGCTAGAACGCCTCGGCCTCCATCTCCATGACCGGTGCTGAGCCCGCCATGATGCGGGCGAAGAGGCCGTGGGCCTCCGGGAGCATCTTCGTGAAGAAGAACCGCGCCGTCTTGATCTTCGAGTCGTAGAACTGACGGTCGCCGTTCGCGGTCGGCAACTTGGCATACGACGCCTCCGCCATGCGCAGCCACATGTCGCCAAGCGCAACCAGCCCGAACATCCTGAGGTAATCCGTGCTTGCGGCACCGGCCTCGTCGGGATTCGAGAGCGACTTCAGCGCGATGAACTGCGTCGCCTGCTGCAGTCGCTGGAAGATCTTTGCGAACGGTTCCGCGAACTCCTTCAGCTGCGGGTGCTGCACCGTGCGTTCAAGTCGCTCGGAGAGCGGATGGAAGAAGAAGCGCAGAAAGCGGCCACCTTCCGCCGGCAGCTTGCGACCGACGAGATCGAGCGCCTGAATGCCATTCGCGCCCTCGTAGATCTGCGCGATTCGTGCGTCACGCACGAACTGCTCCATGCCGTATTCACGGATGTACCCGTGCCCGCCGTAGATCTGCAGCGCGAGGTTCGTGCATTCGAAGCCCATGTCGGTGAAGTACGCCTTCACGATCGGCGTCATCAGCGCGACAAAGTCATCCGCGTCCTTCTGCACGGCGGGATCCGGGTGCTTCTCGTGCAGGTCGATGTGCGTGCCGACCCAGAGCGACAGTGCACGCGCCCCTTCATTGAATGCGCGGATCGTCAGCAGTGACCGTCGCACGTCGGGGTGCACGATGAGCGGGTCAGCGGGGCCCGCCGGGTTCTTCGCGCCCGTGAGCGCGCGTCCCTGCAACCGGTCCCTGGCGTACGTCACGGCATTCTGATACGCCACCTCACTCAATCCGAGACCCTGCATGCCGACGGCGAGTCGCGCGGCGATCATCATCGTGAACATGCCGCGCATGCCCTTGTTCGTCTCGCCGACCAGCCACCCGATCGAATTCTCGAACGCCAGCACGCAGGTGGGCGACGCCTTGATCCCCATCTTGTGCTCGATGCTCACGCACCGCACCGCGTTGTCAGCGCCGGGTGTCCCGTCGGCGTTGAGCAGCAATTTCGGGACGATGAACAGGCTGATGCCCTTGATGCCGGGCGGTGCGTCTGGCAGGCGAGCCAGCACGAGATGCACGATGTTCGAGGTCAGATCGTGCTCGCCGGCCGAAATGAAGATCTTGTTGCCGGTGATTGCGTAGCTGCCATCCGGGCGTGGATCAGCGCGCGTCGTGAGCAACCCGAGATCCGTGCCGCACTGCGCTTCCGTCAGGCACATCGTCCCTGACCACTCACCCGTGACGAGTTTCGGCAGCCACGTGGCCTTCAGCTCGTCCGCGCCGTGCATCAGCAGTGCGTGGTACGCGCCATGGCTCAGGCCGGGGAACATCCCGAAGCTGAGATTCGAAGCGCAGATCATCTCCTCGACGGCAAATCGCAGTGTCTGCGGAAACCCCTGCCCGCCGAACTCCGCATCGGCGGAAAGCGCCGGCCAGCCCGTCTCCACGTACTGGCGATACGCGTCCTTGAAGCCGGCGGGCGTCGTGACGACGCCGTTGTCTATCCGACAGCCCTCAGCGTCTCCGCTCTGATTGATCGGTTGCAGCACCTCCTCGCAGAACTGCGCCGCCCCTTCCAGCACCGACATCGCCGTCTCCGCATCAAAGTCCGCGTAGCCCGGCAACGACGTGAGCCGCGAATAGTCGATCACGTCGTTGAGGACGAACTTGATGTCGTCCAGTGGAGCCTTGTACGTTGGCATGTTCCCGTGATCCTCAGTTGCGCAGCGGCTTGCCGGTGGCGAGCATATGCTCGATCCGGGCGAGTGAGCCCGGCGTGCGTGCGAGTTGCATGAAATGCGTGCGTTCCAGCGTCAACAGCGCTGCCTCATCGAACGACGCCGTGCCATCGGAGTCACCTCCGGTGAGGACGGCTGCGAGATGCTCGGCCACGACTTGGTCATGCGCAGTGACCTTGCCGGCAGCAGCCATCGCGTTGACCCCCGCCATCAGCATCGCCTTCCCACGGACGCCGCCGAGCACCGCGCTGCGCGGGGCCGGCGGCTGATAGCCCGGCACCAGTGCCAACGCGCGCGCCTTGGCATCCGCCAGCAATCGGTCGCGGTTCATGGTCACGCCGTCGCTCGCCCTGAGATAGCCGAGGGCGCGCGCATCGGCGGCTGAAGTCGACGTCTTCGCCATCGCGATCGTCTGGAAGACCTGCCCCGTGGCAGCCATCGCCTTCGCGGGATCGCTCTGCACCGGGGCCACGTGGCGCATCAGCATCTCCTTGCAGCCGCCCCAGCCCGGAACAATGCCCACGCCCGCTTCGACCAGTCCCATGTAAGTCTCGGCCGAGGCCTGCACCGCGTCGGAGTGCAGCGTGATTTCGGTGCCGCCGCCGAGCGCCATGCCGGCCGGCGCACTGACGACCGGGAACGGAGCGTGCTGCAGCGCAGCAAACGTTGCCTGCCCATCGGCGATGCTTTGCTGGATGGCGTCCCACATCGCGATGTTGATCGAGAACATCGCCAGGCCAAGGTTGGCGCCCACACTGAAGTTCTCGCCGTCGTTGTAGACCACGAGCGCGCGATAGGCGCCCCGGCCTTCGCCCAGGGCTCCGATGATCTGACGGATCATCGACATGATGTCAGGATCCAGCGTGTTCATCTTCGAGGTGAACTCGAGACACAGCACGCCATCACCGATATCCCAGACGCTTGCCGAGCCGTTGCGCATGACAGGCTTGCTCCGCCGCTTGACATCGGCGAGCGACAGCACGCCCGCGGCGCGGGGCACGGCACTGTACGTGCCGCCAGGTGTCAACTCCTCGAGCACACCCTGCTCCACTCTGTAGAACGGCAGGTTCATGGCAACCAGTGCCGGGACCGGGATTCCGTGCTTCTGCAGCAGGGCGGTGAACGTCGAGGCGCCAAGCTGGTCGATCAACTCGAACGGCCCAAAGGTCCAGCCGTACCCCAGCCGGAGCGCTTCATCCACGGCGCTGACGCGATCTGCGATCGTCGGCACGAGCGACGCGGCGTACGAGAGTCCTTTCGCGAGCAACGCCGCGGCAAAGCGACCGCCGCGATCGTCAAACGCGACCAGCGTCCGCAAGGCACTCTTGCCGCGAGCCGCGGCCAGCGATGCGAGCTGCGGCGTGCGTTCGGCGCGATATGCGCCCGTCTGCAGATCCACGACTTCCTTCGATCGCCCGCCCTTCGGGTCGGGCACCAGGCGCGTGAAGCCGCCACCCTTGCTCTTGCGACCGGTGTTGCCGGCAGCAATCAGCGCTTCCATCGGCGCAAACGTCGTCGGCAACGCGAGGAATGGATCACCGGCAGGCAACGTGGCGTGGAAGCTCTTCATGATGTGCGGCATCAGATCGAGTCCCACCAGGTCGGTGAGCCCAAAGATGCCGGTCTTCGGCAGTCCCATCGGCTTGCCGCACACCGCGTCGGTCTCTTCGACGCTGAGCCCGTGGGTCGCCGCCTCATGCATCGCGCAGTACATGAAGTAGGTCCCGATCCGGTTCGCGATGAAGCCGGGGGTGTCCTTGCAGACCACGACACCCTTGCCAAGGCGCTCATCGCACACCGCGTGCAGTGCAGCCGTGACTTCAGGACGTGTCTGCGGGCCACTCACCAGTTCCAGCAGCCGCATGTATCGCGGCGGATTGAAGAAATGCGTGATCGCAAAGTCGGCCGCGAATTCCGGCGTCTGTCCCTCGATCAACCGGGCGAGCGGAATCGTCGACGTGTTTGACGTGATGATGCTTCCGACGCGGCGCACCGCATCGAGACGACTATAGAGCGGCGCCTTCACCGCCGGGTCCTCGAACACCGCCTCGATGATCCAGTCGACTTCCCCGACTCCCGCCAGGTCGTCTTCGACGTTGCCGGGCGTGACGAGTGCCATGGCCTCCGCACTCATGAACGGGCTCGGCTGCTGGGTGCGCATTCGCGTCAGCGCGCCTGTTGCCAGCGCACTGCGTTCGGTGGCGCCGGATGGAACAATGTCGAGCAGAAGGACCGGTATTCCCGCGTTCGCCAGATGCGCGGCAATTCCGCTCCCCATCGTGCCCGCGCCGATGACAGCGGCGCGGCGGATCTCGATGGCCATGAGTGGTGGCTTGATGCCAGAAAGTTGAGAAGAAACAGCCGACCGCGAAGCTGACGCCGGCTCGATGAGCGAATCCTGACCGATCAGGGCTGTAGATGCAACATCCGCGCTCGCCGCACGGGGCTATGGCGCGTCTGCTGGAAAAACCAGCATCGGCCATGTCCGGCTCCACTGCCGCTCGCCCGCAAAGGTCATTTCGAGCTTCAGTGTCCAGCGGAGAGACTCAGTCGGAGTGTAGTAGCTCGGCGGTGCGGTATCCGGGATCCTGAACGTGACGGTCTGTCGCCAGTCCTCGCCACTCGCGATGTCACCGCCTCTCACGCTCACCGGGAGCGGCAACGAGATTGCGCGGTCCGCCGGCAGGGCGCCTTTCCAGCGGCGCGCCTCCGCCACCAACGTGAGATTGCGGAGGGACAGGCTGCGCCGCGCATGCAGCACGGCGCGGAACGTCGCTGGCTCGCCGACGGTCACGCTGTGATCGTCCAGCGTCGGCTCCACCCATCCAATCCGGCGCGACTCGGCAAACTCGGGAATCACCTGTCGCAGCTCCGGCATGGCGCTCAGCACCGCCAGGCCGCCGAGGGCGATGAAGCCGAGTGCCACGCCAGGGGACAGCGTCGCACGGATCGACATCAACCCGGCAAGCAGGATGACGCCGAGCCCGACGGAGGCGAGCATGATCGCGCGACGTGCGCCCGGCCGCTCGAGCGGCGCGCGCCACTGCTCACGCACGAGCTCGACAAACACATGCCCCTTTGGGCCAAGTCGGTCCGCGTCATCGGCGCTCATCCGGCGAGAATGGGCGCAAAACACCTCCGGCGCAACCATGCTGCGGCCACCAGCCCGATCGCCTGCGCGCCGCGATTGAGCACCGCGCCATCGGGATCAGCGCATCGGCCGCACCGTCCCGGAAGGCTGTCCGTTCGGATGCCAGCGTGGCCTGGGGCCATTGGCAAGGATCAGCATCGCCTGCGCCGCCGACTCGATCACTCGCGCCATGTGTGCGGGATCGGCAAAACGCGCTTCATCGCGCACCGTGTGATAGTCGGCATGCAGATTGAAGCTCGACAGCGTGTGGGCCGGAATGCCCATCCGGGCGAACGCGATGTTGTCACTGCGCTCGAAGAACCGTTGCAACGGTCTGCGATCAGGCACGATCGGAACTCCGCCATCTCGCAACTGATCACCGAGCGTGGAGCGCTCGTAGCCCGTCAGCCAAGCCTTGCCCGCCCCATCGGCGAGACTGTCGGCACGACCGATCATCTCCACTTCGAGGTTCGCCACGAGCTGTGCCAGCGGGCGCGCCGGGTGGTCAATGAACCATCGGGTACCAAGCAGGCCCACTTCCTCGCCCGTCATTGCGGCGAAGATGATGGTGCGTCGGGGCTTGACGCGCGATCGCGCCAGCAATCGCGCGACATGCAGCACCGCAATCGTGCCTGATGCGTCATCGTCGGCACCGTTGTTGATCGAGTCACCATCGATCGCATTGCCGATGCCCACGTGATCGTAGTGCGCGGTCATCAACACGTATTCATCGCGAAGCGTCGGGTCGCTGCCTTCGATGAATCCAAGCACATTGGCACCGGGCAGTCGCTGGTCTTCCGGCAACGCGTTGAATGCGGCCCAGCCACTGAGCAGTTGCGGACGTGCACGGCGGCCCGGGGCGGCGGCCGCAATCGCCAGCGGCACGCGCTGGACGAATCCGCTGTCTCCTGCCGGCTTCAGCCCCGCCTCGCGGAACTGCGTTGCCAGCCACCGCGTGGCGCGCCAGCTCCCGCGGGTGCCGGTCAGCCGCCCTTCCATGCTGTCCGCCGCCAGGGTACCCAGGTCCCTGGCGACGTCAGCGTCACGAACGCGTGGAGCGAATGCCGCCCCGCGCGGCGGTGCGGCGGCCGATGGTACCGCGACGAACGCCAGCCACGTCCCGGCAGGATCAACCGTCACCCGCGAGATGTTCGTCAGCGGGGCGTACGCGAGATCCGCCACCACGCGCCATCCCGTCTGCCCGCGCGTCCAAGATTGCAGCGTCGTTCCACTGCCCGCGATCATGGTCGTGCTGTCGATCCATGCGTATTCGTCCACGCCTGGCAACGTCTCGACGAGACGGGTCACTGCGCGCGCACCAGGTCGCACCTCATCGATGAACGCGCGAGCTCCTTCCTTCTGCACGAACGTCACGCGATCGGTGCCGGGCACGCGCTTCACGCCACGACCGATGTCACGCGCGATGGTGTCGATCACACCGGAGACGGTGTCCAGCACCTGCAACGTCGCCGGCGCACCGAGCACGAACATGGCCACCTTCGAATCGACCCAGGCGTAGTAGCCGACGGGTTTGACCCTGCCCACCAGGCGCTCCGCCCTGCCCCCCGGAGTCAACGGCATGCGCCACAGGTGCTGCGATGAATCGCGCTCGACGCGAACCACCGTGAGCGCGGTGCCATCGGGCGTCACCTGCGACGAATACTCACTCTCCGCCGTGACGACCACGGGACCATGCGTCGAGCCATCGAGGGCGTAGCCCCAGATATCCGTCTGCACATCACGAACGCTGTCGCGCAGCAACGCGTTCGGTGCGCGCCGCGTGTAGTACACCACCCGGCCTTTCGCGTCGAACGAGGGCTGGTTGTCGTAACCCGGGCGTCGGGTGAGGTTGAGCGGCGGCTGGACGATCAGTCCACCCTCACCGCGTGTGAGACGCGACAGGTACACATCAGTGTTCGGTGCCGCCTGAGCCTGGGCACGGGTACCGACCGCAGGGATGAGCAGCAGGAGCGCCAGCGCGTGACGCGCAAGAGGAGTAGGCATGAGCGCACGCTATCCGCCGGCGCCAAGTGGCGCCACCCGTCGCGACGCCTGCCGTCCACGCCTCGCCGCTGTGATGAGGCGCCGGGGCATGCGAGATTGCTCGGATGCCACTTCGATTCATCATGCTCGCGACGCTTTTCCTTGCGGCCGCAGGCTGCAGCCAGCGGGACAAGAAACCTCGCCTCAACGAGAGTACAGTGGTCGGCGATTGGCGCAGCGAGACAGCAGCGCCGACAGCGGACCTGCAGGCGCGTCACTACGCGCTCCGGCTTCGCGCCGATGGTCTGGCGGAGCTTGTGCGTTTCGCCGTGGGCGCGGACAGCGTCGTGGAGCGAGGCACGTGGGATGGCGCGGACTCGCTCCTCCGGATCGTGGTGCGGAGCGATGCCGCGACGGCGCGACCGACTTCCGTTCTGCTGGCAATCCGAGGCGATCGCCTTGGACTCGTCCAATTCGACACCACCGCCTGGGGGCCGGTCGGGCCGACCTTCCAGCGCAGCCGATAGCGCCTGCCCGCACGGGCAGGCCTTCAGACCGCGCGCCGCGTTGGTACCCTTCATGCGGCGCAGGCGCGCGTTCGTGAGCTTGCCAATAGCGCATTTCCGCGCCACCGTCGGACCCACGCTCTCTTCCCGTCAACGAGACGCACCCGCTACCTGCAGCGCATGCCTCAAAAACGCAGACGCAGTCGTTCCGGCTTCCCGCTCGCCGTCCTCGCTGCGGTAATCACCGCCGTCTTTGCCGCGAACTCGGCCTACACGAAGCAGCTCGCTCAGGCAGAGCGCACGCGTAACGCCATTCCGGTCAACGCTCCTGCGGCGGCGCCTGCGACCACGGCACCCGCTGAAGCGCCTGCCGCCGCTGGCAGCCGCGACAACAGGACCTCGCGAGGCTTCACATCCCGGCAGCGGCTCGTCGAGCACTTTGAAAAGCACGGTGCGGAATTTCCGGGCCTGGACATGGCAGCGTATCTCAAGGCCGCACAAACGCTGAGGGACTCGCCCAGCGGCGGGGACATTCTCGAAATCCGTCGGGGCGATGGGGTCACCACACGGTTCGACCGCGGGAGCGGAAGCTTCCTCGCGGTCAACCGCGATGGCACGATCCGAACATTCTTCAGGCCGAACGACGGCGAAGCGTACTTCCGCAGGCAGGCACAGCGTTCGCCCGGGGGTGGCCCGTGACCGGTGACAGGAACAACGCGGTTCAGACCTACCTGATCAGTCGAGGTTGCGCGCCTCACGTAGTCCGGAATGGACTTGCCGGGCTCCTCGAGCAGTGGAGTGCGTTCGTCATGCATGCCGAACGCGGACGTGACACGTCGCTGGATGAGTGGCTGAACGACATGGATCTCCGCGATATCCTCGCTGGCGCGCTCGCCGCGGCCAACCCCCGCGAGCGCGCGTCCGCGGCCGCGCGCCTCGACAATGCCGACGAGCGCTTCATGGCGATCACGGAGCCCAGTCCATCCCTGTGGGGAGACGAGATAGCCTCCAACAACGGCTGGCGCCCGGAATGGCAATGGTGGTACTTCCGCCGTCCAATGCTGCCCGGACCGCAACTTCGGGAAGACCTGCTCGTGAACGGGATCCTGCGGCAGGAGCAGCCTTAGACCGCCCAGCCCCCGCGGCTTCGCGAACGCCGGGCTGAAGCCAGCCGACTTGCGTATCTGATTATCAGAATGATATCGTCTGGATATCACTTTCTCACAGGGATCGATACATGACTCGCGAGTTTCTCAGGAAGGCGGCGCCCGGACTCCCGGTACTCTTTGCGCTGCTTGCCGGCATGGCAATCGGCGGCTGGTTCATCTACGCAGGAATCACGGGGCGGTCCGTCACCACCGTTGCGATCGCGGCAGGCGCGATTCTCGTCTGCCTCTTCCTCTGCGCCGGCTTGTTCACCGTCGAGCCGAATGAAGCGAAGGTCCTGCAGCTGTTCGGCACCTACAAGGGCACGGTGCGCCAGCAAGGTCTCTTCTTCGCCAATCCGTTCTTCACCAAGAAGCGGATCACACTGCGGGCGCGGAACTTTGAAACCGCGCGGCTGAAGGTGAACGACAAGCACTCGAATCCCGTGGAGATCGCAGCGATCGTCGTCTGGCGCGTGATCGACAGCGCCGAGGCGTTGTTCGAAGTGGAGAACGTCGAGACGTACGTGATGACGCAGAGCGAGTCGGCGCTGCGGGCACTCGCCACGAAATACCCGTACGACGCGCATGCCGAGGGAGAATTCTCGCTGTCGGTGAACCCGGATGAGATCGCGACGGAGCTGAGCATCCAGCTCACCGAGCGATTTGCCAAGGCGGGAGTGGAAGTCATCGAGAGTCGTGTCAGCCATCTCGCCTATGCTCCTGAAATCGCCGGCGTGATGCTGCAGCGTCAGCAGGCCTCTGCGATGATCGCGGCGCGCACGAAGATCGTCGAAGGTGCGGTCGGCATGGTGGACATGGCGCTGACCATGATCGAGGAGCGCGGCATGGCGAAGCTGGACCCCGAGCGACGAGCCTCGATGGTGAGCAATCTCCTGGTGGTGCTCTGCGGCGACCGCAGCGCGCAGCCGGTCCTGAACACCGGCACGATCTACCAGTAGGCAGCAGCCGTGTCGGAGCGGAAGGCATTCCTCCTGCGGGTGGACCCGGCGCTGCTGGAGTCGATGCAGCGATGGGCCAGCGACGATCTGCGCAGCCTGAATGCGCAGATCGAGTTCGTGCTGCGCCACTCGCTCCAGAGGGAGGGGCGGCTCGGTTCCCTGCCCAAGTCTGGAGCAGTCGCACCTGACGGCACCGGCGCCTGAGCCTCGCGCTGGCGACTGACGGAACAGGCACTGTGCAAACCAGTATCACTGGGATACGATCCGGGTGGTCGCCTACCAGCGTGCGCGCAGGAGAGCACAGTGCCGCAGGTCACAAGTCTGAAACCCGCCCGCGCGGCGCAGTTGGCCACGCCCGCCACAGCGTGGTGGGCCTGGCTGCTTCTGGCGTGCGCCCCGCTGCCGCTCGTCGCCCAGTTCGTCGCCGGCGGAGGCGACGGCTTCCGCTTCAGTCCTTCCATCGTCTCGGTGACGGTTCGGGGCGGCTTCGATCGTCCGATGGCGCAGAGTGAGATCTTCGATTTCACCACCACGAATCTCACCATCGCGCGGAATGACTTCAGTTCGTTCAGCGGCGCTGCCGACATTGCGGTCCGCGTCAGGCCGCGACTTGACGTCATTGTCGGCGTCGGCAGGGCCCAGCGCCGGATTCCCTCCGAATTCCGCAAGTTCATCGACAACAATGACCGGCCCATCGAGCAGGTGACGACGCTTCGGCGGGTTCCCGTCACGCTGGGGGTCCGCTACGCACTGCGGCCGCCGGGCGAGCGGATCAGCACCTTCGCCTGGATCCCTGCGCGCTTCACGCCCTGGATCGGGGCGGGTGGCGGTGTGATGAATTACCGTTTCGCGCAGACGGGAGACTTCGTCAACTTCACGACGTTCGCCGTCTTCAAGGACAGCTATGCGGCAAAGGGCAACGCACCGATGGCGTACGCGAACGTTGCCGCGGAGTTCATGCTCAGCACCCGCATCGCATTGACCTCCGACATCCGGTACTCCGTGGCCTGCGGCACCCTCGGTGGTTCGTTCGAGCGATTTGACAAGATCGACCTGTCGGGGGCTGCGGCCACGATGGGACTCACCCTGCGCTACTGAACGGGAGCGAATCATGACCCGCATCACTCTTCGTCGCGTTGTCGTCGGAGCAGCGTGCTTCCTCGCACCGCTCCCCGCTGTTGCCCAGCAGGCCCCACAACCGGCGCCGAAGTTGACGGTCGCGGCACAGTGGCTGCCGTTCCTCGGCTGCTGGGCGCCCGCGAACGCCGCTGACCGCACCAAAGCGCCGCTGCTCTGCCTGGCATCAACCCCGTCGATCGCGACGGTGGAGATGCTCACCGTCATCAACGATTCGATCGTCTCGCGGCAACTCATCGACGGATCGGGCCAACGCACTGATTTCAAGCGCGATGGCTGCACCGGCGTCGAGGCCGGGACGTGGTCGCTGAACGAGCGCGCATTCTACTCGCGCTCGGAATTCACGTGTGATGGCGGCGAGCAGTTCACGTCGAGTGCGGTGCTCGCCATGACGAGCGCGAATACCTTCTCGCGTGTTGAGGGGGTAAGGACGAGGTCGAACACAAAGGCCTCCCCGAACACCGGCGTGCGCATCGCGTCGTTCGTGTCCGTGGGTGATACGATCACGATCCCCGCTGAGATTCGCATGCGCATCCCTGCGGCGAGTGCCGTGCGCGTGTGGGCGGCGAGGGTCGATTCGCGCACGCCGCTGGAAATCGCGGACGTCGTCCATGCCATCGAGTACGTCGACGCTCCAGTGGTTCAGGCATGGATTGCAGAGACCGGCCAGCGGTTCGAGTTGAACGCCAGGGGGCTTCGGGAACTGCAGCGCGGCTCTGTCCCCGGGCCGGTGATCGACATGATGGTCGCGGTGTCGAATCCGCAGGCCTTTGCGCTGGCGGCCGGCGGACAGCCGGTGGCGCGCGGTGGCGATGACCTGCTGTCGGGTCGGAGTGGAGGTGGCGGCGGCATGCTGACCGACGCCGAGGTCGATGCGCTGCTCAGGCAACGGCTCTCACAGAACTCGCTGTTCTATGACCCGTTCTGGATGGGCGCCTATGGGATGGGTGGATCTCTCATGGGCCCCTATCGACGCGGCCAGTGGGATCCGTACTGGAATTCGTACAGCCCGTTTGGCAATGGCTACGGCTTCGGCGCCTTCAATTCGTACAACCCGTACAACTTCGGCTATGGCTACGGCGGAAGCTGGCTGCCTGGCAACCAACCCATTCTGATCATCCCACAGCCCTCGGGAGGCGCGGGGGGATCAGCCGGACGGCAGCCTGGTCGCGTGATCAACGGGCAGGGCTATGTGCAAGGTGGCTCCGCGAGCCCGTCCGAGGGAGGCACCGCCATGCCGCGCCCGCGAGTCGAGTCTTCCGGCGGCGGCTACTACGGCGGTTCCGGCGGGAGCTCATCGTCCGGCAGCGCGTCAGTCGGTGGCGGTTCGAGCGGCAGCTCGGCGCCTGCCAGCTCCGGCGGCGGCGAGCGCACGGCGAAGCCCCGTCCTGATCCACGCTAGGACAGTCGCGACGGATCACCGTTGCGACCACCGCGCCGGTCTGACTTCTGTCGGATCGGCGCGGTGTTGCGTTGTGCACCACGCGAGCCACGCCCTGCGGGCCCGATTCCCGCGCTGATATCTTCGAGTTCACGCACCGCCACTGCTGAGGCGATGCCTCCCTGCCCCATCGCGCCACCTGATGTCGTCATTCAGCAGCTTCCTGCAGCTCGGCCTGCAGCACATTCTTGCATTTGCAGCGGCAGACCACCTGCTCTTTCTCGCCGCGCTGATCCTCGCCCACGATACCGGCACGTGGCGCCCGCTCCTGATTCTCATCACTGCCTTCACCGTCGGCCACTCACTCACGCTGGCGCTCGCCACGCTCAACGTGGTGACGCCCAATTCCCATCTGGTCGAGACGCTGATTCCCGGCACGATCATCATCACGAGCCTGCTCAATCTCTGGACCTGGCGCCAGCCACGGCGCGCCAACGATCCACCACGCACCACGCCTGCGAGGCTCTGGCCGCGCTATTCGCTCGCGCTCGGCTTCGGCCTGATTCACGGGCTCGGATTCTCCTCGGTCCTCCGTGGGCTGCTTGGACCCGACGAATCACTGCTGATGCCACTGCTCGCCTTCAACATCGGAATCGAGCTGGCACAGATCGCGGTGCTCGCGCTCCTCGCACTGCTTGGTGCCCTGGTCACGTGGGGCCCGTTCGACCGCCGCGGGTACGTGCTCGCGGCAAGCGGCATCACGCTCGGGTGCGCCTCTCAGATGCTGTTCTCACGGCTGTAGGCGCGCCCGCCAGCGCTGGAACTCTGAACGCCATCGGGTCGTAGCTTTCGCACGCTCCACGACACATCCCAATCCCACGAATCACCATGTCGGCGTCCAATCTTCGCTGTGTCTGCCTCGCGTCGCTCGCCCTGGCCGTGACCGTCCCGTCGGGTGCACAGAATTGGCTGCACCCGGATACCGCTGGCCGGACGAATCAGTCCATGTTCCGCGTGCTCGATCAGTGGCCGGCGCCAAACGAGACGCGCGCCGCCAATGGCAAGCCAGGGCCGAAGTACTGGCAGCAACGCGTGGACTACGTGATCCGCGTTGGTCTCGATACGACCACTCACACAGTGACCGGCTCCGAGCGGGTCACGTATCGCAACAACTCCCCCGACGCACTCGGGTACGTCTGGTTCCAGCTCGATCAGAACATCGACAACCCGGACGTGAGCCCGACAATGATCGGCGCACCGGCCCTGCAGAAGAACATCACGCCCGCTGCCGCAGCGTTCATCAACGCGACGCTCGATAGCAGGGGATACACCATCAGCCGTGTGCAGTTGGTGTCGAAGACGGGGCAGAAGACCGACGCGGCCTACGTCATGCAAGGCACGCAGATGAAGGTGCCGCTGGCCTCCCCGATCCCGAGCGGCGGTTCGCAGGACATCGAGATCGACTGGAGTTACGTGATGCCTGAGTCGTTCGCCAGCCGGAATGGCCGCGGCGCGCGAGAGAAGCTCACTGATGGGTGGGAGTACCTGGCGGCACAGTGGTTTCCACGCGCCGCGGTCTATGATGACGTGGTTGGATGGCAGAATGACCAGTTCTTCGGCCAGGGAGAGTTCTACCTCAATTTCGGCAATTACGACGTCAGCATCACGGTGCCGCACAACCACATCGTGCAGTCCACCGGTGTGCTCCAGAACCCGGTGGAAGTGCTGACCACGACGCAGCGCGAGCGACTGGCGCGAGCGATGACGTCGGAGAATCAGGTCTACATCATCACGAAAGACGAGGCAAACACGCCCGTGACTCGCCCGGCGGGCAGCGGGCCGATGACCTGGCGTTTCAAGGCCGAGAACGTGCGCGACTTCGCCTGGGCATCCTCGGCGGGGTTCATCTGGGATGCAGCGGGCTTTCGCTACACGCCGGCAGCAAAGCCGATCGAGATGCACTCGCTGTATCCGCGCGAGGCGCTTGGCGTCTGGGATTCGCTGAGCACGCGCGCCATCGCGCAGACGATGCGCACCTACGGCCGCCTCTCGTTCGAGTATCCGTATCCGAAGGCCAGCAACATCCACGGTATCGTCGGGGGAATGGAGTACCCGATGATTGCGTTCTGCGGCGCGCGTCCACCCAGGAACGCGGATGCGGCAACGCTGAAGAGCGTCGGCTACAGTCTGGTCTCGGTCACGATTCATGAAGTCGGCCACAACTGGTTCCCGATGATCGTTGCCAGCGACGAACGAAAGTGGACCTGGATGGACGAGGGACTGAACAGCTATCTGGAGGGCATGGCGTCGATGGAGTTCGACGCGACGTGGCCAAAGGCGCGTCTCCCGCTCATCGCCGCCAACATCGTGCCGTACATGAGGAACACCGATCAGGTGCCGCTGATGACGGAATCCGACCTGATCCACAGGGGTTTCGGGCCGAACGGCTACACCAAGCCCGCATCGGGCCTCTATATCCTGCGTGAGCAGGTGCTTGGTCCGCAGCTCTTCGATGCTGCGTTCCGCGAGTACAGCCAGGCATGGATGTTCAAGCATCCGCAACCGGCCGACTTCTTCCGCAGCATGATGCAGGCGAGCGGCGACAACCTGAACTGGTTCTGGCGCGGGTGGTTCTACACCACCCACGCGAACGATCAGGGTGTCGGTACGGTCGAGACCCAGTCGGCCGACTCGATGGGGATGAGTGCGCGTGGGCGATACTACAATCGAATCACACTGGAGAACAAGGGTGGCCTCGTGATGCCGGTCGTGATGGAGTTCACCTTCACCGACGGCAGCAAGGAGCGCGTCAAGCTGCCGGTCTCCATCTGGCGCACGAATGAAAAGGCGTTCCAGTATGGCCGCTTCTCGCAAAAAGAACTCCAGTCGATCGAGCTCGATCCGGACAACGCGCTGGCGGACATCAATCGCGACAACAACAAGTGGGCCAGACCGGCCCCCGTCATCCCGTGATGACGGGATGGCGGCACGCGGCGTGCCTCGCCGGGATTGTGGTCACGACGGTCCCGTCGCGCACAATCGCGACGCATGTGCGCCGCGATGTGCATGACTTCCATGTGTCGTATACACGGATGGCAGTCGAGCCGACGGTGATCTCGGCGCAGATCCGTGTGTTCACCGATGACGTCACGCAGGGGCTGCTGCACCGCCAGCGCGGCAGCAGCTTCACGCTCAACTCGCCCCAAGCCGATGCGGCGTTCCAGGCGTATCTCGCCGAGCGCTTTCCGGTCACCGCCAATGGGCGACGTCTGCAGCCCGTGGTGGCGAGTGGAGCGCAGGAGAAGGAGATGTGGGCGTACGTCGTCACCTGGACGTCGCCGCAGCGCATCACGTCGATCTCGATGCACAATGCCGTACTCTTCGAGGTGTTTGGCGATCAGCAGAACATCGTGAAACTGAAGCACCTCCCCAGCGGCAAGGAGCAGACGCTGTTCTATTCCGGCGGGTCACTGGCGGATCAGACGGTCAGATTCTGACATTGGGCGACATGCAGTTCGCGCGGAGACGCTGCGCTCCGCGGCGACCGGCTCATCGCGCCGTCCCAGCGCGCGAGACGTGTTGGAGACTCCCGACAGCCGGTCGGTCCCGGCTCCACACGAAGCATCTGACCCGGCTATCGTTGGTGCGCGGGCGGGAGGGCGCCGCTGCAGTTCGCCCCGCGTTCTGCGCGAGGTGCAGACCCGACACCGCACTCGTCCGGCGGTGTCGGCATCCGAGGGCAGGTGCCTGGCCCGGCGCACTGCTGTCACGTCGAGATCGGAGCCGCATCTGAACAGTACCCGCGGCCGCGCATGGATGCGCGGCGTCCCGCTCCGCCTCCTGTCCATGACATGCGCACTCGCCTGCTCGACGCTCGTGCCGGTGCGCGCGTCGAGCGCGCAAGGCAGTGATACCGCGACAACGATCCGGCTGACCGGCTTCGTCGACACCTACTACGCGTGGGACAGCGGCCGACCGACGGATGGCGAGCGACGGTTCACCACGCAGGCCGTGCGCGACAACGAGGCCAACGTCAATCTCGCGTGGCTCGGTGTGAGCGTGGAGCGCCGCCGCGCGAGGGCTCGGGTGGCATTGCAGGCCGGGACGTCGGTGCAAGTCAACTACGCCGGTGAGCCGCGGCGCGGAGCCACGAGCGGGCCCGATGTCGCCCGATTCATTCAGGAAGCGTCAGCAGGCGCCAGACTCAGCGAGCATGTCTGGATCGACGCGGGGATCTACGCGAGCTACATCGGACTCGAAAACTGGACATCGAGTGACAACCCCACCTACACCCGCTCCCTCGTGGCGGACTATTCGCCCTACTATCTCTCCGGGGCGAAGGTCACGTGGCAGCCGTCCACGAAGGTCACGGCGCAGTTCCACGTGATGAACGGCTGGCAGAACATCGCCGAGAGCAATCGCAGCAAGGCGATCGGCGCACGACTCGATGTCGCGCTGACGCCGGACCTGTCGCTGGCGTACGCCACGTTTCTCGGAAACGAACGGGCCACGGGCACAGCACCGCAGCAGCGCGTCTTCAATCAGGTGATGGTCAAGGCCGTGCTGGCTGGATCCGTGCAGGTTCAGGGGCAGGTCGACGTGGGACGGCAGGCCGGGCGCGACTGGTACGGGCTGGTGGCGATCGCACGGCGCCCGGTGACGCCGCGGCTCGCTGTCGTCGGTCGGGTGGAACGATTTGCGGATCCGGATCAGGTCGTGCTGGGTACGGACGGAGCGTCGGGATTCGTCGGCAACGGTGCGTCGGCCGGGCTGGACGTGGACGTCTCTACGGGCGTGGCGTGGCGTTCCGAGATCCGCGCGCTCCATGCGACGGACGCGCTCTTTCCAGCGCATGGATCGACGGAACGGACGCGCTCGAACACCCTCCTTGTCACATCGCTGAGCGTGAAGTTCTGATCAGGACGCCGCACGGCGCGACGGGGAACGGTCTCCACGTCTCGGGCTGCTCGCCTCTATCTTTCCCCCATGACGCTGCCCTACCCGAAAATCTCGCCGGACATCATCAGCATCGGACCGCTCCGCGTCCGCTGGTACGGCATGATGTACGTCCTTGGCTACATCGTGGCTGGACGGCTGTGCCGGAAGCGAATGAAGGACGGGACGCTGCCGCTGACACAGGAGGGCCTCGACACGTTCCTCACGGCGATGTTCATCGGCATGCTGCTCGGCGCGCGGGCGATGTATGTGCTGGTGTATGACCGCTCGCTGCTGACGGGAATCGAGTGGCTCAAGGTCTGGCACGGCGGGTTGTCATTCCACGGTGCGGCGGCGGGAATGATCCTCGCCTGCATCTGGACGGCGCGGCACTACAAGGTGCCGATCATGACGCTCACCGATGCGCTCGCGCTCTGCGCCACGCCGGGCCTCGCGTTCGGACGCATCGGCAATTTCATCAACGCCGAACTGTACGGCCGACCGACGGACGTTCCGTGGGCGATGGTGTTCCCGACGGACCCCCAGCAGATCCCGCGTCACCCATCGCAGCTGTACGAGTGTCTGGGCGAAGGCGTCATCCTCGGCAGCTTTCTCTGGTGGCTCGAGGCCAAGGCGCGACGCGAGGGATGGTGGCGTCCTGGTGTTGGCGGCACCGCGTTCCTGATCGGATACGGCATCATCCGCTCGCTTGTCGAGTTCACACGCCAACCCGACGCGCAGCTTGGGTTCCTTCCCGGCGGCGTCACGATGGGGCAGTTGCTCTCCTCCATCATGATCATTTCGGGCATCGCGGTCGCGAGCTGGGTGTATCGTCAGCCGCGACAGACGCCCGTGTCGGTCCTCACACCGGCGGTGGCGGCGAAGTAGCGGGCGCGCACGTGCCGGGCGCGCACGCACCTCGCAGTTCAGCGCCGTTCAGCCCCGATCGCGCCGGACGATCACTCGCTTGCCCTTGATCGTCGTATTGCGAAGCGCGTCGATGATGTCGTCGGCGATCTCATCGGGCACTTCGACGATCGAGAACTTGTCCTGAATCTGGATCGCGCCGACAACGCTCGCATCGAGCTGCAGTTCGTTCGCAATGGCACCAACCAGATCGCCCGGGCGAACACGAGCCAGACGTCCCGCACCCACGTAGAGTCGTGCCACGTCCCAGAGCGGCTTCCGCGCCGGACGCGCCGGACGCTCATCCTCGGGCGCTCGCGCTGCGGGGCGCTCCGGGCGATCACCGCGCGGGGACGGTGCGGCGCGCTCCGGGCGCTCTGCGCGCTCGAAGCGTGTCGAGCGCTCCGCTCGGTCTCCGCCGCGTGCTGGCGGACCGCTGCGCTCACTGCGCTCCGGGCGATCACGGCGCGGCTCCGCGGCGGGGATCTCCTTTTCGTCCACGCTGCCACCATTGGCGAGTTCGAGCTGCTTCACCGCCGCCGCCGCCACGTCCATCACGTCGAACTCGTCGGCCAGCGACTCGACGATGCTGCGGAACGCGTCGAGGTCACCGGCAAGGATGCCTTCGCGCAGCGAAGCCTTCGTCAGTTCCAGACGGCGCGTACGCAGGTCGGCCACGGTCGGCACCGTGGCGATCTCGATCTTCGACTTCGTCGCCAGTTCGATGTTGCGCAACATCCGGTGTTCGCGCGGCTCGGCCAGCGAAATCGCCACGCCTTCGCGTCCCGCGCGGCCGGTACGACCGATGCGATGCACGTACGCCTCGGTGGACGTGGGCACGTCGTAGTTGACCACGTGCGACACATGCTGGATATCCAGGCCGCGGGCCGCGACGTCAGTGGCAACCAACAGGTCCGTCTTCTCCGAGCGGAACTTCTTCATGACACGATCACGCTGATCCTGCGACAATCCACCGTGCAACGCCTCGCAGCGGTAGCCGCGCGCATTCATGGTCTCCGTGAGCTCATCCACCTCGGTCCGCGTGCGGCAGAAGATGATGGCGGACTGCGGTTGCTCGATGTCGAGCACGCGGCCCGGTGCCGCCATCTTGTGCGCACGCGGTACGATGAAGGCCACCTGCCGGACTTTTGCCGTCTGGCCCGGCTCGACCTTCGCCTTGTCGATCCGCACCGTGAGCGGATCGCGCAGGTGCTTGCGTGCGATCTGCGCGATTCGCGGCGCAACGGTGGCCGAAAAGAGTGCTGTCTGGCGCGTGGCCGGTGTGGCGGCGAGGATGGCCTCGAGGTCCTCGGCGAAGCCCATGTCGAGCATTTCGTCGGCTTCATCGAGCACCACGATCTTCACCGAATCGAGCACCAGCGTGCCGCGCCGGATGTGATCCAGCGCACGCCCGGGAGTGGCAACCACGACGTCGACGCCGCGGCGGAGGGCACGGATCTGCGTGTCCATTGCCGAACCGCCGTAGATCGGCAGTGCAATGATCCCCATCGCCTTTCCGTACTTGTGCACGGCCTCGGCCACCTGCATCGCCAGCTCGCGCGTCGGCGTCAGGATCAGCGCCTTGGTGCGGGTGCGCGCTGACGCCGTCGTGTCCACCAGATGCAGCAACGGCAGCGCGAAGGCGGCAGTCTTTCCCGTGCCGGTGGCCGCCTGTGCAAGGATGTCCCGACCTTCAAGGAGCGGTGGAATCGCCGCGCTCTGGATGGGCGTGGGCTCTTCGTAACCGAGGCCTGCCAGCGCACCAACGAGGCGTGGGTCCAGACCGAGGCCGGAGAAGCCGCCGTCGGTCGCAATTTCTGACGATGTCTGACTTGGAGTCATAAGCCCGAAATTTACACCTTTGCGGGGCAGAAATGTCGGTGTTCGTGCAGAATCCGGAGGAATCAGTGGCCGAAAGCTCAGTATTCCATCGGATTGGCAGCCAGGCTTCGAGGGCTTTCGGGGGCGCGCAGCAGCCGTCAGCGTCGCGTGGCACCGTGGCGCAGCTGCTCCTGAGCAAGCTCGTGGCGAAGCCGCACGATCAGCAACCACACCACGCCCACGTTCAACGCCAGTAGCACGAAGAGGGGGATCGAGGGATGCTGGACACACTCGAAGATCTCCGGGGGGATGAGAGCCCCGGTGGCAACCACTGTCAGCCACTCCGCCCAGCGACGCTGCAGCCACAGTCCGATCGCCTCGGCGAGGAACAGCGCGGAGTACGCGAAGAGTGCGCCGGCGAGGATCAGGACCCGGTGCTTCTGCGGCCCGGCGACCCAGCCGAGAAACTGCGATGAGACATGCTGGATGTACCCGTCCGGAAGTCCGGTCACCCAGTGCTCGTACGCTTCCACCACGTGAGGGTTCACGAGCCGGATCGTGGCGAGCCCCAGCGCGGCGAGCACGGCCATCTGCACGAACTTGTACACCGCCAGGACCCGGAGGAATACGACACGATCGACGACTGACGGATGCACGGGCGTGTGTTTCATCGAGTGGAAAGTTGCCTCGGTACGCAGCGGTCCGCGAGTGATTTGCGGCGCGGATTTCCCCACGAACCTCGCAGCGCGCGTTTCACAACATCACATTTGTCGCATGCCGAAGTACGACGCCACAGCCTCGCCGCCGTTCGAGATCCGCGCGTCGCCGATGCAGGGACTCGGCGCCTTCGCCACGCATCGCATCCCGGCCGGGACGCGTCTGGTCGAGTACGCCGGTGAGCGCCTCACGTCCGACGCCGCAGAGGCCCGGTATCCCGATGTCGCCGGGGCCCGGCATCACACGTTCCTGTTCGCGATCGACGACGCCGTCGTCATCGACGCGGCGGTCGACGGGAATGATGCGCGCTGGATCAACCACTCCTGCGCGCCGAACTGTGACGCCGTCGTCGAGGAGGGTCGCATCTGGATCGAGTCGCTGCGCGACATCGCGCCGGGTGAGGAACTGGCCTACGACTACGCGTTCACGTTGCGCGAGCGGCACACGCCGGCAGCGAAGCGGCGCTATCCGTGCCACTGTGGCGCCGGACAGTGCCGTGGGACGATGCTGGCGAAGAAGCGATAGGCCCCGGCCGAGGCACGCGGTGCCGCGCGCCATCGCCACCTACGCCACGGCCCCACTCGCCGCGTTCACCGTACTCGGATCCTCGCCCGGATTGATGAACCGATCCGTCTCGATGTGATGCTGGCGCTCGTACAGTTCCTTGTACCGTCCACCCATCGCGAGCAACTCGTGGTGCGTGCCGCGCTCGATGATCTCACCCTTCTCCAGCACGAGGATCTGATCGGCAGAGGTGATGGTGCTCAGTCGATGTGCAATCACGAACGTGGTCCGCCCGGCGCGAAGACGCCGCAGCCCTTCCTGGATGAGCTGCTCACTCTCGCTGTCGAGACTCGATGTCGCCTCGTCGAGAATGAGGATGCGCGGGTCGGCCAGAATCGCGCGCGCGATTGCCACGCGCTGGCGCTGGCCGCCGCTCAGCTTCACGCCGCGCTCGCCGACAATCGTGTCATATCCATCGGGGAAACGACTCACGAATTCGTCCACATAGGCGATTCTCGCCACTTCCTCGACGCTCTCCTTCGTGGCATCGGGACGCGTGAATGCGATGTTTTCGCGCACCGTGCCGTCGAAGAGGAAGTTGTCCTGCAGCACCACGCCAAGGTGCCGGCGATACTCGTGCAGCTTGAGATCGCTGAGCGGCGTCCCATCGATCAGGACACGCCCCTGATTCGGTCCGGCAAACGCCATCACCAGCGAAATGAGCGTGCTCTTGCCGCCGCCGCTGCTGCCGACCAGCGCCGTGGTCGTACCGGATGGTGCGGTGAAGCTGATGCCCTTCAGCACTGGCACGCCGGGATCATACTCGAACCAGACGTCGTCAAACTGCACGGTGCCCTGGACCGTCGGAACACTGCGCTTGCTCGAATCCTCCTGGTCCTCGGTCTTCATGTCGCGCAGTTCGCGAATGCGATCGAGCCCGGCAAGGGCCTCGGTGAGCTGCGTACCGATGCTGGCGATGCTCACGAGCGGTGCCGCCACCAGGCCGATGAAGAACACGTACTGCACCAGCGAGCCGACCGTCATGCGACCCGCCAGCACGTCGCGACCGCCGATCATCATCAGCAGCACGCCGAGCGCGCCGATGATCGCCACCGACAGCGCCGCCGTGGCCGACGTGCCGGTGATCGTGGCAGCGATGTTCTTGAACAACCTGTCCACGCCCTTCGCGAACACCTCGCGCTCGCGGGTCTCGGCGGTGTAGACCTTCACGATCCGGATGCCGCCAATGGTCTCGGTCAATCGACCGGTCACATCGGCGGTGATCACGCTGCGCTCGCGGAAGATCGGGCGCAACCGCTTGAACGCGATCGACATGCCGACGCCGAAGATCGACAGGAACACCACCGTCGCCAGCGTCAGCTTCCAGTTCAGGTAGAACAGCACGCACACGGCGGCGGTTGCGGTCACCAGACCACCCACGAGCTGGATGATGCCGGTGCCAACGAGGTTGCGGATCCCTTCCGGGTCGTTCATCACGCGGCTCACGAGCACACCACTCTTCGTGCTGTCGAAGAACCGGACCGGCAGGCGGATCAGGTGTGCCTGCACATCCTCACGCAGCCTGGCAATCGCCTGCTGCGCGGCGACGCTCACCACCTGCGAGAGCGAATACGAGGTGATGGCCTGGATCACCGTGGCGATGAACGCCGCCGCCGCGATCTTCGGCAGCAGGTCAGCATTCTTGTTGCCGAGGACTTCGTCGATGAGGTACTTCGAGCTGGCCGGCAGGACGAGGCCGGCCGCGCGGCTGATCAGCATGAGCCCCATGCCAATCCCGACCGACCTGCGGTAGGTCCAGATCAGGGCGCGCGCTTCGCCCCACGCACGCTTGGTGTCGAACTTCGGCTTCTTCGGGTCCTTCACGGTGGATGCCATCCGACAAAACTATCGAAGGCAGGACGACGCGCGCGCCCTCGCCGATTGGACGGGGGGCAGGTGGCAGCGGCGGATCGTTCAGCGAAGGGTGGTGAACATGTCCTTCAGCGGCGCTTCCTGCAGCACCTTGCGCTTGGGGACGCCCGCAGTCGTTTTCCAGCGCACCAGGCGCAGCTGCCCTCCCTCGATCTCCATCCCGGTGATGTCGCCATCCGCGAACTTGCAACAACCGGTATTGAAATAGGCGGGACGGCTGCCAGGCTCGTGCTGCTGCTCCTTCGTTCGGCCGGCCCACACCGGTTTGTGCGTGTGGCCAACGATCAACATCATCTTCTCCTGCCGTTCGGCCCAGTTGTACATGATCAGGTCGTGCTCGCCACGCAACGCCTCGTCCTGGGACGGGAGGTCGACACCGCCAAACCACGCCACCCCGAAACGATTCTGCAGGAAACGGTAGCCCTGCAGCGCCCACCTCGAGAAGAACTTGAAGCGGTCGCTGCCGAGTGTCCCCTGATGCCCGTGCGTCAGGAAGAGGGTGCCGATCTTCAGCTCGCCATCCCGTACGGAGATTCGTGCGCCTTCCCAGACACGGCGCAGTCCCTCGCCAGGCGCGTACTTTCGCAGCTCGAGCGCGACCAGCACCTCTTCCATCCAGCGGTCGTCGTGATTGCCCCAGATCCGCAGATAGCGACTCGGCCCGAACTCCGCTTCGGCTTCGAGCACGTCCCGGTAGGCTGCAATCACCTCCCGGATGCTGTTTTCCCACAGTTCCTCCACATCGCCCAGCAGCACGAGTCGGGCACCCCGGGCGTTGTAGTGGCTGAGAGCACTGAGGTATGTCTCACGACAGTACCTGAACTCGTCAGCGCCGTCGCCAGCTCCCTTGTGCTGATCTGAGAAGATGATCCACGGCTCGTGGCCGCGCACGTCAAGCGCCGTGCGAAAGGTGAAGAATCCCGAGATCGCCTTGTCCAGACCCTTCATGACCGCATGTTCGTTCATTGCTGTCGATGCCAGAGTGTTGGAGGCATTCCGCCAGTCGTGAGCCTACGCCGACGGCGGAGCCGGCACCAGCTGCCACGCGAGGTCGCGCGGAATGCCGTGCCGGCTGCCATATCCGGGTGTGACGACGCAGGCTGGCTTGCCTGC
Source organism: Gemmatimonadaceae bacterium (assembly GCA_031373905.1). GTDB lineage: Bacteria > Gemmatimonadota > Gemmatimonadetes > Gemmatimonadales > Gemmatimonadaceae > JACMLX01. The sequence continues at coordinate 7,214 of JANMNM010000078.1, read as the reverse complement.
TAGGTTTCTCCGAGGCCTGACAAGTTCGGGCAGGAGCAGATCCGATCACCGCACCCCTTCGTATCTCACATGTCGGTTGCTGATTCAGACGGAATTTCATTTGGTGCGGACGCCGAGCTGCGGCGCGCGCACCGTCTGGAGGATGCCGAGATGGACGGATCGATCGTCCGGCGCATGGCGGGCGGTGATGAATCCGCCCTCGGTGCCCTGTACGACCGGTGGGCTGACGCCGTCAATGCCCTCGCGCTGCGCATCGTCCGTGACCCCGGCGAAGCGGAGGAAGTCGTTGAATCGGTGTTCTGGCAAGCCTGGCAGCAGGCATCACGGTGGTCCGCAGAGCGCGGATCGCCAGGGTCGTGGCTTCTGGCAATGGCTCGCAGCCGGTCGCTCGATCGCTTGCGTTCGTTGCGCCGCCGGCGCGATGAGCAGCCAGCGGATGCCTCGGTGTTCGATGCAGTTCCGGCTGTCGGCGATCCGTGCGCAGAGCTGGAGGCAGCGGAACGGGCAACGCGCGTGACGGCTGCGCTGGGCACGCTGCCCACGGAACAGCGTGAGGTGCTCGAGCTGGCGTATTTCGAAGGATTGAGTCAGACCGAGATCGCCGAGCGTCTGTCCCTGCCCCTTGGGACGGTGAAGACGCGCGCGCGGCTCGCACTCCGGAAGTTGCGCGACAGACTCGACGCGTTGCGCGAGGGAAAGGCATGAGCACACCACATGAGCAGGATGAAGCCTTCGTGATGTTGCCGGATCTGGCGCTTGGCACGCTGCCGGTCGCGGACGCGGAGCGCGTGATCGCAATAGTGAAGAGTTCACCGCGATTGCAGGCAGAGCTGGCCTCGCTTCGTGGCACCGTCGCGGCGTTGGGCTCGGCGACGCCGGCGGCGCCGATCGATGTCGACCGGAAGCGCGCCATGCGTGAGCGGCTGCTGGCCCGTGCAAGCGGAAGCGGAGTCGACGCACCCGTGACGCCGACCGTCAGTCCCGTGCTGCGACTCGAACCGGTTGCGGCGCCCACGGCGCCGAACGCCGCGAGCGGTTCGCCCAGCCGCAGCGTGCCTCAGACGGCTCCCGCCACGCGAGGCACGGCGCCGCGGATCTTGCAGTTCCTCGCGCTGGCGGCGAGCGGTGCCTTCGTCGTGTCGCTCTGGCAGGCAAATGGGATTCGGCAGGAGCGAGATGATGCACGCAGCGCGCTGAAGGCGGCCACCGTCACGGCGTCGCAGCTCAGTGACAAGCTCGCCGTCAGCGACAGCCTGGTGATGGCCATGAGTGGCCCGGGGGTGAAGGTCTACGAGATGGCGTCGTCTGCGGTCAGGCAGCGGGGCGCCAAGATGTTCTTCGATCAGCTCACGAATCGATGGACCCTCATCACGCACAACCTCGATGCCGCGCCCACCGGCCGCACCTACCAGCTCTGGCTCGTGACCAGGAGCTCGCAGAAGATCAGTGCAGGCACGTTCAATACCGATGCGGGCGGTCGCGCTGTGGTCCAGGCGACGTACGCACTGGCTGCAGCGGATCTCGGGGCGATCGCCATCACAGAGGAACCCGTGGGCGGCTCGCCGCAGCCCACGGGTGACATCCTGATCGTGGGCACGCCGGCACGATGATTCCGGCGTGCGGTCGCGGTGCTTCGGCCTGCGTTCCGATGCGCGTTTCGCTCCGATGATCGAGCGATTTGCCGTGGGTCAGCAGGCGCAGCTCGAACGGACGCTGACGGCGCACGACGTGATGGTCTTCGCGAACGTGACCGGAGACCACAACCCCGTGCACGTCGACGCCGCGGCGGCGGCGGCATCACCGTTCGGTGGGCAGATCGTGCACGGCATGCTGACAGCCAGCCTGATTTCGGCGGTGCTTGGCACGCAGTTGCCCGGACCGGGTGCGATCTACGTCTCGCAAAGCCTTCGGTTCCTGCGACCGGTGCGGCTCGGTGACACCGTGGTGGCGCGGGTTGAAATCAGGGCCATCGACCCGGTGAAGCGGCGCCTGACGCTCGTGACGACCGTGCTCAATCAGGCCGGGAAAGCCGTTCTCGATGGCGAAGCCACGGTGGCGCTGCCCACCTGACCGGAACGGCGGCGAATCGCTGCCTCCGCCGCGACGGAGTGCCCGCGGTGCTGCGCCGGGGTGACGAGGCGCGTTGCAAATGGAATGGCCAGGCGTCTGCTATCGGGTGGAGCCGTCCCGACCACCCGATGCATCCTGCTCGCGGGACGCGATGGCCACACCCTACCGCAGTCCACATGCCAGCATTTGAACTTCAGGCGCTCTCATTCGGAGCGGGACGCGCCAAACGCACCGAAGACCCCGCGCTCGACCACGACATCGTGCGCCGGATGGCGAGCGGCGATGAGGCAGCAATCGGAGCCTTCTACGATCGATGGATTGATGCCGTCAACTCGCTCGTCCGGCAGATCGTCGCGGGCCCGGCTGACGCCGAAGACGTTGTTGCGGCCGCGTTCTGGCAAGCGTGGAAGCAGGCCGCGCACTGGTCGGAAGAGCGCGGCGAACCAGGGGCCTGGGTGCTCGCGATCGCTCGCAGCCAATCGCTGGATCGCGTGCGTGTGCTGCGTCGGAGACGCGGAGAGGAATCCGTGGATGCGGGGCTGTTCGATGCGGTGCCTGCGGTGACCAATCCGCTCGCGGCATTCGACGCCAGTGACCGACATGAGCGGGTGTCGGTCGCGTTGCGCGCGGTGCCTGACGAGCAGCGTGACGTGCTGCAGGCGGCGTTCTTCGAAGGACTGCGCCACACCGAGATTGCCGACCGGTCATCGTTGCCGGTGCTGACGGTACAGACACGTGTCCGGCTTGGGCTCCGGACCTTCCGTGACCGACTTGACGCACTCCAGGAGGCCTCCGCATGAGCACCCCGAACGAGCAGGACCAGGCATTCATCGCATTGCCCGATCTCGCGCTTCGCACGCTGACTGCCGACGATGCTGTGCGTCTGATGGACATCGTCCAGACGTCCGAGCGCCTGCAGCGTGAGCTCGCCTCGCTGCGCGGAGCAGTTGGCGCACTCGGATACTCTGCGCCCCTGGCACAGGTGCCTGCAGAGGAGCGCCGAAAGCTGCGCGAGCGCCTGGTTTCCCGTGCGGCCGCTTATGTCAATGCAGGCCTGCGCGACTCCGGCGGAGCAACGGCATCACGGCCGGCAGCGCCGAGCGCGAATCCAGGCGGTCAGGTTCGACACAGGACGGGGGAGAGAGAACCCATCGGCGCCGGGGCACCGGCCACGACAAGCCAGTGATCCACCGCCGCCGTGAGAGTCGCGGCGCGAGCGCAGTGTAAAGGTGTTCTGCGACAGCGCGTCCCGACGATGGACGCCGGTCGCGAATGCCCTCGCCGGCCTGGGCTCACCGCAATCGAGATGACGGATGAACCGCGAGGCGGCGCGCCACAGCCACGTGGCGCCGTCCTCATCACGAGCGTGGCACAGCGCTGACCTGACGTGACCACGGCACGCGGAGTCGTCTCCGCGTACAACGCTCAGGCGGTCGTGATCACCTGTTCGACGGCCGACTGGATTGCAGCCAGCGCCGTCGCATTCTTCAGCGCCGAGAACCCGATGCGCAGCTTCTCATCGGGCAGCAGTTGCTCGCGCATGTGCGCATTCAAGGTGCTGACGAGCTTCTCGCGATGCTCGGCAGAAATGGTCTTGAGCGCCTTCGGCACGAGCTCGAGACGTGGAACATCCTGCCGTCGCGGCGACGCCGACCAGACGATCATCTTCGTTCCCACGCGCTCGAACGCGATCGTCCCAGGCGTGTCTTCCTCCTCGCGGAACTTGAGCAACGTCGGGTGCTTGTTGCTCCACGCGATGAGTGCGTCGAGGACAGCGACGAGCCGCGGCTGCTCAACGGCATGCGTGTCTCGAACGATCGCCTTCACGAACAGATCGCGGGCGGTGGGCAGCGTACGTGACATATGCTTCTCCTCGTCGGTGCGGCGGCACTCGACGGGCGCACATCTGCGGCGCCCTGGAGTCTCTACGCCCTGTAACCTAGCCGATCGCGCACCGGATCGCCCGTAGATGAGACACGAGTCTCACTAACGAGCGAATTGTTCGTGCGTACGCTTGTGATGACCAGCGTCCGGTCATACATCAGGACATGCCCGGGTGTGCCTGGCTCATCCACTCCACTGAGAGTCCGCTGATGCTGCGTTTCCGCCGTTCGTTTCTTGTCGCCTTTGCCGCACTGGCGGCGGCGAGCCCCGCGCAACTCGTTGCGCAGGATTCCACCATCGCCCCAGCGCCGTCGGCGCCTCGGGCACCACTCGATCCGCGCATCGAGCGGCTGAAGGCTGAAGCCGCGACCAAGGTCGAGGCACGCGCCAAGCTGATTCAGGAGATCATCGACCAGGTGTACTCCTACGGTGAGCTCGGCATGCAGGAGTTCGAGACATCTCGATACCTGACGGGCATTCTCGAGAAGAACGGCTTCACCATACAGCGAAACGTGGCCGGCATGCCGACGGGCTGGGTGGCCCGATGGGGCAATGGCAAGCCGGTGATTTCGCTCGGGTCCGACATCGATGGCATTCCGCAGTCGAATCAGGCTCCCGCGGTCGCGTCACGGCAATGGCAGGTGACAGGTGCACCCGGGCATGGCGAAGGGCACAACTCGGGTCAGGCAGTGAACATCGCCGCCGCACTCGTCGTGAAGGAGATCATGACGCGCGAGCGCATGCCCGGCACACTCGTGCTCTGGCCAGGCGTCGCCGAGGAGGCGGTGGCCGGCAAGGCGCACTTCGTGCGCGCCGGTGTGTTCAAGGATGTGGACGTGACGCTCTTCACGCACGTCGGCAATGACATGGGCGTGACCTGGGGGCAGTCGTCGTCGCTCGCGATCGTTTCTGCCGAGTTCCGCTTCCGCGGGCAGTCGGCGCACGCCGCCGGGGCACCGTGGCGCGGCAAGAGCGCGCTCGATGCCGTGATGCTGATGGCGCAGGGATGGGAGTTCCATCGCGAGCACATGGAGCCTGGGCAGCGCTCGCACTATGTGATCAAGGACGGCGGAGATCAGCCGAACGTCGTGCCCAGCACGGCGTCAATCTGGTTCTACTTCCGCGAGCGTGACTACCAGCACGTGCAGGACATGTTCGAGGCCGGCAAACGCATCGCACGCGGTGCCGCCATGATGACCGAGGCGACGCTCGACACGGTCATCATCCTCGGCTCCGCATGGGCCGGACACTTCAGCAAGCCGGTGGCCGAGGCGATGCAGGCGAACATCGAGACTGTCGGGCTGCCGACGTGGGACGCGAACGACATCGCGCTCGCGAAGGGTCTGCAGCGCGAACTTGGCGTGGCGCAGAACGGACTCGTGACGCAGGTCCGGCCGCTACAGGGCCCCGCACGCAGTCTGGTCGCGTTCGGCGGCGGGTCCGATGACATCGGCGACGTGAGCTGGAACGTGCCGACGATCACGCTGCGCTACCCGTCGAACATTCCAGGCACACCTGGACACAACTGGGCGAATGGCATCGCGATGGCAACACCGATCGCGCACAAGGGCGCGGTTGCCGGTGCGAAAGTGCAGGCGATGACACTGATCGACCTGTTCACACAACCGAAGGTCGTGGCGGATGCGTGGGACTACTTCAACAACGTACAGACCAAGGACACCAAGTACGTCTCGTTCCTTGGCCCGAACGATGGTCCACCCACCTGGCTGAATGCGGAGATCATGGCGCGATATCGCCCTGAGATGCGGAAGCTCTATTACGACTCGAGCAAGTACCGCACGTATCTCGAGCAGCTTGGCATTGCGTATCCCACCGTCAAGCCGAGCACGACGCCGGTGCCCTGAGTCCGGCGCACTGGCCCTTCACGTTGCTGCCACACGCGGCACGGTGGACTACGTACCGTCTGCCGTGCCGCGTGTGCCATGCCGAGGCGAGCCGGTGTCGTCTCGCTACAATTTCGGAGCCGCCTGTGGCGCGGACTGCGCGGCGGATCGCGCGCTCAGACACACGGCCGCGAGCATCGACGCGTTCTTTCCGTCCGTCGTCGTCACCGTACGCCAGATCGTGTCGGTCATCTTCCCCGACTGCTGCGACAGCGCCCGCCGGGCCACGCTGTCGGGCATCGCGACCCCATTCATCATGGCCGACAGGCTATCGACGCGGGTGACGCGAAAGCGCTGACCCGGGCAGTCGATTTCCGTGCGCATCAGCAGGACGGTCGAGAGTCCACCGATGCTCATGTCCATCTGCACCTTCTGGGTCGTCACGGCATGGCCGGCGGAGTCTGTCGCGACGTGCGCCGTATCGACCCATGTCGCCATGCGCCGCACCATCGCGTTTCCTGACGTGTCGACCAGCAGCGGCAGCCACGCTGGCCCGTTCTCCAACGGGGGCAGCGGCGTGCTGTCTCCCCGGCACGCGACGATGGAACAGAGCACTACTGCCGTCACGAGTCGATGCATGAATCATCCAGATGGAATGGGGTCACCCGCGAAGGAGGCCAACGTCTCACTCCCACACCCGTGCGTCGCGAGGACCGACGGGACACGAGATGCAGTCGCCGGTCACGCGCCGGCGATCCGCTTCAAGTTATCGCCGGATGTTCGCCGGTGATGACACGGTTGCGCCCCTCGCGTTTTGCCTGGAGCAAGTTCTGATCGGCGCTGCGCACAAGCTCTTCGAGACTGTATCCGACATCGGACGCGGTCGCAACACCAGCGGACAGTGTCACGGCAACCGTGTCGCCATGTGACAAGTTGACGCCGGCACGCTCCACCGCATCACGCAGCAGCTCAGCCTTCGCCAAGGCTTCCTCGAGTGTTGCTCCAAGACAGGCCAGCACGAACTCCTCACCACCCCACCGACCGACGAGGTCCGTACGCCGCGTCGGGCCCCTGAGGATTTCAGCCACGGACCGGAGCACCACGTCGCCCGCCTGGTGCCCGTGGGCATCGTTCACCTCCTTGAAGCGATCGAGATCCATCATCACGACACTCAGGGCTGACTCGGCTCGCGAGGCCTTGAACAGCTCATCCCGCAGCCGTTCCTCAAAGGTTCGCCGGTTCATCAGCCCGGTGAGCTGGTCTGTCGTGGCGTATTCCCGCAATTGCATGGCCCATCGTGCAATTGTGCCGCACATCACGCCGAACAGGACCAGGGTCAGCATGCGCTCCACCTGCACGCCCCAGTCAAACTGGCCGTACACGGCGACATCAGTCGTCATCACGATCGGCCAGGTG
>JANMNM010000059.1:0-1991 GCA_031373905.1 Gemmatimonadaceae bacterium | reverse complement strand
CCCCAGCGTCGGGCACCAGCGCGAGCGCGTCACTGAGCACCCGATGTACGATGGCCGCCGCCTGCGGCTGGGTCGTCCATGTCCTGTCGCTTCGCTTCACTGTGCCTCCGTCAATGTGGCCGGGCAGCAGCGAGCGCCCGTTCCGCGCGCAGCTCGGCAGCCCGCATGGTGGTGATTCCGTCCCGCTCTGCGTGCATGAACACCTCCGCCAGCGTGTCGCCGATGCCGTCAACGCGGCGCACCATCCCGTCGTGCGTCTCGCCGAGCAGCGTGACACTCCCGCTGATGACTCCGCCGGCGTTGATCACGAAGTCGGGGGCGTAGTGGATGCCGCGCTTGGCCACCTGTTCGGCATGGCGGTCCGCTTCGAGCTGGTTGTTCGCGGCGCCGGCGATGATCTCAACCTGCAGCTGGCCGATGGTACTGTCATTGAGGATCGCGCCGAGTGCGCACGGCGCAAAGACGTCGGCCTTCACGCCGTAGATCGCATCGGGCGCGGCAACCGTCGCACCGAGCGATTCGGCCAAGGCCGAAACACGCGGAGTATCCGTGTCGGACAGGATGAGCGTCGCGCCGGCGGCATGGAGCGCGCGCGCCAGCGTGCCTCCCACATTTCCGCATCCCTGAATGGCTATGGTTCGATTCGACAGATCGGTGCTCCCCCACCGATGTTGCGCAGACGCCCGAATACCCGCGAACACGCCGCGCGCGGTCCAGGGCGAGGGATCGCCACCCTTGCCGTCGATCCCGGCCACGAACGATGTCTCGCGTGCGGCGATCAGCAGGTCGGCGGGGCCTGTGCCCACGTCCTCGGCCGTGATGAACTTTCCGGCGAGACGCTGGATCGCACGCCCATGTGCAAGAAAGAGGGCCTCGCGGTCGAAGTCGCCGCGAGGTGCGAGAATGACGGCCTTGCCACCACCGAGCGCGAGGCCGGCAGCGGCATTCTTGTAGGTCATGCCGCGCGAAAGCCGCAGCGCGTCGTGCAAGGCGTCGTTCGTCGTGTCGTACGACCAGAGCCGGGTGCCCCCGACGGCCGCGCCGAGGACTGTGCTGTGCACCGCGATGATCGCGCGGTACCCCGCTTCGGGCTCCTGGCAGAAGACCACCTGTTCGTGCCCCATCGGGTAGAGCGCTTCCACGGCGTGCATACGCGGCCTCGAACGGATGGATGGCCCACAAAACGCTGGTCTGGACCCCGCGGGGGCTCGCCGTCCGGCAGCGTGTCCATTACCGTAACAATCGTTATGAATACTCGCAAGCCACTCGACCCGGCCGAAGGCCCCGGATGAGCCGACCTCGCGGTGACCACGCCACGCGCCGCGACGAAATCGCGCTGGCTGCCGCCGGCGTCATCGCCTCGCGCGGGCTCGAAGGCGTGACTCTGCGCGAGGTGGCTGCTGCGCTTGGCGTGACCACGGGTGTGCTCACGCACTATTTCGCATCGAAGCAGGCGCTCCTTCGCCATACGGAAGAGCTCGTCTTCGACCGCGGGCTGGCGCGGGCCTGGGCCGCCGCCGAGGCGCCTGCGTCGGAGGGGATCGAGCGTCTGCATGCCGTCGTGGCCGAGATGCTCCCGTTGGACAGGGAACGACGGGCGCAATGGCGCCTGCTGCTGGCGTTCTACGCGAGTGCGATCGGCAGCGTCAGCATCCGCCGCGCGCAAGCGCGCCGGATGGAACGGTGGTACGCACTGTTCGAGACGGTCGTCGCACCGCTCGTGACGAGCAACGTCGGTCGTCCACCCCACGATCCGGCGCGTACTGGCATGGCGGTGGCGCTGTTCGTCGAAGGGTTGGCCATTCAACTCGTCACGACGGCAACTGTGCCGCCACCGGAGTGGCAACTGACGTTTGCACGCGAGCAGGTGGAGCGCCTTGTGGGACTCCGGCGGTGAGCCGTGGCCCGGTGCGCCGTTCGTCAACCTCAATCGGCATCGACTCTTCGGTGACGCCGAGTGCTCCGCCCGTTGCGTGAAGCTGGTGCAGGAC
>JANMNM010000026.1:0-31612 GCA_031373905.1 Gemmatimonadaceae bacterium | reverse complement strand
GTGTGGACCAGCGGTATGACGTCCGAGCGAGGAGGAGAACATGCACGCACGCCCGGCCAGCGCTCGGTACACGTTAAGCTGTGTGAAGCGCACGGTCACCCACCGCATCGGAGTTCAACCATGCCGTCTCTGCCCGAACCGCTTCCCGCCGACGTCATCGCCGCGGCGCAGCGTGGCGAGAAAAACGAGGCCATCACGCTGCTTCGGGAGCGAACCGGGATGGGCCTGCCGGAGTCGAAAGCAGCCGTCGAGGCATGGATCGGCGGCCATTCTCCACTGCTCGATACCGGGTCCGGTCACACGAACAGCGTCGGGTCACCGCGAGTCGCGCTGTTCATCGTGATCGGCCTCGCGCTCGCGCTGATCATCTACTTCTTTCTGCCGCTGCTCTCCTGAGGGCGCGGCTCAGCGCGAAACGTTCAACTCCAACGCAACCCATCCGCCGCGAATCGGATCTGCGTACGTCTGCGATCGGACGATCGGCCGACCGATGCGCCGCGGAAACGTCGATGAAACGGTCTGCGACACGTTGCCGAATGCGCCACCGACTTCGGGCGTCACGGTGACGAACCGGCCGAGTGCAACCGAGACACCGAGGCTCGCGGTGGCGGTGTAGCCACTGGCCGTGAGGCCGGTCGTCTGCCCGCTCACGACGGCCGACGCGTTACTCGCCTCGCGCAGCAGGCTGACCGAGGGAATCACGGTCACCGTGCGCACGGGGACTGCACCCGAGACGGTCAGTGCCATGAAATCACCGATCGGGATCAGTCGAGTGGGCTGATCCGGGCGCTCGATGTTGATCGGTCGCGAGTAGAAGGCGTTCGCCGACACGAAGCCCGTGCCCTCCGCGCCGACAAATCGCAGCGCGCGCCCCTCGAGCGTCAGTGATCCGCCGCCAGGGAAGAGGTTGCGGCCGCCGAGTGAGTCGGAGATGCTCCGCGTCACTTCGACGGAGGCACCGAGCATCGTGTCGTCCAGCGAACGATTGACCCCGACGCCGGCCCGCAGCGTCGTTCCGCGCCAGCTGATCGCTTCGCGTCCGCTCGGTTTCGGATCGTACTCGATGCCTCCGCGCACCGAGAGCGTGACGCCGTCTTCGCCGATCGGCTGTGTCAGCGTATACCGGGTGCCGATCCTCGCTGCGACACCAAGCCCGGCGGCGTCCAGGTCGATGGTGCTGGTCCCGATCGAACCGAGGGCCTGTGTTTGCGTCGAAGACAGCGCGCCGGGGAACGATGTCGACTGTCCGTACACCCGGAGCGTATCAGCCGATCGAAGGCGGAGATCCAATCGGGCGCTGACCGGTGACATCCCGTTCACTCCAACGCGAGGGCGACCGCTGACGAGTGACGTATCAGTCGTGTACGACACTGGCGTCAGGTCAAGTCGGATGGCTGCACGCGGAAGTCGAACGGTCCAATTCGAATACGCGCCCTCCTCCGATGCATTCACCGCACCCACTGAGTACCGCCGCAGCGTCGGCCTGATCGTTATCGACTGGCGGACGGCGCGGCCAGCCCCCGGCGACGATCCCACGTCTACGGTGTCCGTCGTATCCGCGAGGATCGCCGCGATCAGGCTGTCGCGCGCTTTTGCATTGAGTGTGTCTGCTGCCGGCACAGGGCGCGCTTGTGCCGGCAGCACCTCGCCACACACGAACACCAGCGCCGCCATCACGGCGGCGCTGGTACAGAAGCGGGTTCTCCGCGCGAAGCTTCTCATGGCGGGGAAGGTGTGCCAGGGATGATCCGCGCGCCACTCCTTACGGCTTTGCCTTCCGCGTGCCCTCCGGGCGCGCCGGACGGTTCGCATCGCGGTACGCCTTGAGCTGCTCCGCCATGGCGTCCTTGGTCAGCGTGCCCGCCTGGACCTGACTGCGGAGATCACGAGCCTTCTCGCGCAGGCCCTGCGAATACGCGCGCTGATCACGAATGAACTGCTGACGCTCCGGCGACAGCGAATTGAAGCGCTCCTGCGCCGCTGCACGCGCAGCCTCACGCTCCTCCGGCGTCATCGCCTTGCGCGCCTCCTGGCGCTGCTTCATCGCGTCGCGGCGCTCGGCCATCTGCTCGCGACGCGGCGAACCCGCACCTCGTGATTCAGGTGCCGTCGCCTGCGCGCTGGCGGCCATCGGTGCCGCCGAGAGAGCAACGGCCAGGAAAAGGAGTCGTGCGTTCATTGGACAGGTTCTCGAAGAGAGGGTGAAACAATGCTCCGGCGCGGCAGCCTCAGTGCATGACCGCGCTGGAGCGGGCGGAAACACTACTACGGCTTCTTGGCGTTGCGCACATCGCCGCGCAGGTCACGTCGATCCCGGCGAAGATCGCGGCGATCACGATTCAGATCCCGCTTGTCGCGACCCAGCTCGCGACGGTCCGAGCGGATTTCCTTGCGTTCGCGCGGCGTCACGACACTGTCGGCGCGTGCGGCGCGTACATCCTGGCGCACCTCACGACGATCGCCGCGGACCTCGCGCTTGTCGCCTCGAACTTCGGCGCGGTCACGACGGACCTCACGCGCGTCACGACGAATCTCCTGACGGGGGCGTACGGCCTGCGCCTCTGCCGCGACCGGAACCGCGAGCAGGGCAAGGCTGGCGAACATCATGGTCCGGAGTCGCATGGATCAGATCTCCTGCGGCGGGTGCCGCGCTGGGTCAGTATTTCGGTCGCCGTGATGGCTCACCCGGTAAGACGCGCGAGCCGGGACGGTGTTAATGCCCCCGCGCCGACTGGCTCGCCAGACAGTATCGTTGAGGCGTTGCCACCCTCTTCCAACGATCATCATGCCGCTCACCCGTCGCGCCTTCATCGCCCAGAGCGCCGCTGCCGCCGCGTCACTGTCGCTGACAGAACAGCTTCACGCCATGCGACTCGCTCAGCCAGTCCCACCTGTCGGGACTGCCGGACCCGGGCGTATCATCTCGTCCACCAACGGGTTACGCGGCGTGGCGCGGGCCTGGGACATGATGCAGCGCGGCGACGACACCCTCGACGCGATCATCGCGGGCGTCAACATCCAGGAGCTCGATCCAGACGATGACTCGGTCGGGCTCGGCGGACTCCCCAATGCCGATGGTGTGGTTCAGCTCGATGCGAGCTGTATGCACGGTCCCACGAGGCGCGCCGGCGCGGTGGGTTGCCTCGAGGACATCGCCACGCCGTCGCTGGTCGCCAAGGCGATCATGGACTACACCGACCACATCATGCTGGTGGGCAGCGACGCAAGGAAATTCGCGCTCGAGATGGGGTTCACCACGCAGAACCTCCTCACGCCGAAAAGCAGGCAAAACTGGCTCCGCTGGCGGGCACGCCTCAATCCGGGCGACTTCCGCCTCGATTTCGATGATGACGTCGCGATCCGATTCACGACCGGGACGATCAACATGAATGCCGTGAACGCGAAGGGCGAGATGAGCAGCGTGACCACCACCAGCGGCATGGCCTACAAGGTGCCCGGTCGCGTTGGCGACAGCCCGATCATCGGCGCCGGTCAATACTGCGATCAGACCGCGGGCGCGGCGGGATCCACCGGTCGCGGCGAAGCGAACATCAAGGCCTGCGGCGGCTTTCTCACCGTCGAGTTCATGCGCCAGGGAATCTCACCTGAACAAGCATGCCTGAAGACGCTCGAGCGCGTGGTATCGATGACCGAGGCGCGTCACCTCGGTGGTGCCGGACGGCCACGCTTCGATCTGAATGTCTACGCATTGGCCGCCGACGGGCGGTATGGAAGCGCGAGCCTCTACGAGGGCGGAACGTTTGCCGTCGCGGATGAGAAGGGAGCGCGCGTCGAGAAGGCCGCGTTTCTCTTCAAGCGGTCGGAGTTTCCCGGCGGTCCGCTTCCCGTTCAGCGCGCGCGGGCCCGCTGAACGGGGATTACCGGCGTCACGTCATCCGCTCCGCCAGCGCGATGTCATCGCTTCGCGGTGCGGACGAAAATCGCGCCTGCCCCATGGTCGAGGCCCCATCGGGCTGACGCCTGAATCGGGTCGAAGAAGCGAACCGATTCAACGTTGACGGGCGACATCGTCTTCAGATCGTCGATCCCATTCAGTCGCTGCGAGTCAAGGTAGACCTGCACCACGGCTGACTTCCCGAAGCTGTCCGGAGATCTGACACGCACCCAATTGCCGCGGAGCGCTACGACGACATCGTAGAGGTTCGTGTACTGGGTGGCACGAATCTCATCTCGCGTGAGGGATTGGCGGTCTCGGCCCGCGACGGCGATCGGCGACGTCCGTCCGCCGATCACACCGGGCGCCAGCCCCGCAGAGTCGAGCGTCTTCTGGATGGACGCGGCGGTCACCGGCTCGGGGTCCGGCGACGGCTTCGTCGACGACGAACAGCCGACGAGCAGTCCAAGGGCCATCGCAATCGCAACGGGCGAGAGCCGGGTCGAGCGATTTCGGCGTGACATGCCACATCCGGGCGTTGGAGGGGAACAATTGGGTATTGCACGACAGCATCTGCAACCTGAACATCGGGTCATACGTCCGCCAGTTGCCCGAGGGTTCATTTCGGACGCAGCGCGGCCAGCAACCTCAGCCCCGGGCGTCCGGTGCTCTCGTGACCAAGCCGCAGCTGCTCCGCCCTGACCGCATCGCGGACTTTCGGGGTCAGCAGACCATCTGGCGAACCGATCTGGTGGCCACGAGCGAGAAGCAACGATTGCAGCTCGCGCCGGTCCGCCCGCGACAAGCCGCCGTCATCCGTTGGCCACGGCACCACGATCGATCCGGCGCCCCGCAGTCGATCCGAGAGGTGCGCGATCGCCAGCGCGTAGCTCACTGCCGCGTTGTAGCGATAGATGGCCTCGAAGTTCGTCGTCACGAGAAAGACTGGGCCGCGGGCTCCGGCGGGCACGAAGAGACCGGCCATCGTGCCCGGGTCCGCACCTCCCAGCTCGGAGAGCGGAGACCCATCCACACGCGTCACCCCCCGCGACGCCCACTCGCGAAACGGACGCCGGACGCGCCGCCCTTCACCACGACCCAGGATCGCAGCCGGCACGCGCACCTCCACGCCCCACGGCACACCGCGGCGCCACCCCGCCAGGCGCAGATAGTTGGCCGCCGACGCGAGCGCGTCGCCGCTGTTGCCCATGAGATCCTTGCGCCCATCACAGTCGAAATCCACCGCCCTGCCCCAGAAGATTCCAGGCATGAACTGCGTCTGTCCAAAGGCTCCCGCCCATGATCCGAGGAAACCTTCCGGTGCAATGTGGCCGGCCTGAACGATACGCAGCGCGGAGAGCAGTTCCCCGCGAAAGTACCGTTGACGTCGCCCAAGGCAGCCCAGCGTCGCCAGGGAACGCAGCACGCTGAAGGTGCCGACGCCACGGCCGAAATTGCTCTCGATGCCCCAAACCGCCGCAACGGTCGCAGCGTCCACGCCGAAGCGGGTTTCCACCGCCTCGAAGACCGCGCGCTGTTCACGCAGCAGCCGCGTCCCATCATCGACGCGCTCCTGATCAGCCATCACTGCCACGTAATCCCAGATGGGCAACGTGAATTCCGGCTGCGCATTGAGCTGCTGCAGGACGAGCGTGTCGGGACCAAGACCCTCGAGCTGCTGCCATGTCGCCGCCGAAATGCCACGCGCGGCACGCGAGCCACGCAACGACGTCAGGCAGGTGTTGAAGGGATCGTCGGCCCGCAGCTGTCCCATCGGGACGGCCAGCGCAATGGCGGCGAAGAGAAGGGAGCGCGACATTCCCCAGCATAGCCAGATGTGCCGCCAGCGCGCGCCCCCGGCTCTGCGTACTGGCGTGGAACGCCGACATCGAATCTCAGCGCCGGTGCCGACGTCAGGCACGCCGTACCCGTCCCACCCCAACTCCCCGTCCACCCATGACGCGATTCCCCACGCGCACTGCAGTGCGTGCGCTCCTGCTCACCGGCTGTACTGCACCACTCCTCGTGGCGCAGCAGCCAGCGTCCCGCACCGCAGCGCCGGCCCAACCCAGCCCGGCAGAACTCCTCAAGCGCCTCGAGTGGCGGTCCGTGGGCCCGGCCAACAACGCCGGCCGAATCTCCGTCGTGACCGGCGTGCCCGGTGATCCCATGACGTACTACGTCGCTGGCGCGAACGGCGGCATCATCAAGACCACCAACGGCGGAACGACATTCAACTCGATCTTCGACGAGCAGAGTTCGGGGTCGATCGGCGCCATCGCCGTCGCACCCAGCGATCCGAACGTCGTCTACGTGGGCACGGGTGAAGGCAATCCCCGAAACAACGCGTCCGTCGGTGACGGGATGTACAAGTCCGTCGACGGCGGCGACACATGGACGCAGATCGGGCTCACGAAGTCCGACAAGATCGCCCGACTCGTCATTGATTCACGCAATCCCGACATCGTCTACGCCTGCGTGCTTGGCCGCGAGTGGGGACCGAGTGAGGAGCGCGGCGTGTTTCGCACGGCGGATGGCGGCGCGACATGGAAGAAGGTCCTGTACGTCGACACGCAGACGTCCTGCTCCGACATCACCGCCGATCCGAACAACAGCAACATTCTCTACGCCGGCATGTACACCTATCGGCGATGGGCATGGCACCTGGAGTCCGGTGCCGGAAACACGGCGGTCTGGAAGTCGATCAACGGCGGCACTACATGGGAGCGGCTCTCCGGCCCTGATCGCATGCTCGGCCTGCCTCGCAAGGCGATGGACCGGATCGGCGTGGCCGTCGCGCCGAGTGACCCGAACATCGTGTACGTGCTCAGCGAGACGAAGGACGAGGGAGAACTCTGGCGCAGCGACGACGCTGGAAAGTCCTGGCGCACCGTCAATCGCGATCCGAACATCAACTTCCGGCCGTTCTACTACGCCGACATCCGCGTCGATCCAAAGAACCCGAACCGCGTGTTCACGCTGTCCGGCGGTCTCTATTTCTCCGAGGATGGCGGCCAGAACTTCCGCACGATCGCGCGTGATGTGCATGGCGACCATCAGGCGATGTGGATCGACCCGGTCGATCCGAGGTACATCCTCAGCGGCAGCGATGGTGGCTGGCAGGTGAGCCGCGACGGCGGGAAGAACTGGGACGTCGTGAACACCTTTGCGTTCACACAGTTCTATCACATCAACTACGACATGCAGACGCCGTACCAGGTTTGCGGCGGCTTGCAGGACAACGGCAACTGGTGTGGTGCCAGCAACTCGCTCAGCGGCCAGGGAATCCGGCAGGCCGATTGGCGAAATGTATCCGGCGGCGATGGCTTCTTTACCGTCCCGCGCCTCGACAAGCCGTGGCTGGTGTACAGCAACTCGCAGGGCGGGATGCTCAACATCACCGACATGCGCAGTGGCGTGCAGAAGACGATCTACCCCTACCCCAATCGTGTCGGCTCGGTTGGTGATGCCATGATCGGACACAAGTACCGCTTCAACTGGAACGCGCCGATCGCGCTCTCGCCACAGAATCCGGGCGTGGTGTATTGGGGCGGCAACGTACTCTTCCGCTCCCGGGACAATGGCCTGAACTGGGACGTGATCTCGCCCGACCTCACGACCAACGATCCGAAGAAGCAGCAGTCCTCGGGCGGCGAAATCGTGGTCGACAACACTGCGGCTGAATTCCACTCCTCGCTGCTCAGCATCGCGCCATCACCGCTCGACTCCAACGTGATCTGGACGTCGTCGGACGACGGCCTGGTGCAGGTGACGCGGGATGGCGGGAAGAGCTGGTCGAACGTCTTCAACAACATCGTCGGCTTGAAGCCGAATGCCTGGCTCGCAACGATTGAGGCGTCGCACTTCGAGGTCGGGACGGCCTATGTCACCGCCGACCATCACCAGGACGACGACTACACCCCGTTCGTCTACATGACGACGGATTTCGGGAAGACGTGGCGGAGCATTCGCGGCGACCTGCCCGACCGTGCCTGGTGGACACACGTGATCCGCGAAGATCCGCGCAATCGCAACCTGTTGTACGTCGGCACGGAAGCTGGCGTCTGGGCCTCGTGGAACCGCGGCGTGAACTGGGTCTCACTGCGCGGATCACTGCCGATCACGCCCGTGCGTGACATGCAGATCCATCCGCGCGACAACGACTTGCTGCTCGCGACGCACGGCCGCGGTCTGTACATCCTCGACGATCTCACCCCACTGCAGAAACTGGCCGAATCGCAGGCGAACGAGGCGGAGCTGTTCGATCTGCGGCCGGCCATTCGCTGGAACATCTGGAACCGCGACGGCAACCTCGGCCAGCGCCGGTACGCAGGCGAAAATCCGCCCTCTGGCGCCCTGATTTCGTACTATCTCAAGTCACAGCCGTCCGGCGAAGTGAACATCGAAGTCGCTGACGCTGGCGGGAAGCTGATCCGCCGATTCCGCCGCGTGCCCGATGAAGCGGGCGTGAGCCGGATCTCATGGGATCTGCGCTACGACGCACCGGCCGGCGCAGCTGGCGGTGGACGCGGTGCCGGAAGAGGCGGTGCACCGGGCGCCGCTCCCGCCGACACGTCACTGCAGGCGCTTCGCGAGCGTCGCCGTGCAGCGTCCGAACGCGGGGCGCAGGGCGGCGACGAGGAAAACTTCTTTGGACCGTCAGCCGCCGGTGTGATCCCCGGTACGTACCAGGTGACGCTCGTCGTCAACGGAAAGCGCTACACGAAACCCGTCACGGTCCAGAACGACCCACGCATCGAGATGACGGCCGCACAAGTCGTGGCGCAGCACGACGCCGCCAAGGCAATCGAAGGAACACAGGGGCGTGTCACGCGCGTGATTGCGAACATCGACGACCTCATGCGGCAGCTGACCGCAATGCAGACGACGCTGCGCGCAACCCGAAACGACGCGCTGGCGCCCGCGATCACCGAAGTGGACGGCACGCTGAAAGACCTCAAGCAGTTCCGCGACTCGGTGCTCGCGCGGCCCCTGGCAGGACTGGGCTATCGCCAGTACCCGCGACTCCGCGAGGAGCTGCAGACCGTCAGCGGCATGATCTCGCGGCCGATCTGGCCGATCACGGCCGGCGAACAGCTGCGGTCCGGAGAGCTCGTAGTGGAGACCGACGACGCGCAGCGCCGCCTCGACACGATCATCCGGGATCGCATTGGAAAGATCAACGACATGCTCAAGGGCACGCAGCACGTGATCACACAGTCAGCGCCGCGCGTGCTGCAGGAGTGACGCGCGCCGCAGCGGCAAATCTCGCGACGACGCCCGCAGGTTCATGACAGAACCTGCGGGTGTCGTCGTATTGGAGCGCGAATCCTGCGCCAGGTTATCGCGCCGGTGTCAGCCACCCGAACGTATCTGGCGCCCGACCGTGCGCGATATCCAGGAACGCCGACTGCATGTGCTTCGTCACCGGACCAACCGCACCCGTGCCAACCTTGATCCGGTCCACGCTCCGCACCGGCGTCAGCTCAGCCGCCGTGCCCGTGAAGAACACCTCGTCGGCGGTGTACAGCATCTCCCGCGGAATGATCTGCTCGCGCACGGCAAGACCATCGCGCTGCGCCAGGCGGATGATGCTGTCACGCGTGATCCCGCCCAGCAGCGAGCCATCCAGCGGCGTCGTGACCAACGCTCCATCCACGACCAGAAAGACATTCTGCCCCGACCCCTCGCTCACCGTTCCCGCAGGACTGAGCGCAATGGCTTCCTGGAATCCGTTGGCCAGCGCTTCCATCATGATGAGCTGCCCGCCGAGGTAGGTGCCAGCGATCTTGGCGAGCGCCGGAATCGTGTTCGGGGCAAATCGGTGCCAGCTGGACACGCACGCATCAACACCCAGTTCCAGCGCGTCGGCGCCGAGATACGCTCCCCACGGCCAGCAGGGCAGGTACACTTCGATCGGACTGGCAAAGGGAACCATCCCGGCCGCACCATACCCGCGCACGACCATCGGGCGCAGATAGCAGGCGTTGAGCTTGTTCTTCACCACCAGTGCACAGCACGCATCGCTCAGCTCATCGAGCGAATAGGCCAGTTCCATGCGATAGATCTTCACCGAGTTGAGCAGCCGCGTCAGATGCTCACGGAGTCGGAAGATCGCCGGGCCTCGTGGCGTGTGATAGCAGCGGATGCCTTCGAACGCCGACGACCCGAACTGCATCGAATGGCTCAGGACGTGAACGTGGGCGTCGGCCCAGGGGATGAACTCCCCGTCGCGCCAGATCCACTCGGTTTCGGCAATCTGACTCATGATCTGTATCGTCTGAGAAGAGGGGTCACGTCACGCGGGGCACGGCGTGCCGCCCGCTACAGCAGCGCATTGACCTTGCCACCGTCGACAAGGATCGCCTGCCCGGTAATGAAGCCGGCCTGCTCCGATGCGAGAAACGCAATCGTCGCGGCCAGTTCGTCGGCACGACCCAGGCGTCCCATCGGTGTCTGCGCCACCCAGCCGGCGTAGACTTCGTCCCGGGTGGCGCCGGTGCGTTGCGACGCCGCGTCCGCCAACGACTCGAGTCGTTCCGTCGCGGTGAAACCCGGCAGGACGGAGTTCACCGTCACGCCGTCTGCACCGACCTCGTTCGCCAGCGTGCGCAGATATCCCGTCACGGCCGCACGCAGGCTGTTGCTCAGCACCAGCGCCGGTACCGGCTCCTTCACCGCCTTTGACGTGATGCTGATCACCCGGCCCCACTTCCGTTCCCGCATGCCGGGAACGAACGCGCGGGTCAGCTCCACCGCTGTCCGAAGCAGCAGTTCACTGGCGGCCGTCCACGCGCTCCAGTCGTGCCCCATGGCAGGACCGGTTGGTGGGCCGCCGGTGTTGGCGACCAGAATGTCCACGCGTCCGTAACGCGCGTTCGTCTCGCGCACGACGGCGCTGAGCCCCTCGTTCGTCGCCAGATCCGCCGCCATCGAGAGCACCGGGACGCCGAGGGCGGAGAAAGCAGCCGCCGCCTTGCCAATCGCCACTGCGTCACGTGAGCACACCGCCAGCGAACACCCCTCGCGCGCCAGCGCCTCCGCGGTGGCGTATCCGATGCCCTTGCTGGCGCCACAGACCAGCGCGACCCGCTCCCGGATGCCGAAATCCATGGTCAGCGCGCCCCGCTGCGAAGGTAGGCATCGCTGCCGTCGAGCCAGTCCTGCCGTGGCGGATTGAACACATCCACATCCAGCGTGTCTTCGAGGGCCTCGGCACGGTGGCGCAGCATCGATGGGAGCACGAGCACGTCGCCGGCCCGGACATCCGTGTAGGTCTCGCCAGGGGCATCGGCGTGTTCGCCGATCCAGAAGCGAAGGCAGCCAGACAGCACGTACGTGAACTGCTCGTTGATGTGGTCGTGTGCCGGGACAATCGCGCCTTTCTTCAGATACACATGCGCCAGCATCATCTTCTCGGATGTGATCAGGCGACGGCTGATCAGCGGCGTCAGTTCCTCGAGCGGGACATCGTCCCACGATTGATGGCGAGCGTCGGACATGGTTCGGAGGTGTAGACGTGAGAATCGCGATCGGAACGCTCTGGAACGTAGCATGAGGCATGCACCCGGGGTCGTGCTGGCGGCAGACACTACATTGCCGACGTGTCCGCCAATGCCCCGAACCGATTTCTCGTCCGGTGCGACCTTCGGCAGCACCGCGTCGTGGTCGATCCAGAGCGCTTCTGGCGGCCCGTGCGCTGCCCTGGCTGTCGCGCACCGATGGATCGCTACAAAGTCCGCCGCCTCGCACTCTGGTTCACGGGTCGCGCGCCGCATTCCGGCGTGCGAATCGGCAGTAGGCTTCGCCTCGTACCGATAGAGGGGATTGCGTTGCTCGTCGCAATACTGCTCCTCATCGTCACGCTGCTGCTGCACACCGTGGCGGATGACTGGTGGCCAGCCACGCTCCTGCTGTTCCTCGGTCGGTGGCCGTGGATGCTTCCGGTCGTTCCGGCACTCCTGCTGGCGCTCATCCTCCGAGCCCGGCGCGCGATCGTGATCGCAGCGTCCGCCGGGCTGATCGGTCTCTTCGGCATCATGGAGCTCTCGCTCGGACTCGGCCGGTTCCTTGGCCGTGGAGACGAAACGTCAGCGGTTCGCGTGGTGACGTTCAATACCGGCGGAGACTTGCCCGCACCCCTGCAGCTCGTCGAGTTGGTTGTCCAATGGGAGCCGGACATTCTCGCGATTCAGGAATGCGGCGAGATGTCCCGCCAGGAACTCGGCAACATCCCGAACTACTTCAGCAACCTCGGACCAACCTGCCTGTTGTCGCGGTTTCCGATCCTTCGGATCGACTCCCTGCGCCGCGAGAACTTCAAGGCAGCGGGCGGGGCGGCGTGGGTGAAGCGCTATAGACTGCAAGGTCGCGGCGGCGAGTTCGACTTCACCAACGTGCACCTCGATACGCCGCGCAAAGGGTTCGAGCCCCTAATGGTCGGTGCGAGCAACGCCACATCGATCATCGATGACAAGACTGCCGTTCGCGACGTCGAATCCCGGCTCGCGCGCCGGTGGGTTGATATCGGTCCCGGACCGCGACTGGTGGCCGGTGATTTCAACATGCCGACGGAAAGCGCCATCTTCAGGCGCCACTGGAGCACGATGACCGATGGCTTCGAACGGGCAGGAGTTGGCTTTGGCTACACGCGGCTCGCAGGATGGATCCGGCTGCGGATCGATCACATTCTCGCCGACGACAACTGGGTCGTGAAGTCAGCCAGGGTGCTGCCGGACTACGGATCCGATCACCTGCCCGTCATGGCGGACGTCGAGCTCAGGAAACGCTGAACGAGTGATGGTCACGCGCGTCCCGCCGCAGACGCTCAGCGAAGGAGTGGACGCCCGCGCACGTCGATGCGCACCGCGCGACCACCGGCCGTCATCATGATCTGCGGCAACAGCACATCTCCCGCGAGTGATTCCCGCGTCGTACCTGCGACTCGCGGCGCGACACCGGCGAGAGTGCGCGATGCCTCCGGGAGCGCATAGTCCTCGTATGCCTCGGTCTCCACATCCCACCCGATGTCGCGCAAGGCGGCCACGGTGACTGCGGATGTGGGCTGCGCACCTGGCGACAGCACAGGCGCCATGACCTCTCCGGCAAACGCGTCGCCGCGCCAGTGTCCAAGCAGGCGCAGCTCGAGTGGAACGCGACGCCCGCCGAACTGCGCACTGCCCCCGATCCGGTCAAACGCCGCCAGCGCGGCGGGTCCGACGAAGATCGGATCCTTGCTGCCTGTATCGCCTGATACAAGCCCGGCGCGGGTGCCATTGCCCCACACGGTGCCCAGCCCGAGGACGTGTCCGACCTCGTGCTGCAGCAGGTCATCGAGTTTCTGGTCCGAGAGTTCCGGCACGCGGAACTTGTTGAGCGTGATGGTGCCAAGCAGTGGCAGGCCGTTGGCGCGAACCACGCATGGACCGCCTGCGCCGGCAATGCTGAAGCGCAACGTGTCCAGCCGGATCAACACGCGCACCCCGGTGATGAACTGGTTCACCACGACCTTGTTTCGGCACTCGCCAATCTCCAGTTCCACCGGCGCTCCCTCCGGGGCGCTCCGAATGGCGCGGCGCCACTTTGCCGCCACGCGCTCCATGCTCAGCAGCAGGCGAAGCGGCAGCGGGTTCTGACCATCCCCATCGACGATCTCGAGGGGAAATGCCGAGGGTCCCTGAGCGGTGAGCGTGTCGCTGGCAAGCAGCACACCGTACGTCGCACGGACCACGACGCGTCCGGCACCGATCGCCACCAGGTGCCCGTTCCGGATGACCATCGTCCCGGCCGGCTCGACAGCCATCGTCGAGCCGGCACTGATGACGGATCGCCCGGCACTTCCACGTCGCACGGTCAGTGTGAATGGCACGCTGTCGCCAATGGCCAACACGCGGGGCTCGATCGCCACGCTCAGCGACTGCACGTCCTCCAGTCGAACAGTCAGCCGCCGATGCGTCGTATCGTGCCCGATCACGGCGAGCAAGTCGGTGCTGCCCGCCGCGCGGAGCGCGAGCTGGGCGCGGCCCACCGAGATGGTCGTCACACCGACCACGCTCGTGTCACTCGAGAAGAACCGGGGCGCAACCTCCGGAAGCCGCACTCCGGCCGTCGTCTCGACCTCCGACACCAGCTGGACGTCGTCGATGATGCTCGCCGAATCCGGCGCCAGCAGGCGGACCCGCAGCGACCGCGGTACGACCCGGACAGAACGTGTACCCACCACGCCGGAGGCAGCGACATCCAGGCGCACGGTGCCCACGTTGCGGGCGCGCAGCACGCCGCCACTGCTCACAGACACGACGCTCGTGTCAGCGGTCGACCAGATCACGGTCGCCGGCGAGACCTGGGCGCCGGTGCTGCTCAGTGCGCGCACGCTCGCCGTCACTGAATCGCCAACGAGGAGCGTGTCGGCCGGGAGCAGAACCTCCGTGCGCGAGACGGTCGTCGTCGACGCTGGCGGAGTGACATCCGAGCCCCCACCGCACGACGTCAACGCCAGTGAGAGCGCGAGCCCTCTCAGGCGATGCTTGGTCCCGCGGCTCACGCTTTCAGGGGAAGACGGCACGGGCGTAAGTTAGGTGGAGACGCATACTTGCGATAACACAGTCGAACCGAACCGAATGCCGTCCGCTTCCATGACCGACACCCCCGCCCTCCCGGAAATCCCCGCCTACGATCCGGCCGCCATCGAGGCGACCTGGCAGCAGCGGTGGCACGAGCAGGGCACCAACTCCCCTGAGTTGTGGCAGGGCAGCGAGCCCTACTATCAGCTGATGATGTTCCCCTACCCGTCGGGTGAGGGGCTCCACATCGGGAATCTCTTCGCCTTCACCGGCGCCGACATCCACGGCCGCTTTCAGCGGTTGCAGGGTCGCACCGTGTTCGAACCGATCGGATTCGACAGCTTCGGCATTCAGACCGAGAACTACGCCATCAAGGTCGGGGCCCACCCCGCAAAGCTGACGCCGCGAAACGTGGAACGATTCCGCGGCCAGCTGAAGCGCGCCGGGCTGATGCTCGACTGGAGCAAGGAGGTCGTGACCAGCGACCCGTCGTACTACAAGTGGACGCAGTGGCTTTTCCTCCAGCTGTTCAGGCAGGGGCTCGCCTACAAGAAAGCGGCGGCAGTCAACTGGTGTCCGAACGACAAGACCGTGCTCGCGAACGAACAGGTGAAGGATGGGCACTGCGAGCGCTGCAACGCACTCGTGGAACAGCGCCTGCTCGAACAGTGGTTCTTCCGGACCTCGAACTTCGCGCAGCGCCTGCTCGACAACATCGCGTCGCTGGACTGGAGCGAGGTGACACGGCAGGCACAGCGGAACTGGATTGGGCGCAGCGAGGGAGCGCACGTGACATTCCGCGTCGCGAACGCGCATGACGTCGCGGTCTTCACCACGCGACCGGACACGATTTTCGGTGCGACGTGGCTTGTGCTCGCCCCCGAACATCCGCTCGTCCAGCAGCTCGTCACACCGGCGCAGCACGCCGCAGTCAGCGCATACCTCGAGCGGACCAAGACACAGGACGTCGTCTCGCGGAAGGTGAACAAGGAGAAGACGGGCGTCTTCACCGGCGCCGTCGCCATCAATCCGGCCACCGGCCAGCCGATCCCCGTGTGGATCGCTGACTACGTGCTGATGGAGTATGGGACGGGCGCCGTGATGGGCGTCCCCGGTCACGACGAACGTGACTTCGAGTTTGCGCAGGCGTTCGCGCTGCCGATCGTTCGCGTGGTCGCCGCGAGCATGGACGACGCATCGGCCCCACTGGCCGAAGCGTACGTTGCCAAGTCCGACACCGATCTGCTGGTCAACTCCGCGCATTTCACCGGCATGCCGGTGCCGCTGGCGAAGAAGGCGGTGGTTGCGTGGCTCGAAGAGCGGCAGAGCGCGACGCCGGTGGTGAACTACCGTCTCAACGACTGGTGCATTTCGCGGCAACGATACTGGGGTCCACCGATCCCCATCATCTATTGCGACGCGTGCGGTCCGGTGCCGGTGCCGGAGGACCAACTGCCGGTGGTGCTGCCCCTGATCGAGAATTTCCGGCCCGATGACAGTGGGATCTCGCCCCTGGCCCGGCACGACGAGTGGTACCGCGTTCCCTGCCCGACCTGCGGCGTCATCGGCCGTCGCGAGACGGATGTCTCGGACAATTTCCTCGACAGCGCCTGGTACTTCCTGCGGTACCCCAGCGCCGATCGGAGCGACGTGCCATTCGATCGCGCGCTGACGCAACGCTGGCTGCCGGTCACGACATACATCGGCGGCAACGAACATGCCGTGTTGCACCTGCTGTACGCCCGCTTCATCACGATGGCGCTCCACGACGGCGGATTCCTCGACTTCGAGGAGCCGTTCACGCGCTTCCGTGCGCATGGCATGATCATCCGCGAAGGCGCCAAGATGTCCAAGTCGAAGGGCAACGTGGTCAACCCCGATGACCTGATCGATCGATGGGGCGCCGACTCGTTCCGCACCTACCTGATGTTCCTCGGGCCCTACGAGGACGGCGGCGACTATCGCGACAGCGGTATCACGGGAGTGCGGCGGTTCCTCGATCGGATCTGGGGATCGGTGCACGAGTGTGTCCGCACCGGCGCAGCGGATCCCACCGTGCTCCGGAAACTGCACGCCACGATCAACAAGGTCGGCGAGGACATTCCGGCACTGGGGTACAACACGGCGATTGCCGCAATGATGGAATACGTGAACGTGCTGCGTGCGAACGAGCGCGCGGTTCACCGCGATGAGGTCCTGCCCCTCGTGCAGCTGGTGGCACCCTTTGCTCCGCACATTGCCGAAGCGTGCTGGGAGTTTCTCGGCGGGCACGAGTCCGTGTTTGACAGCGGGTGGCCGACGTACGATCCGGCATTGCTGATTTCGGACACGGTCACGATCGCAATCCAGATCAACGGCAAGACGCGGGGCACCGTGCAGGTCGCGAGGGATGCGACGCAGGCAGATGTCTCCGCAGCCGCGCTCAGGGATCCGAATCTGGCCCGATTCGTCGTCGGTGAGCCTAAGAAGGTCATTCACGTGCCGGGGCGTTTGCTCAACATCGTGATGTAGCGCGGTGGCCTGCGGAGGGGGATGCCCGGGGATTTCAGTTCGTGCGTCCCCCGGCAACCCTCCGCCCAACCGCCGGTGTCAGACCGACGATCCGCTGACCGGCGCATGCCGCGACGGCAGCCTGAACGCCGGAGAATCAGATGACCACGCTTTCGAACTGTTGCAGGGGCCTCGCGCTCGTCGGACTGCTGGCACACGCCGCGATCGCGCAGGCCACGCCGCCTGCTCCCCCCGCGCAACCACGGGCACCACGCGCGCCACAGCCACCTGATGCCCCCGCGCGGCCGGTGCCGCCCGGGTTGACGTTCACTTTCGGCGGGAACGCCGCTCGCTCCTACCTCGGAATCACACCGCGAACCGGCCGAGGCGCCGCTGACACACTCGGCCTGTTGATAGATGACGTCGCGGAGGGTCTGCCAGCAGCGCGGGCGGGGATTACGGCCGGCGCACGACTCGTGTCGATCGACGGTATGGACCTGCGCGTTGACGCAGCCGACGTCGGCGATCCGATGGCGGAGGCGCTGCCGAACTCCAGGCTCCGTCGCGTGCTTGCCCGCAAGGAGCCTGGCGATACCGTCACACTCGTCGTACTGACTGACCGCCGGAAGGAGACGAAGCGCGTGGTGCTGGCTGAGTCGCCCATGGCGCGGTCGTTTCGCATGATGTCCGAAGGCCGGCGTGTCCTCGGGGTGAGCTTCTCGCAGCGTGGATCGATGCGCGATACCGCCGGCCTGCTGATCATCGGCCTGACAAGCGACGGTGCGGCGGCCAAGGCGGGATTGAACGAGGGCGACCGGCTCATCAGCATCGATGGGATTGATCTTCGAGTGCCGGCGGAAGATGCGGGCACTCCGGAAGGTGTGGAGGCGCGCATCTCACGACTGCGCCGCGCGCTCGATGCTGCGCGGGATTCACAGCCCGTGCGCCTTGAAGTCCTCGCGGACGGCCGGCGACGCACCGTGTCTGTCGTCCCAACCCGTGAGCGCGGCTGGACGTTTGGCACTGCAGCTCGCTCCGACCTTGCCGACCTGAACACGACGATCCAGGCCAGTGTGAATCTGGCAGGCCAGCGAGCCGCACTGGCTCGTGGTCGCGCGGAGATGGCGCGCGCTACCGGCGAGGTGCAGCGAGCCATGGCCAGAGTGCAGCGTGACGGACTGCTGCTCCGCTCTGGAGAGATGGATGGAAGCTGGAGCCGCGACGGTGAGGAACAGGGCCGCGTGCGCGGAACCATTCGCGGCCGCACCGATGGCGCGACGCTCGTGATGAGCGGGCTCTCGCTCGCGCTGGTTGATCGCGACTTCGCGCAGCAGTTCGGCGCCGGCAGCGAGAACGGCGCGCTGGTCGTCCGCACCCGATCGGAATGGGACCCCATTCGGACCGGTGATGTGATTCTTTCGGTTGACGGGCGGTCGGTCCGCGACGGCGACACACTCGATATCTCGTTCGACCGGCGCCGCGAGCAGCGCGTCGAAGTGATCCGACGCGGGAAGCGCGAGACGCTGATGTTGCAGCCGAGTCGGTGAAAGCCGTTCGGCGGGCGCGTCAGGTCCTGTCAGTACCTGACGCGGTCCCGCCCCTCGGTCTTTGCGCGATAGAGGGCCGTGTCTGCCGCCGCGAGCAGATCATCGACCGAGGTCGTCCGCGGAGCTGGAAAGAGCGCCACGCCAATCGAGAGCGTCACGGCCAGCGCGCCGTCCGGGCCACCGTCGAATGGCGTGGCGGAGATCCGTTCCCGCAGGCGTTCGGCAAACGTCACGGCGCCTTCCATCGACGTCTCCGGCAGCACCACCACGAATTCCTCGCCGCCATACCGCGCAACGAAGTCGGCGCTGCGCACGGCAGTGCGAAGGATCTCCGCTGTGTCCGTGAGCACGCCATCACCAACGAGGTGACCGCGCGTGTCATTGATCTTCTTGAAATGATCGATGTCGAGCATCAGCACCACCACTGAGTGCCCATAACGGCGGGCCCGGTCCAGTTCGGACACGAGCCGCTCGGTGAGCGCCCGACGGTTGAGGAGCTGCGTCAATGGATCGGTCTGCGCCAGCGCGGCCAGTCGCACATTGTCCGCCCGCGCCAGCTCCAGGACATGTGCGCGCTGAATCGACGCCACTGCCGCCTTGATCACGGAGTCAGCGAAGGCCACGTCTTCATCCGACAGCGGCGGCTCGCCAACGCCGCGGCGCAGCAGGAATACCCCCGCCTGTTGCCGATCGACGAAGAATGGCAGCGCAATCAGGCTCCGCGTGTGCACCGTCGTTGCCTCGCGCGCCCACTGTTGCCGAAGCTCCGCAAACAGCGGATGCACCATGACGTCGGGAATCAGCACCGGACGACCCGCCTCGAGTGCCACGCGGATCTCGGGATACTTCTCGAGGTTGAGCGGGAGGTTGCGGAGCGTGGGATCGTCGAACGCCGCGGGAACGACCGCTGACAGTTCGCCCGGACGCGCCAGCACGACCGAGCAGCGGAAGAGTCCGAGCGCACGTGCCACCCGCCGCACGAGCACGTGATAGATCTCCTCGCTCGACAGATCTGCGCTGACCTCGCGCATGATGGCCATCAGTGCGCGGCCAGTCTGCGCTTCCTCGCGCGCCTGTGCTAGCGCCTCCTGCACGGTGTGCAACTGCCGGCGCGTGACGTCGAGGACCGAGCGGGTCCGCAGGTTGGCGCCGATGCGTGCCAGCAGTTCGCCGGACCGGAGTGGCTTTCGCACCACGTCCGTTGCACCGTGTGCCAGCACGTGCTCGACGATTTCCTCCGGTGCCCGGGCTGACGTCACCAGCACCGGGAGATCGTGCCAGACGGATTCGCCCTTGAGCACTGCCAGCGCCTCCGAGCCACCATCCTCGAGCAATGGCGCGTCGATCAGCAACAGATCGGGGAGAAACTCCCGCGCCATCTCCACCGCCGTCGCGCAACTGGTCACCCCGCGCACATCGTATCCATGCTCCCGCAGGACCCAAGCGATCGTCTGCTGGACCGCCGGATCACTTTCTGCGACGATGATTCGCGGCGCAGTCACCGTCGTGGGTGCCGCAACGGCGGGAAGGGGAGGAGCATGCGTGACCACGTCGGAGACGCCTGACCGGCGGCCTCGGTCACGCATCCCCCTCACCCTCCCGGCCAGCCCCAGCCCCAGCATCAGGCGTCGCCGGCACCGCCTGTGCCGGCGTCGTCACCCTCGCTCTCCGCTGTGCCATCGTCGGCACCGCCGTCCTCGCCATCCTTCTCCTCCGGCACTACGCGTGCCACCGAGTTGACCGAGTCTCCTTCATCAAGCGCGACGAGCTTCACGCCCTGCGCATTGCGTCCCGTCTTCCGGACCTCGGCCGCCGACGACCGGATCAGGATCCCCTGTTTCGTGATCAGGATCATTTCATCCTCCGGCAGCACCTCCATCAGCGCCACGACGTTGCCGGTGCGATCGGTCCGGTTCAGCGTGAGAATACCCTTGCCGCCACGACGCTGCACGCGGTACTCGGACACATCACTCACCTTGCCGAGGCCCTTCTCGGTCACGACGAGCAGCGTCGCATCACGCTTGATGACCACCATGCCGACCACGATGTCCTCGGGCCGCAACTCGATGCCCTTCACACCCGTGGTGTCGCGTCCCATCTCGCGCACGTCGCTCTCGTGGAAGCGGCAGCTCAATCCGAAGCGTGTTGCCAGCACGATGTCGTTCGAGCCCGACGTCTCCTGCACGTCGATCAGCTCATCGCCCGCCTCGATCTTGATCGCCTTGATGCCGCTGCTGCGCACGTTTGTGTAGTCCGACATGCGCGACTTCTTGACCGTTCCGCCGCGTGTGCTGAAGAACAGGAAGCGCTCGTCCTCCGCCGTGATCTTCTCGAGGTCCTTCACCGGCACCACGGCCCGCACACGGGTCTCCGGCGAGACGTTGATCAGGTTCACCATCGGCTTGCCGCGCGCACCGGCGCTCGAGTGCGGAATCTCATACACCTTGAGCCAGTACATGCGCCCGTCGTCGGTGAAGATCAGCAGGTAGTCATGCGTGCTGCCGATATACAGGCGACTGACGAAATCCTCGTCCTTGAGCCCTGTGCCGGTCTTGCCGCGTCCACCACGCCGCTGGCGCTTGTAGAGGGAGACCGAGGTCCGCTTCACGTACCCGGTGTGCGAGATGGTGACCACTACGTCTTCCTCGGCGATCAGGTCCTCGACACTGAACTCGCCCTCATCGCTCACGATCTCCGTCTTGCGGGCATCGCCGAACGTCTCGGCAACCTGCATCAACTCTGCCTTCAGGATCGTCATGCGACGCTCGCGGCTGCCGAGGATGTCCCGCAGCTCGGCAATCAGCGTGCGGACCTCGGCGAGCTCGGCCTCCAGCTTGTCGATTTCCAGGCCGGTCAGCTTTGCCAGGCGCATGTTGAGAATCGCCTCGGCCTGCCGCTCCGACAGCCCGAACCGCGTCTGCAGGCTCAGGCTCGCGGTCGGCGTGTCATCCGCGGCACGGATGATCTTGATCACTTCGTCGATGTTGTCGACGGCGATCTTGAGCCCTTCGAGGATGTGTTCGCGCTCGAGCGCCTTGTCGAGGTCGAACTGCGTCCGGCGGGTGATGACTTCGTGGCGGTGGTCGATGTAGTGACGCAACACCTCGCGCACCGGCATCACCTTTGGCACCAGCTGGCGCGTCTTGATGTCTGGCACGAGCGCCAGCATGATCACGCCAAAGGTCGTCTGCAGCTGCGAATGCTTGTAGAGCTGGTTGAGCACCACGCGGGGAATTGCATCGCGCTTGAGCTCCATCACCAGCCGGATGCCTTCCTTGTTCGACTCGTCGCGCAGCGCACTGATGCCGGCCACCTTGCCCTCACGCACCAGGTCCACGATCTGCTGTCGCAGTCGTTCCTTGTTGACCTGGTACGGAATCTCGGTGACGACGATCTGGCTCTTCGTGCCGCGCTCGTTTTCCTCGATCACGCAGCGGGCGCGGACCTGCAGCCGTCCGCGGCCGGTGTCGATGTAGTCGCGGATGCCGGCGCGGCCGTAGATGAAGCCGGAAGTCGGAAAATCGGGGCCGGTGATGTGCTTCCGGATCGTCTCGTTGTCGATGTCCGGATTGTCCACCATCGCCACGATCGCGGCCGACACCTCGCGCAAGTTGTGCGGCGGGATGTTCGTCGCCATGCCGACCGCAATGCCCGTGCTGCCGTTCACCAGCAGGTTCGGCAGTCGCGAGGGCAGCACCTTCGGCTCCTCGCGCGTGTCATCAAAGTTGGCGCCGAAGTCCACCGTGCCGCGATCGATGTCATCCAGCATCTCCATCGCGATGCGCGTCAGCCGGACCTCGGTGTATCGATACGCGGCGGCGTTGTCACCGTCGATGCTGCCGAAGTTCCCCTGCCCATCCACCAGCGGATAGCGCAATGAGAATTCCTGCACCATGCGCACGACCGCATCGTAGACGCTGCTGTCGCCATGCGGGTGATAGCGACCCAGCACGTCACCGACGACCGTCGCGGACTTGCGGTACGGCCGACCCGCCGTGAGGCCAGCCTCGTTCATGGCGTACAGTACGCGCCGATGTACTGGCTTCAGTCCGTCACGGACATCCGGAAGTGCGCGTGAGACAATGACGCTCATCGAGTAGTTGATGAACGATTCCTTGATCTCCTCGTCGATCATGCGAGGCAGAATGCGCTCGCGGGGCCCCGGACCAGTCATTCAGATGATAGGGAAAACGTGACCGACGTCAGGTCGCGCCTGCGACGCAACGCCGGGAATGCGAACCACGGAACAAAAAATAGGGGCGCCGGTTCAGTGAGCGTCACGCCACCGGCGCAGGCGGATGTCGTCAGCCCCAGGAGCGCGCGATGACGAGCAGCAGCCAGGCGTTGCCGACACGGTGGAAAATGTACGTGCTGCCGCCATTGCTGGTCGACAGCGCCTCACCGTCCCGACGCTCGATCGGGCGATGCACGGTTACCACCGCGTACTCCTTCCAAAGCATCGCAGCCGATACACGAGTGTAGGCCAGCACCGCACTGGAGTCATCCAACTTCTTTCCCAGCCAATAACGCGAACGGAGTGCGGCCAGTCCGCGATCACCGAATGCCAGCTTCGACTCTGCGCCTCGTGCGGTGCGCAACGAGAAATCAGTCACCACCGGCAGGACGTAGGCCGCCGTATCACCACGCGTCGTCACGACACATCGACCGCTTGCCGGATCCGCGACCTGTTCGGTCAGCCCCGCAGCAATCGCCTCGTGCCCTGGCTTGCCACTCCACACATCCCACCGCGGCCGCTCACGCCCCATCTCCCACAGCACGACACTGCGAAGGAGTTCGTGCCCCTCGCGGGTGTCGATGGGCGCGTCCACCGCATACGCCTGAATCAATTTCTCCAGCTTGTCGACCAGCTCTGAGGTCGCCTCGCGCATCGCATCATTACTGTCGCGCGGAAATGCGCGCAGCCACCCGTCGTTGCAGCGATCCTGCCCGATGTCCGTAAAATCGGAGGCGCGAAGGAGACTCTCCCTGTAATCGCGGGCGAGTTCCAGTGCGGCTTCGAGTTCGCTCTGAGGGCCGCGCCCGAGCAACGTCACTGCCGATCCGCTGAGAATCCGCGGGCGCACTCCAGCATCCGGAAGCGGCGCCGAGCGACTGCATCCGGCAAGCGCGCTCGCGGCGAACGCTGCCCCGGCAACGGAACAGGACCCGACTGATCGCCAACTCCGCACGCGTCCGCTCATGCGCGCAAAGATACCGCTCAGACCCCGGTCAGGACAGTCGCGCAGCGCCACCGGCGGCGCCAACAGGCGCCCGAGCTTCATCATCTCCGGCGAGCTCCTCGTCGATCTCAGCCTCATCCGCCGCGACCTCCGCATCGATTGCGGCCTCCTCTCGCTGGTACCGCACCCACCACTCCCGGGTCACGTCGCCCGCCAGCTCGCGATTGCCAAGCCCGAAGGCCAGCGCCAGCGCCAGGGCGACCGCGCCGAACAGAATGGCAAAGGCGGTCGTCACGATGTCGGTTGCAACACCCAACTCCTGCAGCGCCATGAAGATAGCAAGGACGACGATGCCGCCACGACCGACCCGCGCCAGCGTCGGACCGCCGTGCAGCGCACCCGCCGCCGCCAGCAGCAAGCCCTCGACAAACCCCCCGAGCACGATCCCCACGATCACGATCACGATCGCCGCAATGATGCTCGGGATGTAACTGACGAGCTCGGCAAAGACGTCGTTCAGTGACTGCAGACCCGCGGCGGTCGATGCCACCAGCAGCACCGCGAACATCACGGCCCAGAACACGATGTTCCCGAACACCCGGGCCGGATTCACATGATGGCCAGCGTGCTCCACCGCCTCCATCACGCCGCCGCGACGCAACAGCTCGTTGACGCTCAGCTTCTTCAGCAGGCGCTCCACACCACGTGAGGTGAGCTTCGCCAGCAGATAGCCCGCAAACAGAATCACGAGCGCGCCGATCAACGCCGGAACGATCTCTCCAAGCGTCGCGAAACTGTCCTGCAGTCGGGTCAGGAAATCCATGGCATCAGCGGAATTGAGATCGGTGTGGCCCGAAGGCACACACCACGCCCAAAGCTAGTACTGGCCGAGGTCCGGTACGAGTGGCCACAGCACGGCGTCCAGTCCGTTCGGTGGCGCGCGGCGTACCGCTCAGTTGCGCGTCCCGCGCCGCAAGTCGAAGATCGCGGAGCGCCTGCAAGCCGGGCACACGAACCAGTCGCGGCGCCGCTGGTACCCCAGTCCGAACGAACCGCCCCCGATTCCCTTTCGCACCATCGCCGGGCGCGAGTCACACCGCGGACAGTGAGGCAAGACCCCGGCGAGCACCGCGTCGCGAATGAGAGCCTGCTCCGCTTGTGAGTACTGCGCGGGACCGGAATCGGGAGACACCGGGTCAGTCACGTCGCCACCTGAATCACAATCTTCCCGAACTGCCCGCCCGACTGCAGCCTCGCATAGGCGTCACGCGCTGCCGATAGCGGGAACACGGAGTCGATCGGTGGACGCAAGCCGCCGGCACGGAACTCCGCCACCACAGCCGCCCACTCCACCGCGCTGCCCATCGTTGATCCGCTGATCGTCCACTGATTCATGAACAGCCGTCGGACATCGGTCTCGAGCATGGGCCCGCTCGTGCCGCCGCAGGTCACCAACCGGCCACCACGTCCGAGCGACGCCAGCGAGCGCGACCAAGTGGCCGCGCCCACACTGTCGATGACGACGTCCATGCCACGCTTTCCGGTCGCCTTGCGGATCACGGACGGCACATCCTCGGTCGCATGGTTCAGCACATGGTCTGCACCGAGCGCCGCGGCACGCGCCAGCTTCGATGGATCGCCTGAGGTCACCCACACGACCGCGCCACGCGCCTTGGCCAACTGCAGTGCCGCCAGAGCCACCCCGCCGCCGATGCCCCAGATCAGCACCTGCTCACCTGCCGAAACTCGCGCCTTGCCGGCAACCATCCGACAGGCGGTCAGGGTCGCCAGGCCAAACGCAGCACGCTCCGCGTCCGGCACCGATTCCGATACGGCGTCCACGCTCCACTCCGGAACGACGCAAAATTCCGCCGCTGTTCCGGGCCGATCCTCGCCAAGGATCTTGTAGTCGAGGCAGAGTGGCTGCTGCTCCGACAGGCAGTACTGACAGCGACGGCAACTGCTCCCGGGGTTCACGACGACCGTGTCGCCGACGCGGACTCGCGTCACCGCCTCACCGACGGACTCGACGACGCCGGTCCCGTCAGCCACGGGCACCCAGTCCGGGGTCAACCTGAGCCCGGGCCAGCCCGTCAGTACGAACAGGTCAAGGCGATTCAGCGCCACCGCCGACATCCGCAGGCGGACAGCGTGCGGCCCGTCGAGCTCCGGCACGGGCACGTCGTCACGAATGGTCAGCTGCTCCAGGCCACCATGGCCGCCCAACACCAGTGCGCGCATCACGAATACGAGGTGTGTGGTGAGTTAAGATTCCCGCGCGTGCAGCTTCTT
Organism: Gemmatimonadaceae bacterium; assembly: GCA_031373905.1. GTDB lineage: Bacteria > Gemmatimonadota > Gemmatimonadetes > Gemmatimonadales > Gemmatimonadaceae > JACMLX01. Next base: position 5,646 of record JANMNM010000026.1, on the reverse strand, counting down.
GCGCCGCGCCGGCCGCCCCGACGCGTGCCTTTGCGCCTCCAACGAACAGGATCCTGGCGAATGATAGCGATCAAGGTGCCACCGCTCGGCGAGTCGATCGTCGAGGCAACCGTGTCTCGGTGGCTGAAGAAGCCCGGCGATGCCGTGACGGCGGGCGAGACTCTGGTTGAACTCGAAACCGACAAGATCACCGTAGAAGTGCCGGCGCTCAAATCAGGCACCCTCTCCTCGATCTCGAAAAGTGACGGTGACGTCGTTGGCGTCGATGACCTGCTCGGACAACTCGACGAACGTGCCGCACTGATTGGCTCCATGGAGGTGTCGAACACGGACCCCCCGCCAGGCGACCCACAGGGGCCACCGGTCGGGCCGCCTCCAGTCCCGACGTCAATGGAGGGTGAACCGCCGCCGGGTGATCCCCAGGGGCCACCGGTTGGTCCACCGCCCGTGCCGACCGAAGCCAGCAGCATGAAATCGGCCCCCGCAGCGCGACGCCTGGCCGACGAGGCCGGCGTCGACCTCGCGAGCGTCACTGGCACCGGACGTGGCGGTGTGATCAGCAAGCCGGACGTCGTCCAGGCGGTGGCCGCGTCGGCCAGTGCCCCGATGGCGCGTCCCGCATCGCCCGCTCCCGCATCGCCCGCTCCGGCTTCGCCCGCGCCTGCGCGCGTCGGCGAGCGCGAGACGCGTGAGAAGATGACCACGCGTCGGAAGCGCATCGCCGAGAACCTGCTGCAGGCCCAGCACAACACGGCGCACCTCACGACCTTCAACGAAATCGACATGAGCGCGGTCAGCGCTCTCCGCGCGCGACTCAAGGATCGTGTCGAGAAGGACCACGGAGTGAAGCTGAGCTTCATGCCGTTCTTCGTGAAGGCCGCGACGCACGCACTGAAGGCATATCCGATCGTCAATGCCCAGATCGATGGTGACAGCATCGTCTACAAGCACTACGTGAACATGGGTATCGCCGTGGCCAGCGAAGCCGGCCTCGTCGTGCCGAACGTGAAGGATGCGGAGACACAGGGGATGCTGGCCATCAGCCGGGACATCGCGACACTCGCCGGCAAGGCCCGCGCATCGAAGCTGGGGATGGATGATCTCACCGGCGGAACCTTCACGATCACGAACGGTGGCGTGTTCGGCTCACTGATCTCGACCCCGATCATCAACTACCCGCAGGTTGCGATACTCGGCCTGCACAAGACGCAGGATCGGCCGGTTGCCATCGACGGGAAGGTGGAGATTCGCCCGATGATGTACGTCGCGCTGAGCTACGACCATCGCGTCATCGACGGACAGCAGGCGGTGCTCTTTCTCGTCCGGATCAAGGAGTTGATGGAAGATCCGGCCAGCATGCTGGTGGACTGACGCGTGGCGACCCCTCCGATTTCAGCAGATGTCGTGGTCATTGGTGGCGGCCCGGGCGGCTACGTGGCCGCCATCCGCGCGGCGCAGCTCGGACTGAACACCGTCTGTGTCGAGATGGACAAGACGCTCGGCGGCACCTGCGTGAATGTGGGGTGCATCCCTTCGAAGGCGTTGCTCACCAGCAGCGAGCACTTCGAGTTCGCGAAGCACTCCGCCGCCGAGCACGGGGTCGTCATCGACAAGGTCTCCGTGAACCTCGCGCAGATGATGAAGCGGAAGAACGACGTCGTCGGCGCCAACACGAAGGGCGTCGAGTTCCTCTTCAAGAAGAACAAGGTGACGTGGGCGCGCGGGTCTGGTGCGCTGAAGGCCGGGAATCTCGTCGAGGTGACGGCGGCGGACGGCAGCGTCACCAGTTACGCCGCGAAGAACGTGATCATCGCCACCGGATCGGCATCGGTGGAACTGCCGTTCCTCAAGTTCGACGAGACGCGCGTCGTCTCGAACATCGGCGCCCTGACGCTCGACTCGGTTCCGAAGCGCATGGTGGTCGTGGGCGGTGGTGTGATCGGGCTCGAGCTCGGCTCGGTGTGGCGGCGGCTTGGTGCGGAGGTCACCGTGGTCGAGTTCATGCCGACCATCCTTCCGGGAAACGATGACGACGTGATCAAGGACGCCTCTCGCATCTTCTCGAAACAGGGGCTCGCAATTCGTACCGGCACCAAGGTGACGGCCGCGGACCTGTCGTCGAAGAAGGTCATCAAGCTGACCATCGAGAAGGACGGGCAGAGCGAAGTGCTCGAGGCAGACGTCGTGCTGGTGAGCGTCGGCCGGAAGCCGCTCCTGCACGGCATCGATGCCACGGCGCTCGGCCTCACGCTTGCGCCGCGCGGCGAGATCCAGGTTGACGATCAGATGCGCACGAACCTGCCTGGCGTCTACGCCATCGGTGACGTCGCCGGCGGCAAGCTGCTCGCGCACAAGGCGGAGGAGGAAGGCGTGATTGCAGCGGAGGTGATTGCGGGAAAGAAGGTGCACATGCACTACGCTGCGATTCCCGGTGTCGTGTACACCTGGCCTGAGATCGCGACGGTCGGCCTGACTGAAGCCGAAGTGAAGGCCAGCGGCCGCGCATACAAGACAGGAAAGTTTCCGTTCTCCGCCAACGGGCGCGCGCGCTGCCTTGGTGAGACGAACGGATTCGTGAAGATCATCGCCGATGCGACGACTGACGAGCTGCTGGGCTGCCACATCATCGGTGCGAATGCCGGTGACCTGATTCAGGAGATCGTGCTCGCCGTGGAATTCAGGGGCTCGAGCGAGGACATCGCGATCACCACACACGCGCATCCGACACTCGGCGAGACGGTGAAGGAAGCGGCGTTGGCCGTGCTCGGGCGGGCGGTTCACATTTGATCGGCCGCCTGCCATTCGACGCGGCGCGCGCCGCCTACGAATCGCAGGCGGCCGAACTGCTTGTGGGCCACCGCGCGGGTGTTCCCGCCGCGATCCGGATCATCCACGAGTGCCTGCCACGGTTTCTCGATCCGGTGGTCACGTGGAAACCGTTGCCGGTCAGCGATGCAGAAATCAGCGCGGCCGAGCTCACCATCGACGATGCACGCCTGGCGCTGGCGCGCGCGTATTCGTTTCGTGACTGGCAAGCGCTGGATGATTACGTGGCTGATGTCACCACACCTGGATCGCCGGTCCGGGAGTTCGAGACGGCCGTGGAGGCGGTGATCAATGGCGACACCACCGCCCTCAGGTCGCTGGTCGCGATGCACCCGGCGCTGGTTGGCGCGCGGTCAACGCGCATCACCTGCCACGATCCCGCCGTGCACGGCGCGACGCTGCTGCACTACCTCAGCGCCAATGGCGTGGAAGGCTACCGCCAGCGCTCGCCGGCGAACGCAGTGGAGATCGCGAGGCTCCTGCTCGACGCCGGCGCCGAGGTCGATGCGCTTGCCGGAATGTACGGCGGCCAGTGCACGACGCTCAGCATGCTGATTTCGAGCACACCTCCCGCTGACGCCGGCGTGCAGGTGCCGCTCGTGCACACGCTGCTCGACTACGGCGCAGCCGTGGATGGCATCGGCGAATCGCGCTGGCGTTCGCCGCTGATCACGGCGTTGATCTTCGGGTTTGGCGAGGCTGCGGACGCAGTCGCAGAGCGCGGCGCGGCGATCGATCGGCTCGGAGTCGCCGCCGGGCTGGGAAAAGTCGACGACTGCCGACGTCTCCTGCCGCAGGCCAGCAGCGTCGAGCGGCATGCGGCCATGGCGCTCGCATCCATCAACAACCGGGTCGACGTGGTTGCACTGCTGCTGGACGCCGGCGAGGATCCCGATCGACGTAATCCTGACGGCATGCATGCACATCAGACGCCGCTGCACGGCGCGGCGCTCTCCGGGCACATGGCGCTCGTGCAGCTACTCGTGTCGAGAGGCGCGCGACTGGACATCCGCGACGCACTCTGGAACAGCACGCCACTCGGCTGGGCCAGGCATTCCGGTCAGGAAGCCGCGGTGACGTATCTGCTCGCGCACGGCGCGGTGGACGACTGATCAGCGCATCACGGCACGCTGCGTCGTGGTGGCCCCATCAGCCGTCGCGCAAAGTACGTGTACTGCAACGCCGTTGTCCTCGCGCTCTGCTGCAGGTTCGCGCCGGATCCGTGGCCGCCCTCGATCACTTCGTAGAAGAGGTACGGCACACCCATGTCAGCCATTTTCGCGGCAAACTTGCGCGCGTGTTGCGGTCCGACGCGGTCATCCCTGGTCGTGGTCCAGACCAGCGGTTCAGGGTAGGTCACGCCAGGCCTGAGGTTGTGCAGCGGCGAGATTGACGCGAGGAACGCGCGCTCCTCCGGCACCGACACACTGCCGTACTCCGCCACCCAGGATGCGCCAGCGGCGATCTGCTCGAAGCGCAGCATGTCGAGCAGCGGTACCGCGATGTCGACGGCGCCGTACAGCTCCGGGTGCTGGGTCATGGCGACGCCCATCAGCAGGCCGCCGTTCGAACCGCCGACGATGCCGAGTTTCTGCGGGCTGGTGATCCGACGTGCGATGAGATCCTGCGCCACGGCAGCGAAATCGTCGTAGATCACCTGTCGACGCGTCTTGAGCCCCGCCTGATGCCACGCCGGCCCGAATTCACCCCCGCCCCGGATGTTCGCGAGCACGTAGGCACCACCCTGTTCCAACCACAACTTGCCGACATCCGCGTCATAGCGTGGTGTACTCGATATCTCGAAGCCACCGTAGGGTTCGAGAATGGTCGGTGTCGTTCCGTCCATCGCGATCGCCGTGGGATGGACGATGAAGTACGGCACCTTCGTGCCATCCTTCGATGTCGCCTCGAACTGTCGAACGACGTGCCGCGATGCGTCAAACCGTGGCCGGAGTGTCTTGAGCACCGTCGGAGCGGAGTCCGTCGCACCGACAAGCCACAGGCTGTTCGGCCAGTGCGGCGTGGCGTAGCATGGGACAAGGGCTGAGTGGGGAGATCCGCGGCGGAGGTGGTCCGCCAACGGCTGAGTGGCGAAATTTATGTCGGCGCTGGAACGAGTTTCGGTCCCGTCGCATACGCGGGGGCGGGCTGAACACAGGTTCAGGCGCTTCCGGGCAAGTCCGTGCGTGAGTCGGGGCGCGCGGGTTTCTCACTTCCAATGATCTCAATGCGCGCCTCGCTCGTCAGCTGTGCGATAATCAGCCTCCTCACCGCGCCGCGCCTCGGCGCCCAGGGGTACCCGTTCAGCCAGCGGGGCGCCACAGAACAGCGCGTCGCGTTTACGGACATCCGCATCGAGTATGGACGTCCAACCGCGCGCGGCCGCGCCCTCTTCGGCGCGCTGGTGCCCTGGGACAGCATCTGGCATCCCGGTGCCGATCTGGCGACACAGATCAGCATCAGCCAGGACATCACGCTCGAAGGCCGGCCGGTGGCCAGGGGACGCTACACCATCTGGCTTGTTCCACGCGCGACGGGTGCCTGGACGTTCATCCTCAACCGCACGACGAACATCCAGCATACGCCGTACCCGGGAGCGGACAGCGATGCGCTGCGCATCGACGTCACGCCGGATCAGGCGTCACATCTCGAGACGCTGACATACCTGTTTCCGGCCGTGCTCCGCGACGAGGCAACCGTGCGCATGCAATGGGGAACGACCGGAATCAGCCTTCGGATCAAGGCGGCGTACAGACCGGGCACCTGAGGGCTCGCTGCGCGAGAACGGTGCGAGCCGCAGGCGACCGACCGATTCAGCTC
>JANMNM010000307.1:0-3220 GCA_031373905.1 Gemmatimonadaceae bacterium | reverse complement strand
CTCCCCGTCGCCTGCGGTGCGGGAGGCGCCGGCACTCTACGGCCTGCAGCCGTTCCCGCGCCGAGGCGGGCTCGTCACGAACGACCTGATCGATCAGCTGCGCGGCGACGACGCCTACTGATGCGCGCGTTGCTCGATGTGAACGTGATGATCGCGCTGCTCGATTCCGATCACGCGTCGCATCAGGCAGCGGCCGGCTGGTTTGCGGACAATGCCGGTGACGGGTGGGCCTCGTGCCCAATCACGCAGAACGGCTGTCTGCGCATCATGTCGCACCCGTCGTACCCGAACGCGCAGCCGGTTGGCGAGATCGCCCGTCGCCTGCGCGCCGCCACGGCGCACCCGGTGCACGAGTTCTGGCCCGACGAGGTCAGCCTGCTCGATGCTCTGCGTATCGATACGAGCCGTATTCACGGTCCACGGCAGTTGACCGATGTGTATCTGCTCGCGCTCGCCGTGTTGAAGCGCGGGCGGCTTGTCACCTTTGATCAGTCCATCGCGCTTGCCGCCGTGCACGGCGCGGATCGGTCGCACGTGTTGAGTCTGTAGCGTTCGTCACCGGATCCAGCGCGAACCGGCAGGACCGTCATCGGCAGTGCCGCCATCGGCAGTTCTGCACTCAGCGAGACCGAGGTCGCTCAGTCCCGCGTCGGCGGTTTCCTGGTGGTGTCTCGCGTCGCTGCAACAGGGGGCTTGCCGCTGACACCAATCGTGCTTACCGCGCGCCCAGTGTTCCGCGGAACAACCGCAATAGACGCCGCCACATTGTTGAGCGAGGCGGTGTGCGATGAGCTGCACGGTGTGTTGTGCCTGTTCCGGCACTGCATGATACCTGCGGCGACGAAGGTTACCTCCGCAATGCCGTCGTCACCGGGCGACGCGCCGGCGGCGAACGCCGCGTTGAGCGCGCCGACCTCGCTCGCCGTACACGGCACGCCCGCAGCCATGCATTGCCAATTGCCGTCCCCGCGCGGCGTGATGATGATGTTGTTCTTGATGTTGCTTTTGGAGTTGTTGATTGCCGTGCTTTGACCGACAGCAGGAATGGCGGTCAGGCACACCAGCGCGAGCGCAATGCCAAGGCATTTCATGATCAGGTCCGGTAGAGGACGCGCGCATTTTTGTAAAGGTGTAAGACTGTTCGCTACCGCTTTGACCTGGCTTTGTCAACAACATCGGTTCGATACCCCGCTCCTTGCTCATTTCATCAACCGGCCGTAGCGTCCGCACGACTCGCGCACTCGGCGGAATCGCCGTTCCGCACGCGAAGGGGCGCAGCTCGCCAATGGGTCACGCGCAGGAGGTTTCGTGCTACGCAGCGGCGGATCAATCCGGCGTACCCAGCGCATCAATGTCAGGATGCCGTTGGACAACCCATGTGCGCTCGCGACGACTGGGTCTCGCGCGACGCGACGCCTGCCGTTGTACCCGAGTCCGCTCGCGGCACGCACAATGCTCTGCCGCTGCGCACGGCGCGCGGCGATGCTTTTGCTCGTGACGGCGACGACACTGCGCGCCCAGCAGCCACGCGACTCCACCATCACGGTCTCACCCAGCTTCAAGTCCACCGATTCGGTCGCGGCACAGGCGCCGATCGCGCTCACCCTCAGCCGAATGCCAACAACGGCGGAAGGCCGGATCGCCGTCGTCGTCGGGAGCGAGGATCTGACATCGCTCTTCAAGGCCGCGGGAACACGTCTCGTGTTTCGTGCCAACGGTGTCAACCTGCCCGCCGGCGATGTGGAGTTCACGGTGTTCCTCGACAAGGGTGACGAATGGACGGCGCTCGCGACACTGCCGCTGCACATCCGCGCGCCGCTCGTCAACAAGCCGGCGAAAGTTCTTCCCCGCATCGACCTCCGGAACGTCGGCCAACTCGCGCAAGGACGCTCAGGCACGACACCGGCACCCGACCGGCCGACGTTCCAGACCCTGAATGGCACAGTCGGCCTGACGACGTCACAGCTTCGGGACGGATTCACGCTCACATCCGACACACACGCGTTCGGCGCCGACGAACAAAGGAAGGCGTTGCGGTACCGTGAGCAGGGCGATCGCGCATCACGCATCGACCTCGCCGACTACGCGATGCGCTTTGCCGGGCGCCAGACCAAAGTGGCACTCGGACACGTATCCGCCGGCAGCAACCGTCACCTGATCAACAATTTCGCCAGCCGCGGCCTGACCGCGTCGGTCGGAGGAGCGCGCGCGACGTGGACGGTCGCCGCGCAGAACGGCACCAGTATCGTGGGAACGGACAACATCGTGGGACTGGATCGCGGCGATCATCGCGTGGTCTCGTCAGGCCTCGCCGTCGAGATGATTCCCGGGCGCCCAGGTGCATTGCACGTCGACGCGACGGTGTTGCACAGCTCGATCCTGGCGGAACAGGGGTACACACAGGGCGCCATCCTGTCAGCCGAACGGAGTGATGGCTACGGCCTCCAGTTCGCCGCAAGAACTCCGTCTGAGCGTCTGAGAGTCGCCGCTGGTCTGGCGAGCAGCCGGTCCGGTTTCACCGACGACACGCCACCCACCACCGGCGGGGTGCTCGTGTCGTCGAAGCGCAACCGCAAGGCGGCACAGTACGCCGAAGTCGGCATTGCACTCATGCGGGAGCAGAAGCTCCTCGGCGCGTGGCCAGCGACTCTCGACCTGTCGCTCAAACACGAACGCGTCGATCCCATGTTCCGGAGTGTGGCATCGATCGCGCGCGCAGACATCGAGAGTGACAACGTCGAGCTCAGCGGAAATGTTGGCCAGGTCAGGTTGAGCATTTCCGGCAACAGGACATCTGACAACCTCGACGCAATCGCCTCGGTACTGACGACGCGCATGCGCTCGTCGTCGATCGTGCTTGCCGCGCCACTGGCGCCGCTGCTTCGCGTCGCAGGCGGCACGATGTGGCTGCCGACGCTGTCGTATTCGCGGCAGCAGCAGCACCCGTTCGGCGATGGGACGCCCGCCGACGGAGGCTTCACCGCCTCCGATGTTCCCGATCAACTGAATGTCCAGCAGAGCCTCGACGCACAATGGCAGCTCAAGCGATTGCAGCTTGCCTATCATGTCGACCAGAGCAGCGAGGACAATCGGCAACCGGGCTTCGAACTCGCGGATATGACGACGCGCACGCACCGCGTGACCGTCGGTGGACGTGTCAGCAGCTCATTCAGGCTGGCGCTCGACCTCGGTGTCGAGCGCCAGGAGTTCAAGGAACTCG
>JANMNM010000283.1:0-15654 GCA_031373905.1 Gemmatimonadaceae bacterium | reverse complement strand
GTACGAGGAAACGCCAGTTGCAGTGTCACCCGCGCCACATCCCGGGCTGCATCGTGTTGCGGTACTGCTCCTGCTCCGGATTGAAATCGGCGGGCGGCACAACGCCTCAGAGGAGTGTATCCATGTGGTACCACCGGCGTCACCTTGCGGCGTCAGAACGGTGCCAGGCTGATGAATCTGACCGGTAAACCCGTCACGGGATGCACGAAAGCCAGCGACTCTGCGTGGAGCATCAGTCGCTGGCCGGGCTCCGGGGCGGTGCGCCCGTAGAGCCGGTCACCCACGATCGGGGCGTCGAGGCCGAGGGGATGCGATGCGTGGACCCGGAGTTGATGCGTGCGTCCTGTGTGTGGGGCAAGCTCCACTCGCGTGCGACCATGTGCTCGATCAACGACGCGCCATGCTGTCACCGCCGCCTTGCCCTGCACGGGATCGTGGATCTGGCGAGGCCGGTCGTCGACATCCACGCGCAGTGGCAGTTCGATGACGCCGCCGTCGCCGACCACATCGCCGTCCAGCCACGCGACGTAACGCTTCTCGATTCCGCGTGTTGCGAAGGCGCGCTGGAGCGTCGTGAAGGTCGCGAGGTCCTTTGCGGCCAGCAGCACGCCCGATGTATCGAGATCGAGTCGGTGCACGAGGAGGGGGCCGGTCGCGTCAGGGTGCCGTGCGCGCAATCGTGTCAGCACCGAGTCCTGGAGCAGGGGATTGCGCCCTGGAACCGACAGGAGCCCACACGGTTTCTGCACGACGATGAGCTGCTGGTCCTCGAAGAGCGGCGTCGGTTCAGACGCGGCAATCGCCTCCGCACCGAATAGTGGCACCGGATCGGCTTCGAGGCCATCAAGCATGTGTGCAAGGATCGGCGCGCACTTGCTTCGGCACGCCGGATAGAACGATCCCGCGCGGCGATCGCCGGATCGCGGTGGTGCACCCCACCACACTTCGGCCAGCGCCAGCGGCAGGAGCCGTTGCCGGTAGGCCTCCGCAATGAGCTTGGGAGCAGCGCAGTCTCCTGCGCCGCCGGGCGGCTCCGCAGGCGCGAACAGTTCGCGCAGTGTGCGTGCATCGCCGCGCGCGTTCGAGAAGCGGTATGTGTCCTGGATCATCGGCAGCAGCTCGCGCGACCGAGTGACACGAAGTTCCTGGAGTGCACGAAGCGCCGCGTCAGTTGCCGGCGTTTCTGTCTCACGCTCGAGCGTTGCGCGGTCTGCGCTCAGCCCGCGCAGCTCGGCTTCACCCGGAATCCAGACCACATCGCGCGCAACTGAGTCGAATACTGGCGGCACCCATCCCTCGATGTGCCACTGTCCCTGCAGCATTCCCGAGAAGCCGCGCAGATAGCCAACCGTGCCGTCGCGTGTCCCGACGACGAGGACGCCGAACATCTTGCCGTTGCCCGGTTCCGCAAGCCCGAAGGACTGCGCAGCGGGTGACTCGAGTTCGGCGAGCATTTCGAGCGCCGCGCGTCGCGCGAGCGGGTGCACGGCGGCGCGGTCGAAGGGGCTGGGGAACCGCGCCGGACGCTCGGTCGCGTCAGGCGCAGGCGAGAAGTGAATCATGTCGGGTGTTCGGAGGCGCGGCGCTCGACGTCGCGGAGCGTGACTGCCAACAAATATCGCATGGATGTGCTGCCGGGCGTTCGCGCGGCGCTATCGGCGTGCGCTTCTGAGGGTCGCACGACCTTCTTTCCACCGTCGCCGGGTTGCCTGATTGCGGGACGGTGGTCCTGCTCGTTGTTTGCCGCGTTGCCGCGGATCCCCCTGCACAGGACACCCTTAGAGGCCTTCGCCATGCGATTGTTCGCCAGCCTGCTCGTGACTGGTCTCTCTGCCTCATCCGCCCTTGCGCAGAGCATGGGCGGTCATCTCGTCATGACGGAGATCGGTCCGGGTGACCTGGGACGGCCGCTCGGTTTCGGTTTCGGCGTGGAGCAGCCGATCGCCAGCAGCGGGATTCGGTGGCACCTGAGTTTCGAAGCGATGCAAGGGTCGCATCGCCGGACTGGCTCACCTTGCGTCGGGTTGATCCCGCCAGGTTCCGCAACGTGCCGGGTCCAGCGTCTTCGCACGGTCACCGATATGGAGTCAGCCATTCTCGGTCTGCGAGTGCCGTTGATCAGCACGCGGCGCGGCTCACTGTCGCTGGTGGGTGACCTCGGCATCGCCCGTGCCGCGACAAAGACGAGTGACTCAGCTGACGTCGTGCGACTCAAGGCATGGCGCATGGTGTACCGTCCCGAGATCGGGGCGGAGGCTCGCTGGAAGCCCCGTGCACAACGGGCGCTCTCCCTCAGCGGCGGCGTCGCGATCGGTCAACTCCGGCCGGTACGGAACATGGTGGTGGCGGATGGCTATGGCCCGTTCGACGCAGCGGTTCGAACGAAACGCGCGTGGCTCGGTTTGATGTTTGCACTGGATCCTGCGACGGCCACGCGACGTCGCAGGTAACGCGGAGCGTACGTTTATGACTCGTATCATCGGACTCTTTGTGGCCGCCGTGTTCACGTCGGCGACCACGTCGCTCGCAGCTCAGGCGCAGACTCCCGCGCAGCAGCTGGCGGCGATACTCGATACCGTGACCAGCGGGATGCGCGCCGCGGCCTTCGGGGGGAGCCTCGCTGCCGACGACAGGAAACACCTGCCGGATGTGTCGCGTCGTGCGTGGCAGGAGGATGCCAGACGCTGGGCACGGGTCGCATCGCGACTCGCGCGACTGCCGAAGGCAACGCTCTCCGACGAAGAACGACTGACCGTCCAACTGCTCGAATGGGAAGCGAAGGCAAACAGGGGCAAGGGACCATTCTGGTGGTTCGATTTCGCGACGATCACGCCATACGCATCGCCGCTGGGGCCGATCGCGCGAGGCTTTGCTGCGCTTCCACTCCGATCGGCCGGTGACACGGCCCACTACCTGGCGCTGCTGCGTGAAGTTGCGCCGCTCGTCGATTCGATCCGCGCGGGGCTCGAGCAGCGTGCGGCGCGAGGCATTCGGCTGTCGCGGCTGGCGCTGCCCGCGAGCGTCGCACTCGTGCGTGCGTACACGGCGCCGGACGAGAGGAACCCGTTCAGCGTCGCACCGTCCAGACTGAACGCCCTCGAACCGGCGCTGGCGGCAGACTTCAACCGTCGTGCCGCGCGGATCGTCGCTGACGACGTGATTCCCGCGGTGCATCGTCTGATCTCGTTGCTGGATGGGCCGTATGCAACGCAGACGCTGGATCGGGTGGGTCTCTCGATGTATCCCGGTGGTCGAGCGTACTACGACTTGCTGGTCCGGTTTCACACGACATTGCCGGTCACTGCGGAGCAGGTGCACCGGATCGGTCTCGCGGAGGTGGCGCGCATCGAGGCCGACATGGCCGGGATTCGCGCGCAGGTTGGCTTTCAGGGAACACGCGCAGAGTTTCACGCGCGGCTTGCGAAGGACCCTCGCTTCTTCGCGAAAACCCCGGATGAAGTCGGCGCACGGCTGATGAGCTACGCCAACCGGCTGCGTCCGCAGCTGCCGCGCGCCTTCGGCGCAATTCCCCGCGCGATGGGAGACGTGCAGCGGCTGCCGCCAGCGCTCGAACCATCGATGACTTTCGGCTACTATCAGCCGCCCACACCCGCTGATTCTGCGGGCCACTACTACTACAACGGCACACGGCTCGACGAACGTTCACTGCTCACGGCTGCACCGCTCATTGCGCACGAACTGTGGCCCGGTCATCACTTCCAGATCAACCTTTCGCGGGAGAATCCGGCACTTCCTCCATACCGTCGCGAACGCTTCTACACCGCGTTTGGTGAGGGCTGGGGTGACTACGCGAGCATCGTGGCCGGGGAGCTCGGCATCTACGATGATCCGTACGATCGGTATGGGCGATTGGCGATGGACATGTTCATCTCCTGCAGGCTCGTGGTGGACACGGGAATGAATGGCCTCGGCTGGACGCGTGCCCATGCACTGGATTTCCTCCGGGCGCATGCGCTGGAATCGGAGACCCAGCTGCAGTCGGAGACGTTGCGATACAGCACCGATCTGCCCGGACAGGCGCTCGCCTACAAGATGGGGAGCCGTGAGTTCGAACGGCTTCGGGCTGCAGCCATGGCGTCGCTCGGCTCACGCTTCAGTCTGCCAGCCTACCACGACATGCTGCTCGTGAGCGGCGCGCTGCCGATGAGTGTCGTGCGCGAGCGCGTTACAGCATGGGTGCGTTCGGAGGCGCGGGTGACGCAATCGCGGCAGTGAGACGTGATCTGTGCCTGGCACCTTTCGGGCAGCCTCGTGCATTGACATCTCCTGCGGCGGCCGGCACTATCATTACAACCTTGTAGTATTGCCGGCCCGGCGAAGCGGGATGTCGTCAGGCACGCGAACGCATTCACTTGCCCGTCCACGAAAGGAGCGCCTGTCATGGTTCGCCTCATTGCAGCAGCAGGCGTCGTAGCTACGGTCTGGCTCGGCGCCGCTGTGGTGCCTGCATCAGCCACGTCGACCGCAACGACACAAAAGATCAAGGTGCACTGCCGATCGGGTGACACACCCGGTTTCGTGACGCCCAACAAGATCACGGTGAAAGTCGGTGACGACGTCGAGTGGAGCATGGCCGGCAACGTTGACGCGGAGTCCCTCGAGATCACTCTCAAGGACCAGACACAGTCATGGCCATTCCAGGGTCTGCAAGCCAAGGGACGGAACAGCGCCAGGACGGGCAGCGCGGTCGAACCGGGGACCTACTCGTACAACGTGGTCCTCAAGTGCAAGGTGCAGGGCGGCGAGCCGGTGGACGAGGTCATCGATCCTGACATCATCATCCTGTAAGTCACCGTGATCGAGCGGTCGAGCGCTGTGGTCGCGACGATTCTGCACACGTCGTCGCGAGGGAAGGGAATCGCGCACGGTGCATCGGCGTCGAGTCAGGCACGGCCGTTCCAGGCGGAGAATACGCATGCCCAGCGCTGAGAACAGCACCGGAGCATTGGCCGCGCCACTGAGCACACCGACGCACCCCACGCAGATCGGTCGCTACCGCATTGTCCACGAACTTGCCCAGGGTGGGATGGGGCTGGTCTACGTTGCGGAGCAGACCGAACCGGTTCGTCGGCGCGTCGCGCTGAAGGTGATCAAGGCGGGCATGGATACGCGCGCGGTGATCGCCCGGTTCGAGGCGGAGCGGCAGGCGCTCGCCGTCATGGACCATCCGAACATCGCCAAGGTCCTCGATGGCGGCACCACCGATGACGGGCTCCCGTTCTTCGTCATGGAGCTGGTGAAGGGATCGCCCCTCACCGAGTTCTGCGATGCGGAGCAGCTGACGACGGCCGAGCGACTCAGTCTCTTCATCGATGTCTGTCACGCGGTGCAGCACGCCCACCAGAAAGGGGTGATCCATCGTGACCTGAAGCCGACCAACGTGCTCGTCACCGTGCTGGATGACAAGCCGGTGCCGAAGGTCATCGATTTCGGTATTGCAAAGGCGCTCGCGCAGCCGCTGACCGCGCAGACGCTGATGACCGATTACGGGCACGCGATCGGCACGCCAGCCTACATGAGTCCGGAGCAGGCGGATCCGATCGGATCGGATGTGGACACTCGCACCGACATCTACTCGCTCGGTGTGATGCTCTACGAGATGCTCACGGATCGGCTGCCGGTGGATCCGAGCGAGATTGGCATGCCGGTGTTCATGGTGCGTCTCGCGTCGAAGCAGGCCGCGCCCGCCACGCCGAGCGCCCGGCTCTCGACGCTTGGCGATGGTGCTGGCCTGGTGTCGCAGCGCCGCCGAACGGAAATCAAGGCGCTTCGCGGCGAACTGAAGGGCGATCTCGACTGGATCGTGATGAAGGCGATCGATCCCGATCGTTCTCGCCGATACGAAACGGCGAACGGGCTGGCGATGGACATCGAGCGGCATCTGCGTCACGAACCGGTGATCGCGCGGCCGCCATCGAAGTCCTATCGCCTCTCGCGATTCGTGCGGCGGAATCGCGGAGCGGTCGTCGCCGGTACGTTGGTGGTGATGGCGCTGGTGGCGGGCATATCGCTTGCCGGCATCGGGCTGCTCCGTGCGCGCCGCGCGGAGTCGTTGGCGCGGCGCGAAGCGGAAAATGCACGACAGGTTTCCAACCTGCTGGTCGGCCTGTTCAAGGTCTCGGACCCCAGCGAGGCTCGTGGAAACAGCATCACCGCGCGGGAAATCCTTGATCGTGGCGCGGCGAGCATCCGCACCGAACTGACGGCTCAGCCGCTCGTGCAGGCGCAGATGATGCAGACCATGGGCGTCGTGTACCGGGAGCTGGGACTCTTCGCGCAATCACAGCCACTGCTGGAATCGTCTCTCGCAATACGGCAACAGCGGCTGCAGGCGGTCGATCCAGAGCTTCAGTCATCGAAGCTCGAGCTGGCACGGTTGGCGCAGCAACAGGGGCGATTCGCCGTCGCCGAGTCGCTGTATCGTGCGACACTCGCCGTCCGCGAGGGCTCGTCGAGCCGAACGAAGTCGGCAGACCTGCTGCTGCCGCTGAGCGGCCTCGGTGGCATGCTCGTGACTCGCGGTCGCTTTGCCGAGGCGGAGTCGCTGCTGACGCGCGCCATCGCGCTGCATGCGGCGAGCAAGGCACCGGAAGACGCAGAGTACGCGCGGCTGCAGCGCCACCTCGCGTCCGCATACCTCGCGCAGGGTCGCTTTGCCGAAGCAGAGCCAGCCTATCTCCGTGCACTCGCGACGTATGAGCGCACCGTGGGCAAGGAACATCCCGACGTTGGCCGCACGCTCAGTAATCTCGGGGTCGTGTACTACGGGCTGAAGCGATATGACGACGCGGAACGGCAGTATCTCAGGGCCGAAGCGAACCTGTCGAAAACGCTTGGCGCGGACCATCCGAACGTCGCGTCGATCAACATCAATCTTGGTGAGATCGCCTGGCATCGCGGGCGGCTGCCGGACGCGAAGACGCGGTTGCTGCATGCGCTGGAAATCCTCGCGAAACGCGTCGATGCCAACCATCCGAGCGTCGCGACCGCCGAGTTCGACCTCGCGAATGTGCTGCGTGATTCACGGGAGTTCGCCGAGGCGGAGACACGCTACCGGCACGCGCTGCAGATCCGGGAGACGGCACTCGGCACGAGTTCGCCCGCGGTTGCCGAAGTGCTCCGCGAGTACGCGAAGATGCTGCGCGAGTCGGGGAAGGCCGCAGACGCAGACCAACTCGAGGTGCGGGCGCGTACGATCACCGCGGCGGCGAAGTAGCGAAACACCGTCCACGGCGTCCGTGGAGCGACGTCCCGCGTCGCGTTGCACGGATGCCCGGCGTGCGCTCAGGGCAGGACGAATACCTCCACTCGCGATGCATGGCGCCGCCCGCGATACACCCGCATCTCCTCGGCGCGGAATTCATCGGTCTTCGCCTCGAGAATGTCCGGCACCCACGTCTGCGGATTGCGATCGACCAGCGGGAACCACGAACTCTGGATCTGCACCATGATCCGATGCCCCCGCAGAAACCGATGGTTGACGTCCGGCATCTCGAACCGGATCGAATCGACGACTCCATGGCGGAATGGCATCGGATGTGCGAATGAGCGACGGTAGCGGCCGCGAAAGGGCTCGCCACGCACGAGGATCTGCGCTCCGGGTGGCGCGCCGGTCGCGGCGGAGTCACCCTCGGGGTAGACGTCGATCAGCTTCACGATGAAATCCGCATCACCACCGGTGGTGGCCACATACAGCACTGGCGTCACCGGCCCCGCAATGACGACGTCCGTCGCGAGCACCTCGCTCGTGTACGTCAGCACATCCGGACGCCGCGACGCGTAGCGCTGGTCGGCCACCACCCAATCCGACGGCGCGCCTTCCGGTTCTATCCGGTCGGTGGTCGGAACCGGATTGGCGGGATCACTGCGATAGGCATCGAACGCTGGCCTCGACGTGGTGGTGGGCGGTGAAAAACTCAGCCCGCGCGACGCCCCGAGGTACAGCGAACGCCGCTGCGCGTCACGCGCCGGAAACGCGTCGTAGCGGCGCCAGCGATTGCTGCCTGTCTCGAACGCGGTGACGCGAGCAAGACCGGCGTCCGGCCCACCCTTGAGATGCTGCATGAAGAACGGAAACTCGATCGAATCGCGAAAGAACGGCCCCGATGGCGCCCCGAAGCGCAGCGTGCCGACCGCGTTGGCGTCGCCCCGTGACCAGCCGCCATGATCCCACGGTCCAACCACGAGTTTCGCATTGCTCGCTGGCGCTCGTTGCCGCAGCGCGCGCCAGGTCCGGAACGGTCCCTGCAGATCTTCCGCGTCGAACCAGCCGCCGACGACGAGTGTCGCGGCGCGGATTCCACCGACGTGGCGTGAGATGTCGCGCGCACGCACGTAGGCATCGGCCGTGGGATGCGCCGAGATTTCGTACCACAGCCACCCGGAGTCTGGGTCGATGAGCCGACGCGCCGCAGGACCGAGTGGGCCCAGCGCGAGATAGGCGGCGTATGCGTCCGGACCCATGTCGCGCCCGCGGAATGTCTCCAGCCCCGGCGGTGCACCGCGAGGCCGCGCGAGGCCCGCGAACCCGAAGAAGTTCGCGGTGAGCATCATGGCGCCGTTGTGAAATGCATCGTCACCATGCCAGATGTCGGTCATGGGCGCCTGTGGTGAGCACGCGACCACGGCGCGCGGCGCGTCGATGCAGCTCGCCGTGGTGTAGAACCCCGGCCATGACGTGCCGTAGATCCCGACACGCCCGTTGTTGGGCGTCACGTTCGCCAGGAGCCACCGGATCGTATCAGATGCATCCGTGCTTTCATCCACATCGCGCGGCCCCTTCTTCGTGCGATGTGGCGTCATCATCGTCAGTTGGCCTTCCGACAGCCAGCTGCCTCGCACATCCTGAATCACGAAGATGAATCCGTCTCGTGCGTAGCGGGGATTGCCGCTTGGCCCAAGTGCGCGGCGATACGTCGAGTCGCCATACGGCCCGGCCCCGAACGGCGTGCGGGTCATCAACACCGGAAACGAGTGCCCGACCGTGTCGCGCGGCACATACACAACCGTCAGCAGCCGCACACCGTCCCGCATCGGGATTCGCGGCTCGATCTTGCGGTAGTGCGCCCGCAGCCAGGTCGTGTCGACCGCTTGTGCGCCGACGCTCGCTGGCGCGAGTACCAGCAGCGCGGCTGACATCGCCAGTCGTACGCATCGACAACACGTCACTGCCGGCACCTCAGATGTCGTGTTGCCGCCCCGTGGCGGGATCGCCTGCGTTCACAGCGCGCTCGAAACACAAGGTATCCGGCGGCAGTCCATCCCGGTAATGCGGAATCGCGACAAACCCGAGGTCTGCGTACAGCGCGCGGGCAGCGCTCAGCTCCGGGGCCGTGTCCAGTACGAGTTTCGTGTATCCCGACGCGGATGCCTGCCGGATGAGTGCCTCTGTCACGAGCCGTCCGACGCCTGTGCCGCGGGCGTCGGGCCTGACGTAGATGCGTTTCAGCTCGCCGATGGCGGGTGCGTCGAACGGCTGCAGGGCGCCGCACCCCACCGGTGTTTCGCCATCGAATGCAATCAGGAATGCACCCAGCGGCGCCACGAACGGATGCGGCAGCAGGGCGATGTCTGCTGCCGGGTTGGCCCACCGGCCGACGGTATGTGGCATGGCCGCGTATTCGCCGAGCAGGGTGCGCGCCGTCGCAACAACCGACGGTGGGTCACCCTCGCGCACCTGCTCGATGCGGATGACGCGTGGCGCGTCGGACGGCACTCCCATCCCGCTACTTCGCCTCCTCCACCGTGCGCAACACGTCGCGCCACGCGAACTTCTTCCCCGAGTTGCGCACCCAGAAGTCCATCCACGCCATCTCCGCGGTGGACTTGAGCAACTGGTTGCGCGCATCGGGAATGCCGTGCGTTCCGCCTGGGTACACGAAGAACTCCGTCGGCACACCCAGACGCTTGAGCGCCATGTGCAGCCCCTCGCTCTCCGGACGCGGCACGCGCGGGTCACCGTCCACGACGTGAATCATCGTCGGCGTCTTTGCGTTCTGGATGTACGCGGCCGGCGACTGGCGCCACCAGTGCTGCATGTCTTCCCAGTACATCTTGTCGCCCAGGTACCACTGGCGCACGCGCTGCGTATCGCTTTCGCCGTACATCGAGATCCAGTTGTAGACACCTGCGCCCGTCGAAATCGCCTTGAATCGGTTGGTGTGCGTGAGGATCCAGTTCGACCAGTGACCGCCAGCGCTCCAGCCGAGCACACCCATCTGCGTGCTGTCCACGAGCCCGGAGCTGATCAGGTGATCCACGCCGGCCATGATGTCCTCGTAGCCCTTGGTGAAATAGTCACCCTGACTCTCGATTTCGAACTTCTCCCCGTAGTTGGTGGAGTTCCGATAGTTCGGCATCAGCACCACGTAGCCGGCGCCGGCATAGACCTGCGAGCCGTAGCCGCCGTTGAAGCCCTGCACATCGGCCGCCTGAGGGCCACCGTGGATCTGCACGATGAGTGGATAGCGGCGACCGGCCTGGTAGCCCACGGGCTTCACCAGCACGCCACCAACCGGTGTGCCGTCACGGCCTTTCCATGTGATCTCCGCGGTTTCGCCGAGTGCCAGGGCGCTCGTCCACGGGTTCGCGTCGGTGAGCTGTGTCCAGGAAGTGCGCGTTGCGATCTCACGCTCTGAGGCGACGGTGTACGTCGCGGCAGGCGTCCGCGGATCGCTGCGGGTGATGAACGTCCGGTCAGACTCCTCGTCCGTCGTGGCGCGTGTGCTGGCGTTGTCCGTCGTGACCTGACGGACCTGGTTTCGCGCCACGTCCAGCGCGCACACCTGCTCAGTCGCCTTGATGCCGGTGTTGAAGTAGATCGTGCCCGCGTCGTTCGACCAGAAGCCGATGGTCACATGACCGTCGAAGCCGGTGCCGAGTTTGCGGAACGGCGCGCCGCGGGCTGACACATCGCGCAGGTACACGCGGAGATTGTGCCGCATGATGAAGTCGTTCGGGGCAGAGAAGCCCACCGTGCGGCTGTCGGGTGAGAAGCTGACAGCGCTTTCCGGTATGTCCTTGTTGGTCGTCAGGCGCTCGGTGGTTCCGGCCGCGACGTTGAGGAGATACAGGTCAGCGAAATCATTCTGCTCGAGGATGTTCCGTTCGTACCGGCTCGTGCTCAGCCCGTGAAACCCGATCCACTTGCCATCGGGGGAGAGGGTCATGTCGCCGACGCTGTAGCTCGAATCGCGCGTGAGGCGGCTGGTTGCCTTCGTGTCGAGATCCAGTGCCCACAGACTGTAGAGTGGCATCTCCGCGTTCCGCACGCGCACGTCGAATCGCTTTTCGAGGCGCGCCTTTTCGTCGGGGTCCACCGTGTCGGGTGCGGCAAAGTAGATGCGCTTCGCATCGGGGGAGAATCGCCACATGCCGATGCCCGTGGGATGCTTCGTCAGCGAGACGGGCTTCACATCGCCGCCTGCGGCGAGGCCATCGACCGGAAGTGCGTACAACTGCTCCTGCATCGCCGGTCCCGATCGATACACCAGCCAGCGACCATCCTTCGAGAATGCGTATGTACTCACGCCATCGCGTGCGTCGGTGATCTTCCGGGCCTCGCCACCGTCAACGCGCATGAGATAGAGTTGCGACGTCGCGCCCCCCGATCCGCCGCCAGCTGCTTGTGGCAGATATTGCATGCCCGGCCCCGAGGTCGGCAGCGTGCTGCCGCGCGATGCGGCGGCCGCGCCGTTCGCGGGTGCGTCGCGATCAGAGAGGAAGGCGATGTGTTGTCCATCCCGCGACCACGCCGGAGCGGTTTCGCTCTTGTCTGACGTCGACGTGAGCCGGCGCGTGCTCGACACACCCTGCGACGTCGACACGAGATAGATGTCGGATTGCCGGCGCGCCGTGTTCCAGTCCGGTACGCTCAGTGTATACAGCGCCCATCGTCCGTCGGGACTTGGGCTTGGTGCGCTGGCCTGTCGGATGTTCTGCACATCAACCCATGACATCGGACGTGCCGCACCAGACGCCGCTTGCTGGGCAGGGAGCAGGAGCGGGATGAGCGCAACGCAGAGCGCCGCGAATGACGCGGGGCCGGATGCATGGTGCAGAAGACGGAATTTGGTCATCGGCGTCGGGGCGAGGAGTGGTGCCTGAGCGAGCGGAACACGCGGAACGGTCACAGCCGGGAAACGGTCAACAGTGCATCGGCGTTGCGTCGCAGTCCAGCGCACGCCTGAGTTCGGCGCCGCAACGAGGGGGTTGCAGAATTCGACGATGCGCGCGATAATGGGTTGTTCGCGGCGGTTTCCCCGATTTGACGGGCCGCGAATTCAGTGCCTGTGGCGCTGAGCTTCCGTCTAAGTCGCGGTCCTTACGGCCTGCGACGAGAAATCGACGCAGGCCGTTTGCGTTGTTGTCTGTCGTTGTGCGGGCACCGTTCTCGCTCGTGAACAAAAAAAACTGAATGTGAGGGTTCGTCGGTCCGCACCGATGCAGCCTCCGTGGTCATTTGCCGCCGATTGCCGCCACGTTAAACAAAGTGCTAAACAGCGATTGCGCCCGGCGGCCATCTCACCGCCCGGGCGCATTCGTTTTTCGACGGCACACCCCCTTTCTGGAGCGTGCCACCATGTCTGACTCACTCACCGTCCCAACGCCCTCTGCCCGGCCACTAGCAGCCGACACGCTCGCACTGCACGTGGGCCAGGAAAGACCGGATGGGGCCACCGGCGCCCGCGCGGTGCCGATCTACCAGACCAGTTCATACGTGTTCGAGAGTCCGGAGCACGCTGCCGACCTGTTCGGGCTGCGCGCGTTCGGCAACATCTACACGCGGATCAACAACCCGACGAATGACGTGTTCGAGCAGCGGATTGCCGCACTCGAGGGCGGCGTTGCGGCGGTTGCGGTGTCGAGTGGACAGGCCGCCCAGACGCTGGAGCTGCTCAACCTCGCTGAGGCCGGCGACAACATCGTCGCCTCACGCACGCTGTACGGCGGCACCGTCAGCCTGCTGGCGCACACTCTGCCGCGACTCGGCATTCGCACCACGTTCGTGGACATCCACGATCACGCGGCCGTTGCGGCGGCCATCGACGGGAACACGAAAGCGCTCTACGTGGAGACGATCGGGAATCCCGCGCTCGATGTCCCTGATCTGGGCGCGCTCGCCCGCATCGCGCATGCGGCCGGACTGCCGCTGGTGGTGGACAACACGTTCGCACCGATTCTCTCGAAGCCCATATCACACGGTGCCGACATCGTGCTGCACAGTGCGACGAAGTGGATCGGTGGCCACGGAACGTCGATCGGCGGCGTGATCGTTGACGGTGGCACCTTCGACTGGGGCTCCTCGTCGCGCTTCAAGCGCTTCTACAGTGACCCCGAGGCCGCATATCATGGGCTGCGGTTCGCCGAGGCATTCGGCAACGTCAACGGCGCCAACATCGCCTTCGCCGCGCGCCTCCGCGTGCTGTTGCTCCGTGACATCGGTGCCGCGCTTTCGCCCTTCAACGCGTTCCTGTTCCTGCAGGGGCTGGAAACCCTGCCGTTGCGCATCCGCCAGCACAGCGCCAATGCGCACCAGGTCGCCGAGTTCCTCGCGGCGCACCCGGCGGTGGCCTGGGTGCGGTATCCGGGCCTCGCGTCGCATGCGACACACGCGCTCGCGGACCAGTATCTCAAGGGCGGATTCGGTGGCGTGCTCGCGTTTGGTGTGCGAGGCGGCGAGGCCGCCGCGCGTCGCTTCATCGTCGAGGCGAAGCTCTTTTCGCTCGTTGCCAATGTCGGCGATGCGAAGAGCCTCGTGATCCACCCCTGGACCACGACGCATGAGCAATTGAGCGAGTCCGAGCGCCGCGCCGCCGGTGTGACTCCGGATCTGGTGCGGCTCTCGATCGGGCTCGAGGATGTCGGCGACCTGATTGCCGACCTGGATCGCGCGCTGGCATCGGCCGTGGCCGTGGACGCCAACAGAACGTCCACGGCAGGTCCGCAGCGCAACGAGGCCGCGGCATGAGTGCGCCTCCGGCGCGCGTCAACACGGCGCGAGTGTCAGCTCCGGAGATCAGGCGCAAGCACGTGGTTCGTGCGTCGGGCCGTTCCGCACCGGACGTTGCGCCGGAGTGGCCCGTGCGGGACGAGACGATCGTGCTGCACGACGTTGCGCTCGAAAGCGGCGAGGTGCTCGGTCGCGTGGACGTGCGGTACCGCCTCGAAGGCACGATCAACGCAGCGCGAGACAACGTCGTCGTCGTCGTGCACGCGCTGACCGGCACGACGTCGGCGAGCGCGTGGTGGACGGGGGTGGTGGGGCAGGGGTGCGCGATCGATCCCACGCGACATGCGGTGCTCTGCGCCAATCTCCTTGGCGGGTGCGACGGCACGAGCATGCACGGAACGCGCGACCGACTCGGGCCGCCAGCGCTCACGACGCGGGATCAGGCGGCAGTGCAGGCCTGGCTGCTCGACGCGCTGCACATCGGCGAACCGCTGCTGATCTGCGGTGGCTCGCTCGGCGGCATGGTCACGCTGGAGTTCGCGGCGAGTTTTCCTGATCGGGTGCGGGCAGCGGTCGTACTGGCCGCGCCAGCCGTGCAGACTGCGCAGGGCCGCGCGTGGAATGCCATCATGCAGACCGCCATTGCGCTTGGTGGTCCGCGTGAGGGGCTCGCCCTGGCGCGGATGGTCGGCATGCTCAGCTATCGCACGCCGGAAGGGCTGGAGCAGCGCTTCGGCGGGTCGCGTGTGCAACCGTACGGAAGCGGTGCCGCGAGTGGTGTTGCTGACTGGCTGCACGCGCACGGAGAGCGCCTCGTCAACCGCTTCGATGCCGACAGTTACAGTGCACTGATTGCCGCGATGGACGCGCACGATACAGGGCGCGGTCGAGGCGGGCCGGAGTTCGCGCTGGCACCGGTCGCAGATCGGCTGACCGGCGTCGGTATCGAAGGGGACCTGCTGTATCCGGCCGAGTCGGTGCGGCGGTGGACCAGTGACATCGGAGCGAAGTATGTCGCGATCGACTCGCTGCACGGACACGATGCGTTTCTTCTCGAGACGCAGCGAGTCTCGGCAGTGCTGACCGATGCACTCGCGAACGCGGCCCCGGTTGCGACACGTC
The DNA here is from genome assembly GCA_031373905.1 of Gemmatimonadaceae bacterium. Lineage (GTDB taxonomy): Bacteria > Gemmatimonadota > Gemmatimonadetes > Gemmatimonadales > Gemmatimonadaceae > JACMLX01. Next base: position 560 of record JANMNM010000283.1, on the reverse strand, counting down.
GCGGCGCGCCGCTTCGCAGCACGCGCCGCAATGAATCGAGTGCGGGCACGGTCTCACCCGCTTCGCGGTCGCGTACGCTCCGGGTTGCGCTCGCCGGATGCGGGCATGTCGGCGGCAATCTGCTCGAGCTCATCGCTGATCGCCCGGAACGCGGTGGTGATGGTATCGCGATCCAGGTCGATCGTGTTCTGGTGCGCGATGATGCGCGTACGAATGCGGTGCTTGTGAAGTCCATCGCCCAGGGTGTCGTGTCGCCCGACGCGTGCACCGTCGATCCGCGCGACCTGCTGCATGACGGGATCGATGTGCTGGTCGAAACCATTGGCGGAACATCCACGGCTGGTGATCTGGTGGAGGAGGCCCTCAGTCGTGGCATCCGCGTGGTGACGGCCAACAAGGCGCTGCTCAGCCAGCGTGGCGCCGCGCTGGCGGCGTTGGCCGGACGTCGAGGGGTGCGACTCGACTTCGAGGGCGCCGTGTGCGGTGCGATTCCGATCGTGCGGTGTGTGCGGAGTGGCGCCGCTGGTGTCGATATCACTGGTGTCAGCGGGATTCTCAAT
>JANMNM010000273.1:0-2307 GCA_031373905.1 Gemmatimonadaceae bacterium | reverse complement strand
TTGCGCCGTACGTCAGGTGGCATCGCCACCCAATCGATCACGGACACCGCGATCCTTGCCGCCTTTGCCGCCCTGCCATCGCATCAGCCGATCAATCGTGAGACACACTCGGTTCACGCGGCGGCGTGGTGCAACGCCGGGGGCGACATTGTCCTCGTTCGCGAGGATGTGGGGCGACACAATGCGCTGGACAAGCTGGTCGGCGCCATGGTGGCGCGAGGCCTGCCCACTGAGCCGGGGTTCGTGGTCATGAGCAGCCGCTGTAGCTTCGAGTTGGTCGCCAAGGCGTCATCACTGCGCGCCTCGCTGCTCGCCACGATCTCGGCGCCGACGACGATGGCGCTTCAGTGGTCGGCGGCGCTTGGGCTACCCCTCGCCTGCCGAATCGGCGGACCGGATGACGGACGGATCGTCCGCTTTCGCACGGAGATTCAGGGTGCCGCGTGAAGACCTCGTCCGAATGGCGAACCAGATCGCGCACTTCTTCGAGCCGTATCCGGAATCGGACGCAATCGACGGCGTCTGCGATCACATCGAGAAGTTCTGGGACCCGGCCATGCGGCGCGAGCTGATCGCGATCGCCGCACAGGGGGGCCAGGCTGCGCGCGTGGAGGTCGAGCCGGAGAAGGCCACACTGCATCCGCTCGTCGTGAAGTCTGTCGCCAGGCTGCGCCCGCCAGCGACGACATAACCCGCCGTTCCACCAGCATCGCCAAGCCACCAGCACCGGCCGCGGAACAGTCGCTGCGGCCCTACCACGACAAACGGAGTATTTGTGAACGCCACCACGGTGCCGACGGACATCGAGATTGCGCAGGCTGCCACGCTGAGACCCATCACCGCCGTCGCCGCAGATCTGGGACTCTCGGCAGACGACATCGATCAGTATGGAAAGTTCAAGGCGAAACTGCCACTCGAACTCTCGACGAGACCGTCTCGGGGCAAACTGGTGGTCGTGACTGCGATCAATCCAACGCCAGCAGGCGAAGGGAAGAGCACCGTGAGCGTCGGCCTGGCGCAGGCGCTGCGCCGTATCGGAACGAGTGCAGTGCTCGCCATCCGCGAGCCGAGTCTCGGTCCTGTGTTCGGCGTGAAGGGTGGCGCTGCTGGTGGCGGCTACGCGCAGGTGCTCCCGATGGACGAGATCAACCTGCATTTCACCGGTGATTTCCACGCCATTTCGAGCGCGCATTCCCTGCTCTCGGCGATGATGGACAACCATCTGCAGCAGGGCAATCCGCTCAATCTCGATCCCCGCCGGATCACATGGCCGCGAACGATCGACATGAATGACCGGGCCTTGCGTCACGCCATCATCGGGCTCGGCGGGCCGGGAGAAGGCATTCCGCGCGAAGAGCGGTGGGTGATCATTCCGGCGAGCGAGGTGATGGCGATTCTGTCGCTCGCGAGCGACCTGAATGACCTGGAAGATCGGCTCGGCAGGATCATTGTCGGCGCGACGGCTGGAGCCAACAAGTCGCCCGTTCGGGCACGGGACCTGAAGGCGAGCGGCGCGATGACGTTGCTGTTGAAGGACGCGCTGCGGCCGAACCTGGTGCAGACACTGGAGGGCGGGCCCGCGCTGGTGCACTGCGGGCCGTTCGGTAACATCGCCCATGGGTGCAACAGTCTCGTCGCCACGCGCACCGCGCTGGCCCTCGGTGACGTCGTCATTACCGAGGCCGGCTTTGGTTCGGACCTCGGCGCCGAGAAGTTCTTCGACATCAAGTGCCGAGTGGGTGGCCTGCGGCCCGAAGCGGCGGTGATTGTCGCAACGGTGCGCTCGCTCAAGATGCAGGGTGGCGCACCGAAGACGGCGTTGGGAGTGGAGGACCTCGCGGCCCTCGAGCGCGGACTCCCGCATTTGAGCCATCATGTGAAGAATGTCCGGCAGTTCGGCGTGCCCGTGATCGTCGCGATCAATCGCCGCTTCAGTGATACGGCCGCGGAGCTGAGGATGGTCGAGGACTACGCCAACGGCATCGGCGTGAAGGTCGCGCTCTGCGATGTGTGGGCAAGTGGCGGCGCAGGCGGCGAGACACTCGCGCGTGGCGTTCTCGAGTTGCTTGCCGGTGGCACCGCCGACTTCAAGCCGATTTACGACAGCGCTCTACCCATCCGCGACAAGATCGATCAGATCGTGCGCAAGGTGTATGGTGCGGATGGCGCGGACATCACGCCGTCCGCCGGTCGCTCGATCGACTACCTCGAGTCAATCGGACTGGGTGATACGCCGGTGTGCATGGCGAAAACGCAGTACTCACTCACCGATGATGCAAGCCGGCTGGGCACACCGACTGGGTTTCG
>JANMNM010000245.1:0-38626 GCA_031373905.1 Gemmatimonadaceae bacterium | reverse complement strand
GCGATCCAGGCGCTCGCCTCGACGGGCCTCGTCGTCAAGTCGATCAAGGACGTCACGCCGATTCCGCATAACGGCTGTCGTCCTCCCAAGCGCCGGAGGGTCTGACCATGGCGCGATACACTGGACCAAGCTGCCGGCAGTGCCGGCGCGAAGGCACGAAGCTGTTCCTCAAGGGCACCAAGTGCTTCACCGAGAAGTGCCCCGTGGAACGTCGTCCGTATGCCCCTGGCCAGCACGGCCAGAGCACGGGACGCCGCAAGAAGGTGTCCGAGTATGCGAAGCAGCTGCGCGAGAAGCAGAAGATCAAGCGCATCTATGGCATGAATGAAAAGCAGTTCCGCAACATGTTCGAGAAGGTCGCCAAGCAACCGGGTATCACCGGCCACAACCTGCTGGCGAACCTCGAGAGCCGTCTCGACAACATGGTGTACCGACTCGGCTTTGCCTCCAGCCGCAAGGCGGCGCGTCAGCTGATCAGCCACCAGCACGTGGAAGTGAATGCGAAGCGCGTGGACATTCCGAGCTACATCGTGCAGCCGGGGCAGGAGATTCGCGTGCGGCAGAAGTCCCGCGAGCTCGCCACGGTCATCGAGGCGATGGAACAAGCCAAGCGCAACCCGTCACTCTCGTGGCTGGCTGTGGACGCCGAGACGTTCAGCGGTCGCATGTTGGAGCGCCCGCAGCGCACGAGCATTCCGCTCGCGGCGCAGGAACAGCTGGTCGTCGAGCTGTACTCGAAGTAAGTCCCGACCCACGATGCGCCGTGGCGCACCGTGGGTGTGGGATTGTGTGGGCCGCCTGTCGCACACTGGTGCGTGGCGGGTCGTTCGGTCGGGACTCTCACTCCCATACGAGCTTGCCGCGCGTGAGAGGCGGGGCAAGGCGTTGTCGGCCACGATGGTCGACATGACCTCTTATCGCATTCAGCACCCTTATGGCAACGATTGATCTCCGTGGGCTGGTTCGCCCGCAGCTCGTCGAAGCGACGAAGCGTGAGGACAACCCCTTCATTGCGGAATTCCGCCTCCAGCCACTGGAACGCGGCTTCGGGCACACGCTTGGCAACGCCATGCGTCGCATGCTGCTGTCCTCACTGCGCGGCTCGGCCGTGTGGGGATTCCGCATCGATGGCGTGGTGCATGAGCATCAGACCATCCCCGGCGTTGTCGAGGATGTGCATCAGATCATCGGCAACCTGAAGTCCCTCGTGCTCACGCTGGACGACGATGTGGAGCAGGCCGTCCTTCGTGCGTCGCTTCGCAGCGCCGGCGCCTTCACGGCCGGAATGTTGCAGCTGCCCGCCGGCGCGCGGGTCGTTGATCCGCATCACCACATCTTCACGATGCAGGATGAGCGCGATATTGCCGTTGAGCTGTATGTGAACACGGGCCGTGGTTACGTCGACGCCGATCAGCATGCGATTGAGCGCGGTATGCCCGTGGACCTGGTTCGTATCGATGCGATCTACAATCCGGTGCGCCGCGCGAATTTCACCGTCGCGGAAACCCGCGTCGGGCAGCGCACGGACTACGATCGTCTCACACTGACCGTGGAAACCGACGGCACGATTGCGCCGGAAGAAGCCGTCAGCTATGCCGCTGCGCTCGCGCAGGCGCACTTCCAGTATTTCGCCAGCTTCGGCTCCAGCTCGGCTGGCAGCCTCAGTGCAGGCGATCCGGATGGCAACGGCATTCTGCTGTCCGATCTGGCGGTCGCCATCGATGCCCTCGGGCTCTCGGTGCGCTCCGTCAATTCGCTCAAGAACAACAACGTCCGCACGCTCGGTGATCTGATGCGGCAGACGGAGTCGCAGATTCTGCAAGTGAAGAACTTTGGCAAGAAGTCCCTCGAGGAAGTCGCCGCGCTTCTCGAGAATCGTGGTTTGAACTTTGGGATGCGGTACGAGGAGTCGGGGGACTTCGCACGGGTGCTCGATTGGGGCACGCCGCCGTCGAAGGTCGCCGCCAACGCGCCCGACGATCCCGTTGAGTCCCCGCAGGAGTAATCGTTTATGCGCCATCGGAAGGCTGGTCGTCAACTTCGTCGCACAAGCGAGCAGCGTCTCGCCCTGTTGCGCAATCTCGCCACCTCGCTCATCGAGCAGGGGGCCATTGAAACCACCGAGGCCAAGGCCAAGGAGCTTCGCCCATTCGTGGAGAAGCTCGTGACCAAGGCGAAGGCAGGCACGGTGCACGCGCGCCGGCTCGCGGGTCGGCATATCCACAAGCGTGGGGCGGCCGACAAGCTGTTCCAGGAATGGGGGCCGAAGTTTGCGACGCGTGCGGGTGGATACACCCGCATTCTCAAGACCGGTCATCGGCACGGTGACGGCGCCGAGATGGCGCGAATCGAATTCGTGGAGAACTGAGCATGGCCATCAACCGCAGCCGCTGCTACGTCTGCAACAAGGGCGTGACGTTCGGCAACAACGTGTCGCATGCGAACAATCGCGTGCGCCGCACCTGGCGGCCCAACCTCCAGGTGATGCGTGTGCTCGATGCCTCGGGCAAGATCATCAAGGTCAAAGTCTGTACGTCCTGCATGTCGGCGGGGAAGATCCAGCGCGCACCGCGCGGTGTCCCTGCGGTCGTCTGACCAGAGCGCCGAGTCTGTGTGCTGAGCATTGACGGTGCGGGGGAGTCCCACGAGGGCTCCCCCGCGCTGCATTTCAACAGTCCGGAGTCGACATGGCCCGTCGTGTATTGATCACTGGTGTAGCTGGGCAGGATGGTGTGCTGCTCGCAGAGCAGTTGCTCGCGCGCGGCGACGTCGTGATCGGCACGACCCGGCACGATCCGCTCGAGGCGCGCTCACGGCTCTCAGCCGCGTCGTCGGCCGTCCAGCTTCGTGAACTTGATCTGCGCGACGCGCGCGCGATCGACGCGCTGCTCTCCGACGTGCTGCCTGACGAGATCTATCATCTCGCCGCACCCGCGGCACCCAACCTCGCGTGGCAGGCACCCGCCGAAGCGACCGATGCGCTCTGCACCGCGCCCGCCAGGGTGATCGAAGCGATGGCGAAGCGCGTCCCCGGATCGCGACTCGTCTTTGCGGGCTCGTGCCAGGTGTTCGGCCCGGACTCTGTCGCGCCACAGAATGAGCTGACGCCCTTCGCACCGCGTACGCCATACGGCGCGGGCAAGGCGTTCGCGACCATGCTGATGGCGTCGTTCCGTGAGGGACGCGGCATGCACGTCAGCACCGCGCTGCTGTTCAATCATGAAAGTGCGCGTCGCCAGCCGGACTATGTCACCACGCGGATCTGCCGCGCCGCGGTGCGGATCGCTGCCGGTGACCACTCCGCCACGCCGCTGACGCTGGGCGCCATGGACGTGATCCGGGATTGGGGACATGCACGCGACCACGTGGATGCGCTCGTCCGGATGGCCGCTGCCGCGACGCCGGATGACTACGTCATCGGGACCGGCGTTGGCCGTACGGTCGCCGAGTTCTGCGCTGCCGCGTTCGCGCGTGTCGGCCTCGACTGGCGCGCGCACGTCGTGCATGACCCTGCACTCACTCGATCTGGCGACGTCCCTGCGCTGGTGGCCGACCCGGCCCGTGCCGCCGCAGCACTCGGATGGGCTGCGACGACGCCGTTCGACGTGTTGCTCGATGAGTTGCTCGATGCCGCAAGGAGTGCGCTCGGCGTCGCGCCGGTGCGCGCCAGGAACTGACGCCGCCACGAACGTACGAGCGATGGGCGCGGCTTCGGCTGGATCGGGGCTATATTTGACGGCTGAACCGCAGCATTTCGTTTCCCGATTGCCTCGCGTCCATGCCGAAGCGCACTGACCTGCATCGCATTCTCATCATTGGCTCCGGCCCGATCGTCATTGGCCAGGCAGCTGAGTTCGACTATTCGGGCACGCAGGCTACGAAAGCGCTGCGCCAGGAAGGGTACGAAGTCATTCTCGTGAATTCGAATCCGGCCACGATCATGACCGATCCCGAAATGGCTGATCGGACGTACATCGAGCCAGTCACTCCCGAGTATGTCGAGAAAGTGATCGCCGCCGAACGCCCCGATGCGTTGCTGCCCACGATGGGCGGTCAGACCGCGCTGAACGTCGCGCTGGCGCTGTACGACAGCGGGGTTCTCGCGAAGTACGGTGTCGAGTTGATCGGCGCGAATGCGCGTGCCATTCGTGTCGCGGAGGACCGCCAGGAGTTCGCCGCCGCGATGGCGCGAATCGGTCTCGCGGTCGCAGTCGGCGGATTTGCGCACACGTGGGACGAAGCACATGCGCTCCTGGAGCAGACCGGGTATCCGGCGATCATCCGGCCATCGTTCACGCTCGGCGGGTCCGGTGGCGGCGTCGCATACAATCGTGAGGAGTACGAGACGATTGTCCGACGCGGGCTGGACGAATCGCCAACGTCACAGGTGCTCATCGAGCGCAGTCTGCTGGGCTGGAAGGAATTCGAGCTTGAAGTCATGCGCGATTGTGCCGACAACGTGGTGATCGTGTGTACGATCGAGAACCTCGATCCGATGGGCGTTCACACCGGCGATTCGATCACCGTGGCACCGGCGATGACGCTCACCGACCGTGAGTATCAGACGATGCGCGACGCCGCGTGCGCGATCATCCGGGAGGTCGGGGTTGAGGCAGGAGGCTGCAACATCCAGTTCACCGTCAGCCCGACGACCGGCGAGCTGTTCGTGATCGAGATGAATCCCCGGGTCTCGCGTTCATCGGCGTTGGCCTCGAAGGCCACCGGATTCCCGATCGCGCGCATCGGTGCCAAGCTCGCCGTCGGGATGACACTGGATGAGATCCCGAACGACATCACGAAGACCACGCCGGCCAGCTTCGAACCGGTGCTGGACTATGTCGTGGTCAAGTGTCCGCGCTTTGCCTTCGAGAAATTCCCTGCCACCGATCCGCGCCTGACAACGCAGATGAAGAGCGTTGGCGAGAGCATGGCGATTGGGCGCACGTTCAAGGAGGCGTTTCAGAAGGGCTTGCGGGCGCTCGAGACTGGCCGCGCAGGATGGGAGATCGGTCCGCGGTTGGTTGATGATCGCCTTGCCGATGGCACGATGGAGGAACTGCGTGGCGCCCTGCGGCAACCGACACCTGAGCGGATCTTCCAGATCAAGCGGGGGATGCAGGCAGGCCTCGGCGATGCGGAGCTGTTCGGGATCACGGCGATTGATCCCTGGTTCCTGGCGCAGATGCGCGAGTTGTTCGACGCGGAGCTCGAATACACGGCCGTCACTGAGGTCTCGGCGCAGTTGCTGCGCCACATGAAGCGCATGGGGTTCTCCGATCGTCAGCTCGGCGGGCTGCGGGGCGAGACGGAAGGCGACGTCCGCGCCCGGCGTCATGCGCTGGGCATTCGGCCGTCGTACAAGATGGTGGATACGTGTGCGGGGGAGTTCCCAAGCTCGACGCCGTACCTCTATTCCAGCTACGATGAGGAGAGCGAGGCGCCGCGCAGCGGCCGCACCTCGGTCGTGATTCTTGGCTCGGGCCCGAACCGGATCGGACAGGGCGTGGAGTTTGACTACTGCTGTGTCCGTGCGGCGTTGGCACTGCGCGAACGCGGGTTCGAGACGATCATGATCAACTCGAATCCGGAAACCGTCTCGACGGACTTCGATGTCTCGGACAAGCTGTACTTCGAGCCGTTGACGCTTGAGGACGTCCTGGAGATCGTGGAGCGCGAACAGCCGATTGGCGTGATCGTGCAGCTGGGTGGTCAGACGCCACTCAAGCTCACGCGAGGGCTCGAGGCAGCCGGCGTGAAGATCCTCGGGACGTCACCGGATGCAATCGACATCGCGGAGGATCGCCGCCGGTTCGACGCGATCGCGAGGTCGCTGGGGATTCAACAGCCGGCCAATGGCACCGCCACCAGTGTCGAGGAAGCGGTCGGCATCGCCAACGGCATTGGCTACCCGGTGTTGGTGCGCCCGAGCTACGTGCTGGGCGGCCGTGCGATGCAGGTGGTGTACGACGATGCGTCGCTTCGGGAGTACTTCGATAGAGCAGCGCGGGTCTCCGAGGAGCGGCCGGTGTTGATCGATCGGTTCCTCGAGGATGCCTTCGAGGCGGATGTCGATGCGATCTCGGATGGCGAACGCGTGGTGATCGGTGGCGTCATGCAGCACATCGAAGATGCCGGAATTCACTCCGGTGACTCGGCCTGCGTGTTGCCACCGGTCCGGATTTCGGACGAGGATCAGGATCAGATGCGGCGTCACACGGTGGCCCTGGCGAAGGCGCTCGGGGTGGTGGGGCTGATCAACGTGCAATACGCAATCAGGGATGGCGAGGTGTACGTCCTCGAAGTGAACCCACGCGCGAGTCGGACGATTCCATTCGTCTCAAAGGCAATCGGGGTTCCGTTGGCGTCGATCGCCGCGCGGGTCATGTGTGGCGAAACGCTGGCGGAGATCGGGTTCACGGAGGAGATCGTGCCGCCGTTCATGAGTGTCAAGGAAGCGGTGTTTCCGTTCAAGAAGTTTCGCGAGTTCGATCCGATACTTGGTCCGGAGATGCGCTCGACGGGTGAAGTGATGGGAATCGCGGAGAGTTTCGGGATAGCGTTTGCCAAGGCTCAGCTTGCGGCGGAGAACGCACTCCCGCGCAGCGGCGCGATCTTCGTGACCGTGAATGACCGTGACAAGGCGGCGGCGGCTGCCATCGTGCGCCGGTTCCACGCGATGGGCTTCCGGATCATCGCGACGGCCGGGACGGCCGCCTACCTCGGTGAGCAGGGGATCCCGGCGGAACGCGTGTTCAAGGTGCACGAGGGCCGTCCGCACGCCCTGGATCTGATCGTCAACCGCGAGATCGTGCTTTTGATCAACACCCCGATGGGAAAACACGCTCAGCGCGACGATTACACGATTCGCCAGGCCGCGATCGCGAACCGGGTGGCGTACACCACGACGCTCTCTGCGGCCGGTGCGGCCTGTGAGGCGATCGAGGCGCTTGCAACGTCCCAGCCGGGAGTTCGTCCTCTGCAGGACTGGCATGCGATGCTCGGTGCCGGTCGTGCGGGGCTGCCCGCCTGAGCTGCACGTCCGCTCCTTCCACACCTTCGCCCGAGATGCCGAACTCATCTGTACCGCTCCTTGACCTCAAGGCCCAGCACGCCACGATCAAGGACGAGGTCGCTACGCTGGTTGCCCGGGTGATCGAAGACCAGTCGTTCATTCTGGGGCCGGACGTCGGTCAGCTCGAGTGCGCGATTGCCGGTCTCTCGAAGACCCGCTACGCCGTCGGGTGCGCAAACGGCACCGACGCGATTCTGATGGCGTTGCGTGCGCTGGGCGTAGGCCGGGATGACGAGGTCATCACGACGCCGTTTACGTTCTTCGCCACCGCCGGCACGATCCACAATGTCGGCGCGCGCCCTGTGTTCGCCGACATCGATCCGCTCACGTTCAACCTCGATCCGGCCGCCGCAGGCGCTGCGGTGACGCCGCGGACGAAGGCGGTGATTCCGGTTGATCTGTTCGGGCAAATGGCCGCCATCGAACAGGTGCGCGCTGCCATCGGCTCGCTGCCGATCATCGAGGACGCCGCGCAGACGATCGGCGCATCGCGCATCATCGACGGGCGGACCGTGATGGCGGGTGAGGACGCCGACATCGCCACGTTCAGCTTCTTTCCGTCGAAGAATCTCGGCGGCTATGGCGACGGCGGCATGATGGTGACGCAGGACGCGTCATTGAACACGCTGCTGATGAAGCTTCGCACCCACGGTTCTTTGAAGACGTATTATCACGAAATCGTCGGGTACAACAGCCGGCTCGACACGCTTCAGGCCGCGGTGTTGATGGCGAAACTGCCGCACCTCGCCCAATGGAGCGCCGCACGACGGGCCAACGCAGCATACTACGATCAGGCATTCGCCGACCTCGCCGACGTCGTGACACCGTACGTGGACGTGGCCAACACCTCGATCTACAACCAATACACGATCCGCGCGCAGCGTCGCGACGCGTTGCAGGCCAGCCTGAAGGCGCGCAACATCGGATGTGCGATCTACTACCCCCTGCCGCTGCACCTGCAACCATGCTTTGCGTACCTCGGCTACCGCGAAGGCCAGTTCCCGGAGTCCGAGCGCGCGTCGCACGAAGTCCTCTCGTTGCCGGTGTTTCCCGAATTGACCGCTGACCAGCGCGACATCGTTGTGGATGCCGTTCGCGCGTTCTACGGCCGCTGATCGTTCCGACGCCATTTCAACTCTCAAGGATCCAGATGCACAATTCTGCTTTGCTGTCGCGCATTCAGTCCCACAATGCCGTCGTCGCGATCGTCGGCCTCGGTTACGTCGGCCTGCCACTGGCGATGGAGTTTGCCGAGGCCGGGTTCACCGTGATCGGATTCGACGTCAGCGAGCGCGTGGTCGCGCTGCTGAACGGCGGTCAGTCGCACATTCAGGATGTGCCTGCCGAGCAGGTGGCCAGACACGTGGCGTCGGGACGATTCGTCGCGACAACCGATGCGACCCGGATGCGTGCGGCTGATGCCATTTCGATTGCCGTGCCGACGCCGCTCGGGAAGACGCGCGATCCGGACATGACGTACGTGCATGCCGCGACGCAGGCCGTCGTCGCACAGGCGCATGCCGGACTGCTGATCGTGCTCGAGAGCACGACCTATCCGGGGACGACGCGCGAGGTGCTGCTGCCCGCGCTGGAAGAGGCGGGTTTCAAGGTCGGCGTCGATGTGTTCCTCGCCTTCAGTCCGGAGCGCGTTGACCCGGGCAACCCGGTCTACCACACGAAGAACACACCGAAGGTCGTCGGCGGCGTCACGCCGGCGTGCACGGAGGTGGCCACCGCACTCTACAGTGCCGTGATCGACACGGTCGTTCCCGTGTCGTCGACCGAGACGGCGGAGCTTGTGAAGCTGCTCGAGAACACGTTCCGGTCAGTCAACATCGGGCTCGTGAACGAAATCGCGATCGTCTGCGACAAGCTCGGCGTCAACGTCTGGGAAGTGATTGATGCCGCGGCCACCAAGCCGTTCGGCTACATGAAGTTCACGCCGGGTCCCGGCATCGGCGGGCACTGCATTCCACTCGATCCGCACTATCTGGCGTGGAAGATGCGCACGCTGAACTACAAGACGCGCTTCATCGATCTCGCGAGCGAAATCAACTCGGGGATGCCCGACTACGTAGTCGAAAAGGTTGCACGAGCTCTCAACGACAGCGCGAAGGCCGTCAAGGGGAGCCAGGTGCTGATTCTTGGCGTAGCCTACAAGCGCGACATCGACGACATGCGCGAGAGCCCGGCGCTGGATATCATGCGCCTGCTCGAGCAGCGTGGCGCCAAGGTCACGTTTCACGACCCGCACGTCGCCGTCTTCCGTGAGGATGGGCACGAGTATCACAGCATTCCGCTCACCCAGGACGTGTTGCGGGCTTCGGACGCCGTGGTGATTGTGACCGACCATACCGGCTTCGACTGGCAGATGGTGGTCGACAACGCCGGGCTGGTCGTGGACACCCGCAACGCGACGGGCCGAACGAAGCCGTCGGTCGCCCGTGTCGTGAGCCTGGCGGACACGCGCAACTGAACCCGAACAGCGATCCGGGGGTTATAGCTCCGGCACCACCATAGGTTTACGCTGTTCACGCCCGTCCCGGGCGCCCGTCGCGCTTCCCACCTCCATGCTCCGACTTCTGCAACCGACAGCACTGCTCGCGTCATCAGATCGTTCCACGTCTCCTCGGGAGGCGACCGCCGCGAGCCGTCGCACAGGGCGATGCTGGCGGCTCGCGGTCCTCGGCGTCGCGGTCGTCCTCACCTCGTGCCGCGGCGGCGGGTTTCGGGTGTCGAAGTATGGCGGTGATTTCTCGCCCCTCTTCACCGCCGGCGTGGAGGAGCTGCGCCTGCGGCATTGGGCGAATGCAATTCTTGCCTTCGAGAAGCTCGTGACCGATCTCCCGGCGAGGGATTCGCTCCTTCCCCGTGCACAGTTCCACCTCGGGCAGGCGCGAACGGGGAATTCAGAACACCTGCTCGCCGCCCAGGCCTTCACGAAGGTCGCTGAGAACTTCCCCGAGGATTCCCTCGCGGATGACGCGATGTTCGAGTCGGCGAGATCGTACCGCCGGTTGTGGCGGTCGCCGGAGCTCGATTCGCAATACGGAACGACGGCACAGGCGACGTACCGGACGCTGGTTGCCGTCTATCCCGATTCACCGCACCGCAAGGACGCGGAGGCGGAACTGCTGGGGCTGGATGAGATGTTCGCGGCGAAGGAGTATCTGTCCGGTTACTACTACTTTCGGCGCAAGGCGTACGACCCCGCCATTCTGTACTTCAAGGCGGTCGTGAACACGTATCCGGAAACGCAGAAATCGCGCGACGCCTATCTGCGCATGATCGAATCGTACCGCGTCATCCGGTATCGCGAGGAAGCTGCGGAAGCGTGCGCCGCTGTCCTCAAGCGCTTCCCTGCCGACGCCGAAGTGAAGCGGCTCTGTCCGCCGGAGTCGGCGACCAAGGACTCCACAGCGGCTGCCACGCCCGCTCGTCGGCCCTGATCCATTGTGCGAATCGGGCTGTTTGGCGGAAGCTTCGACCCGCCGCATATCGGGCACTGGCTCGCCGCGGTCGACGCGGTCGAGCAACTGGCGCTCGATCGCCTCGACTTCATCCCGGCCGGCCAGCAGCCCCTGAAGCCTGGCGGGCACGCTGCCGCGGCACTGGACCGGCTCGCGTTGCTCGACGCGATGGTTGGCGGAGACCCGCGTTTCGCCACCAATCCGGTGGAGATTGCGCGCGGGGGATTATCCTTCATGGTTGACACAGCTGCGGGCTATCGCGCATCCGGTCCCATGGACGAGTTGTTCCTGCTCCTTGGGCACGACGCGGCGGCCGGCCTGTCTGGATGGAAGGAGCCGGACCGGTTGCTGCAACTCGTGCAGCTGGTCGTCCTGACGCGTGGAGCAGAGGTGTATGTACCCGATGGTCACGCACGTGACGCACGCGTGCTGCCGACGAGGCGCGTGGATGTGAGCTCCACTGAAGTGCGCCGCCGCGTGAGCGAGGGGCGTTCATTGCGAGGGTTCGTCCTGGACGCCGTGGCGGAGCGTATCCGCGCACTGGCGCTGTACCAATAGGGGAGAGCGATGCTCAAGGATGTGCTGGGTAAACTGTTCGGCACGCGCCATCAGCGCGAGGCGAAGCGCGTCAAGCCGATCATCGAGGAAATCCATCGTCATGAGACGGTACTGGCGTCGCTCGACGACGCGGCACTGCAGGCGCAGACCGCCAAGTTCCGCGGCATCCTCGCCGAGCGGACCGGCGAGCTTGAGGCGCGTGTCGCGAGTCTCCGCGAGGCGAAGCGATCGGCGAGCGACGTTACCGAACGTGATCGCATCGACGATGAGCTGACGGGTACCGACGGCCGTAGTGGCGCTGAGGGCGCGCTGCGGACTGCCGTTGCCGAGTTGCTCGATGAACTGCTGCCGGAAGCGTTTGCGACCGTGCGCGAAGCGGCGCGTCGCCTGCGCGGAAGCGCGACGAACGTCACCGGTCATCAGCAGGCCTGGGACATGGTCCCATACGATGTGCAGCTTGCGGGCGGCATCCAACTGCATCTCGGGCGCATTGCCGAAATGGCCACCGGTGAGGGCAAGACCCTTGTGGCCACCCTGCCGCTCTACCTGAATGCGCTCGCCGGACGCGGTACCCATCTCGTCACGGTCAACTCGTATCTCGCCCGACGCGACTCGCAGTGGATGGGGCACCTCTTCTCGTGGCTGGGCCTGAGCGTCGCGTGCCTTGACGACACGGAGCCGGGATCCATCGATCGGCGCGCGGCGTACAACGCCGACATCACCTACGGCACCAACAACGAGTTCGGGTTCGACTACCTGCGTGACAACATGGTGCACTCGCTCGACCAGCGGGTGCAACGCAAGCACTACTACGCAATCGTCGACGAAGTGGACTCGGTGCTCATTGACGAAGCGCGCACGCCGCTCATCATCTCGGGACCGGTTGGCAACGAGAATGATGCGATGTACCAGGCGCACAACGCGTCGGTCTCGAAACTGGTGCGCCAGCAGGATGGCCTCGTGAATCAGCTCGTGGCGGACGGCGAGCGCCTGATGGCGACGGATCCTGAAGGCGCGAGCCTGTATTTCTACAAGGCACAGCTGGGCGGGCCGAAGAACAAGAAACTTTTCAAGATCCTCGGCGAAACCGGCGTCAAGCAACTGGTGCAGAAGCGGGAACTCGAGCATCTCGCTGATCGCAAGCTTCCAGCGAACAAGCAGCAGTACAGCGACATCGAGGACGAATTGCTGTTCGTCCTTGACGAACGCGGGCACACCGTCCACCTGACGGATCGTGGTGTCGACCTGATGATGAAGATGACCGGCGAGGAGTTCCTCCTCCCCGACATTTCGGTCGAGGTCGGGCGGATCGATTCGCAGACGGACCTGGATCCCCAGCACCGGCTCGAGCAGCGCGCGCTCCTCAATCGTGAATACGCGATGCGGAGCGAGCGGCTGAACATCGTGCACCAGTTGCTGCGGGCCTATGCGCTGTACGAGAAGGACGTGAACTACGTGGTGCAGGAGGCACAGGTCCTGATCGTGGACGAGTTCACGGGACGGACCATGCCTGGACGACGCTGGTCGGAAGGCCTCCATCAGGCGGTCGAGGCGAAGGAGGGGGTGCAGGTCAAGGGTGAGACGCAGACCATGGCCACCATCACGATCCAGAACTACTTCCGCATGTACGAAAAACTCGGCGGCATGACCGGTACCGCCGAGACGGAAGAGACGGAGTTTCATCAGATCTACAAGCTCGAAGTCTCCGTTATTCCGACCAACCGCCCCATCATCCGGGATGACCGGCAGGATCTGGTCTTCAAGACGCGTCGCGAGAAGTACAACGCGATCGTCGAGGAAGTGAAGCGACTGAACGGACTCGGTTTTCCGATTCTTGTCGGTACAGTGAACGTCGAAGTGTCGGAGACGATTGCGCGGCTGATTCAGCGCGCCGGGATGAAGTGCAGCGTGCTCAACGCGAAGTACCACCAGCGTGAAGCGGAAATCGTCGCCGAGGCAGGGCAGCCCGGGGCGATCACGATCGCGACGAACATGGCGGGGCGTGGCACCGACATCAAACTGGGTGTTGGCGTCACCGATGGACGGCCCTCGCAGGTTCGCGACCCGGACGGCAAGCTGATCGATGTGACCGAGATCGGAGGCTTGCACATCATTGGCAGTGAACGCCACGAGTCGCGCCGCATCGATCGCCAGCTGCGCGGCCGTGCGGGCCGCCAGGGCGATCCCGGGTCGAGTCAGTTCTTCCTGTCCCTCGAGGATGATCTGATGCGACTCTTCGGCTCTGATCGCATCGCCAAGTTGATGGACCGTCTCGGTGCGCAGGAAGGCGAGATGCTGACGCACCCGCTGATCACCCGCAGCATCGAACAGGCGCAGAAGCGCGTCGAGTTGCAGAATTTCCAGGCTCGCAAGCGGCTGCTCGAGTACGATGACGTGATGAACCAGCAGCGCGAAGTCGTGTATTCGCTCCGCTCGTTTGCACTCGAGGGCGGCGAGGAACTCCGCACTGAAGCGCGACGCATGGTCGAGAAGGCGGTTGGGCGTCGTGTCGAGCTTGGACTGGCCGACTACGAGTCACCCGACCAGTGGGACCTGGCGGCGCTGCAACAGGATCTGCTGATGCAGTATCTCCTGCAGGTTCCTGCCTTCGCAGACGGCGCGGCTGACCGGCCAGGTGATGTTGCGCAGGCGCAGACCGCCTCCGTGGACGCGGCGATCGACACGTTCGACGCGAAGCTCGCCGAGCTCGACTCCGTCGTGGATGAATCCGGGAGCGGATTTTCGGGTCGGATGCTCTCGCTGGTGATGCTGAATGTGCTCGACGAGAAGTGGAAGGATCACCTCTACGACCTCGATCAGCTTCGGAACGCGATCCACTACCGCTCGTGGGGACAGAAGGACCCTCTGGTTGAGTACAAGCAGGAGGCCTACACGATGTTCGTGGACCTCATGCAGGACGTGTATCACACCTTCTCGGAACGCTTCATGAAGGCGCAGCTCGTGCTGAACGAGCCGGCGCCGGAGCCGCCGCCGATGGACTTCTCCGGGCTGATTCCGCCGGCACCCACGGCGGCGGCGTCACCGAATGGTGCGAAACCGACGAAGCGCTACAACGCCTTCGGAATCCTCGAGGATGTCCCGCACGAGGAACAGCGGCCGCGGTCGCCGAAGTCGGACGAACCAAAGGCCCGGGACCGCAAGGATCGCAAGAAGCGGTAGGTCGGATGACGGCGGCTGTGAGACACGAGCGGGGCGCGACCGGCAACGGGAGCGCCCCGCTTCGTGTCAGGTCACTCCGGGTCCCCTCGGCGGGTCATCGGCCAAGTCGGGCGAGAGCACTGAGGCCCACGCGCACACCGGTGTCCGTGACACCCTGGCGCGGCAGGTAGTGGGCAACGCCATCAGCTCTGAGTTGCAGGTCTCGCGTCAGCGCGACACGGAGACCGGCCATGGCTGAGAGGCCCCACTCGTCCACGTACTCGAATGAGCTTCGTGCGGGCCCTGCGCCCGCGATGAGCGCATAGCGAGACCCGAGCGGCAGGTGGTGATTGTACCGGAACGCAAACGTCGTGACGCGAAACGTCTCGCCGCTGCGCAGAATGCCGCCGGTCGACCCCGGTCTTCCGCCGTCTCGCACTGCCTGCCGACCGTACGTGGCCTCGACTTCAAACTGCGACCGCGATGTGACAAAGGCACCGACGCGTGTGCCGATCGCACGGCCGCTTCGCAGGTTCCAGACCGGGCGCAATTGCCATTGCTGCGCGAAAAGACCGCCCTCGAGCGTTCCCGGCTCCTGCACGGTCATGTTTCCCCGAGTCCTGTCCCGCGCCGTTGGCCCGTTGAATGGACCGAGGACGGTCTGCACGCCGCTGCGGAGGCCGAACTCTCGCGCGCCGCTCGTCGGCAGGTAGTTGAAGATGACGTCCGACCGGAGCGCGTATCGTCCGCGAACGATCGTGCGAATGCCCAGCAGTGCACTCGCGCCGAAGTTGTAGGTCACCTCGTAGTCGCTGCGTGCAATGCCAGCGCCGAAGAGAAGTCCCGAGAACTCACTCAAGGGTGCGGTGTAGGTGCCGCGCGCGACCAGCTGGTTGTACCGGCGTCGAGCCGGATCGCTCACGCCGTCGACGGTGCCTGTCGAGGCTTCGAGCTCGACGCCGACGCCGCGATGCAGATTGACGCGACCGCGCACCCCAAGGCTCAGCGGGGTGCGCGTCTCGAAACGCGCCTGCTGGGGATCGACGGCCGTCAGCTGACCATACACGCCGATCTCGAGTGATCCTGGCGCCTGTGCAGCGAGCTGGACCGCGAAAGCGATTCCTGCGGCCATCGGAATCAGGGCGGCGCGCAGCGTGGGCATTGGACGGAGACAGGAGACGACGGCGGAGGGCCCCACCGGACATGCTGTTGGGCAGCGAACGATACCAGCGTTCCGTCCCGCAATGCGAGGGGACAGGCTGCAGTCATTCGGTTCCCGTGGCTGCCCGCATCGGCTTCAAGATGAGAGACACCACACTCTCACCCCACTCGAATCCGGAGCCACATGTTGAACCGTTCCACGTTTGGACTGACCGATTTGTCAGCCCGCACGACTACCGGGAACGCCGCCGGTGCGCTAATACCAATGGAGAGGATGGCGCCTGCGGAGCGGCCGCGTGAGCGGTTGCGGGCGCTGGGAGTGCGCTCGCTTGGCGCCGCGGAGCTTCTCGCCGTAATTCTGGGCAGCGGCTCGCGCGGACGATCGTCGCTTCGCATTGCACATGAGGTTCTCGCCGAGGTCGGCGGGTCGCTCCGTGTGCTGGCGACGCGGCCTGTGGCGGCGATCGGCAGCATTGGAGGCGTAGGTCCAACGCGGGCGATGGCGATCGTTGCGGCGCTCGAACTGGGACGGCGGACGGCGGCAGAGCCGCATGGCGAGCGACTCGCCGTCAACTCTCCGCAGGATGTGGTGGCGGCGTTTGCACCGCATCTGGAGGCGTTGCCGGTCGAGGAGTTTCATGTCGCCATTCTCGATGCCCAGCATCATCTGGAACGTGATGTGCTTGTGACGAGGGGCATCCTCGACTCCTCGCTGGTGCATCCGCGCGAAGTGTTTCGGGAGGCGATCGCGGAGCGTGCCGCCTCGATCATTCTCGTGCACAATCATCCGAGCGGCGATCCGACGCCATCGCCGGAGGATCGGATGGTGACGTCGCAGCTGGTTGCGGCGGGCACGTTGCTCGGTATCCCGGTTCGCGATCACGTTGTGATTGGTCGGGGAAGGTACGTCAGCTTTGCGGAGGCTGGGTGGCTCTCGACGGTACGATGACGCAGTCAGAGGAAGTATTCCCGGGATGGGGCCCTGGCAGTCCGCTGCCAGCTCGGCTTGATCGCGAGCTGCTCATGCGTGCCTATCGATACAGTGCGCGCGCGCACACGGGCCAGAAGCGTCGCTCCGGCGAAGACTACGTGGTCCACTGCGTCCAGGTCGCGCGTATCCTCGCCGATCTGCAGCTCGATTCCACCACGATCGCCGCGGGGCTGATCCACGACGTCGTCGAGGACACGGCGATCACCGTCCCCGATGTGGAACGCGAATTCGGTCCTGAGATCGCCCAGATCGTCGATGGCCTGACGAAGATCGGGAATCTGCCTTTCACGTCGAAGGAGGAGCGGCAGGCGGAGACATACCGCAAGCTGCTGCTGTCCGTCGCTCGCGATGCGCGGGTGATCATCATCAAGCTCGCTGATCGCCTGCACAACATGCGCACGCTCGACTGGATGCCCGAGGACAAGAAGCGGCTGATTGCGCAGGAGACCCGTGACATCTATGCCCCCCTCGCTCACCGATTCGGGATGGCGCGAGTCCGGTGGGAGCTCGAGGATCTGGCGTTCAAATACCTCGAGTCGGACGAGTATCGGACGCTGGCCCGGCAGGTCAGCACGAGACGCGGCGAGCGCGAGGAGCTCATCGCGCAGATGGCGACCCCACTCAAGGAGCGTCTCGACATCGCCGGGCTGCAGGACTCGGACGTCTCGGGCCGACCGAAGCATCTCTGGTCGATCTGGAAGAAGATGCAGAAGCGGAACAAGCCGTACGAGGAGATCTTCGACCTGCTCGCGATCCGTGTGCTCGTGAATACGATCCCGGACTGCTACCATGCGCTGGGCGTGATCCACGAGAAGTGGAAGCCGGTGCAGGAACGCATCAAGGACTACATCGCGCAGCCGAAATCGAACGGCTATCAGTCGCTGCACACGACCGTCTTCGGACCGGGGCGTCAGCTGTTCGAAATCCAGATCCGCACCCGGGAGATGCACCAGACCGCCGACTACGGCATCGCCGCGCACTGGCTCTACAAGGAGGGATCCAAGGACCAGGGAGATCTCGACCGCCACCTCGCGTGGTTCCGCCAGGTGCTCGAGTTTCAGCTTGATACGAAATCTCCCGACGAGTTCATCGAGTTTCTCAAGCTCGACCTCTACCAGGACGAAATCTTCGTGTTCACGCCCACCGGAGACGTGGTGCAGTTGCCGAAGGGTGCGACACCCATCGACTTCGCGTTCGCGGTGCACACGGCAGTGGGGCTCCGGTGTCAGGGCGCCAGGATCAACGGCCGCATCTCACCGCTGTCGCGCCCGCTGCGGAACTCAGAGACCATCGAGATCCTCACGTCGCCATCAGCAAAGCCGAGTCGTGACTGGCTGGCCCACGTGCGCACGAGCCGTGCGCGCTCCAAGATCCGGCAGCACCTGCGGCAGGAGGAACAGGTCACGAGCCAGAAGCTGGGTCGTGAGATCCTCGATCGTGAGCTGCGGCGCCGGCGGTTGGGCAAGATCAGTGATGATGCGCTCGGCGCCGCCGCGAAGGCACTAAGCCTCACGGACGCGGTGCATCTGCTTGCGGCGATCGGACAGGGGGAGATCCAGACGCTCATCGTCATCAAGCAGATCTTCCCTGAGGCCGACGAGTCCCCCGAGCCCGCAAAGCCGAGCGTGATCGCGCGCCTCGTGGAGAAGGTGCGCGGAACCAAGAGCGATCGTGGCGTCAAGATTCAGGGCGTGGACGGGGTGATGGTCCGCTACGCACAGTGTTGCCAACCCGTCCCAGGTGACGAGGTCGTCGGCTACGTGACCCGAGGCCGCGGCGTGAGCATTCACCGGGCAGACTGCCCGAACCTGCTGCCTCTCACGCATGAGCCTGAGCGCCGCCTCGAGATCGACTGGCAGGAGAAGATGGGCGAGCGGTTCATCGTCAGGCTGGCACTTGAAGGCACCGACCGGCGGGGACTCTACGCCGATGTCGCAAGCGCGGTCAGTTCCACCGGCACTGACATCCGGCAGATGGACCTGAGGGCCATCGATGGCCGTGCGGTGGGCGCCATTCTGGTCGAGGTCGAGAACCTGCAGCACCTGCAGCAGATCGTGAAAGCCGTGCGCCGCGTGAAGGGGATCAGCGAGATCGCTCGCCGCGAGCGAATCTCGGCCGAAGACTGACCCAGCCGGTCCGGGATGGCGGACCACGGGGGCTGCCCGAACAAAAACCGGCAGCATATCTTCACTGTATGAGCCGATCGCTGTTCGACCTCCAGGCGCCATACCAGCCAGCCGGCGATCAGCCGCGTGCCATCGCCGAGCTGTCCGCAGGCCTGGAGCGCGGGGATCGCTACCAGACCTTGCTTGGCGTCACCGGCTCCGGCAAGACCATGACGATTGCCAGTGTCATCGCGGATTTCGGCCGGCCGACACTCGTCCTCTCGCACAACAAGACGCTCGCCGCGCAGCTGTACGGTGAACTGAAGGGTTTCTTCCCCAGGAATGCGGTCGAGTACTTCATCTCGTACTACGACTACTACCAGCCGGAAGCGTACGTGCCGTCGAGCGACACGTACATCGAGAAGGACGCGTCGATCAATGAGGACATCGACCGGTTGCGTCTGCGCGCCACGTCGAGCCTGATGGAGCGTGACGACGTCGTGATCGTTTCCACCGTGTCGGCGATCTACGGCCTCGGAGACCCCGTCTCGTACCGCGAGCGGATGATCAGCGTGGACCACGGTCAACGGATCGCGCGGGATGACCTGCTCCGGCTACTGGTCGGGATTCAGTACCAGCGAAACGACGTTGCGTTCGATCGCGGCACGTTCCGCGTGCGCGGAGATACCGTCGAGATCTTTCCCGCCTACGAGGAGCAGGCGGTCCGCGTCGAGTTCTGGGGTGACGAAGTGGAGCGGATCACGAAGATCGATCCGCTCACCGGTGACCTCATCGCGACGCTGACCCGCGCCGCCGTCTATCCGGCGAAGCATTTCATCACGAACCGACCGTCGCTCGACCGGGCGGCGAAGGCGATCAAGGAAGAACTGGCAGACAGGCTCACTGTCCTGCGCAACGACGGAAAGCTCCTCGAAGCGCAGCGGCTCGAGAGCCGGACGAACTTCGATCTGGAGATGATGGCGGAAATCGGCACGTGCGCCGGCATCGAGAACTATTCGCGACATCTGTCCGGACGGGAGAGCGGTGATCGCCCTGCCTGTCTCTTCGACTATTTCCCCGACGACTTCATCGTCGTCGTGGATGAGTCGCACGTCACGCTCCCGCAGATCCGTGGCATGTACAACGGTGACCGTGCCCGAAAGCTGACGCTGGTCGAGTACGGATTCCGTCTCCCGAGTGCGCTGGACAATCGTCCGTTGGTTTTCGACGAATTCCTCGCGCTCACGCCGCGACTGATCAATGTCTCCGCGACACCCGGTTCGATCGAACTGGAGCTGAGCGAGGGTGTCGTCGTTGAACAGGTGATCCGCCCGACAGGACTGGTGGACCCGATCATCGAGATCCGACCGGTCCGTGGCCAGGTGGACGACCTGCTGCACGAGATTCGCATCAGGGAGCGGAAGGACGAGCGCGTACTCGTGACGGTCCTGACGAAGCGCATGGCGGAAGATCTCACTGACTACCTGCAGCAGGTGGGAGTCCGCGTGCGATACATGCACGCGGACATCGACGCCATCGAGCGGATGGAGATCGTTCGCGGACTGCGGCTTGGTGAGTTCGATGTGCTGATCGGGATCAATCTGCTCCGGGAGGGCCTCGACATGCCGGAGGTCTCGCTCGTTGCGATCCTCGATGCGGACACCGAGGGTTTCCTGCGGAGCGATCGCTCGCTCATCCAGACCGTTGGCCGTGCGGCCCGGCACCTTGAGGGACGCGCGATTCTGTATGCGGATCGCATCACGGACTCGATGCAGCGGTGCATCGACGAGACCGACCGTCGGCGCACGATTCAGGTGGCGCACAATGAAGCGCACGGGATCACGCCGAAGGGAGTCCGGAAGAGCATCGAGCAGGTGAGGTTCAGCACGCGTGTCGCGGACGCACGGCTCGAGGAGGCAGAGGAGCAGGACGGCGCGCCGCTCGCCTCGTATGGACAGAAGAAGGTTGCCGAACCCGCGAGCGGATATGCCGCTGCAGATATTCCGGCGATGATCACGGCGCTCGAAGCCGAGATGCAGATTGCGGCGAAGGCACTCGATTTCGAAACCGCCGCCCGACTGCGCGACCAGCTCTTCGAGTTGCGGGTTCGCAGCGGTGATCCGGCGGGTGCGCGATCGGGCGTTTCATCCCTCGCGGCTGACGGTGGCAGCGGCAAGAACTCGCGCGGCGGCTCG
The DNA here is from genome assembly GCA_031373905.1 of Gemmatimonadaceae bacterium. Lineage (GTDB taxonomy): Bacteria > Gemmatimonadota > Gemmatimonadetes > Gemmatimonadales > Gemmatimonadaceae > JACMLX01. The sequence continues at coordinate 17,915 of JANMNM010000245.1, read as the reverse complement.
CGTTCCGGGGGAAGGAGGCCGCGTGGCCGCTGAAGACCGCCATGTCGGCACGCGATACACGCAGAGTGAGCTCGCGGCACACGGAGAGTCGCTCGCGAAGCAACTTCACGCGCCAGCGCTGGTCACACTCAGCGGTGATCTTGGCTCGGGGAAGACGACGCTGGCGCAATCGATCTGTCGCGGACTCGGCGTGACTGAACCGGTCACCAGCCCCACCTTTGCGCTGATCAACGAATACCGGGCGCACGGTGTGCGCGTCGTCCATTGTGACCTCTATCGCGTGTCCACTGCGCAGGAGATCGCTGGACTCGGCCTCGACGAGATGCGAGCCGACCGCGATACGGTCATGCTGGTGGAATGGCCCGATCGTGCCGGGGAGGTGCTCGCCGCGCCCGCGCTGGCGATCGAGCTTGCGCACGTGCCATCTGACCCGACGCTGCGCGATTGTCGCGAGGTCTGGAGCCGGTGACGGATCAGACACCATCGCGCATGATCTCGCTCGCGCTCGATGCGAGCGCCGGGCCGGCAACGGCCGCACTGTTCATCGACAGCACGCTGCACGCCTCACGCCGAATCGATCGACACGGCTCTGCGGAGCTGCTGGCGCCGATGATCAGTGAACTGCTGTCGTCCGCGGTATTGCGGGCACGCGATCTCACCGACGTGATCGTTGGCGCTGGGCCGGGCAGCTTCACCGGTCTCAGGGTGGTGGCCGCGCTCGCCAAGGGGCTCGCGCGCGGCGCCGGTGCGACGCTGCACGCCGTGCCCTCGCTCCCGCTCATCGCCGCGGCGATGGACGACGTGCCGCCGGGCGTCTACCTCACGGTGCTCGATGCATTGCGCGGGGAGTGGTTCGTGCAGCGCTGTACGAGGCATGCCGACGGCCGCTGGTCGGTTGACAGTAGTGTCGCGAGGATGGCGATCGATGCCGCGCGCGCGGAAGCCGTTGTTTCCGGTGCGAGCCTCGTTGGCCCTCCGGTCGACCCCGCTCAGCAGCCCGATGCACGTTCCGCGCTACGCGTTGGCGCCACGCCAGTCTCGCGTGATGCGTGGGAGCCGGACTACGGCCGCCTCGCCGAGGCGCAGGTCAAGTGGGAGTCGTTGCATGCCCGTCCGATGCCCCGACTGTGACTGAGGCGCTGCTGCGGGTGGCGAGTGAGGCCGATCTCGAGGCGATTCTGCAGATCGAACGTGACGTGTTCACCGACCCATGGTCGCCAGAGTCGTTCGCCCCGGAATTCAGCGATCCATACACATGGTTCCGGCTGCTCGAACTCGATGGTCTCGTGGTCGGCTACATCGTCGCGAGGATCGTGGCGCAGCAGGGTGAGATCGCGAATATCGCGGTGCATCCCGCGCACCGGAGCCTCGGTTTCGGCGGTCGGCTCCTTGATGCCGCAATCGCCGCATCGGAAGCGGCGCTGTGCGAAGGCGTGTGGCTGGAAGTGCGCGTCTCGAACCAGGCGGCACGGCAGCTGTATGCCAGCCGGGGGTTTGAGCCCATCGGCCGCCGGCGTGGGTACTATCGCTCACCGGTCGAGGACGCGTTGGTCCTTCGTCGTCCGCCGCTGGGCGGGGGATCACCCGCGTGATTTCGATGACGCCCGCACTAAATTCAGGCACGGCGGCGGGGCGTGCCGTTGTACCATCTGATCGACCGGCGTCAAGTGCGCCGGGTCACGAGCCCCACCGTATCTACCGGAGACGAAGCCGATGTCACGCAGCTTGAACAAAGTCATGTTGATGGGCAACCTGGGGAATGACCCCGAGGTGCGATCCACTCCCGGCGGCGGTCGCGTCGCCAGTTTTTCGCTTGCCACGTCGCGCGTCTGGAACGATCAGTCCGGGACCAAGCAGGAGAAGACGGAGTGGCACAAGTGCATCGCCTGGAATCAGGGCACGCAGAAGCTGGCCGACATCGTCGAGCAGTACTGCAAGAAGGGCAAGCCGGTCTTCGTCGAAGGCTCGATCGAGTATCGCCAGTGGCAGGACAAGGAGGGGCAGACGCGCTACTCCACCGAAATCCGCGTCCGCGAGCTGATCCTGCTCGGTGGCCGCGGCGAGGGTGAGGGCGAGTCGTCCGGTGCGCGGACTTACGCAGCACGCACCGCACCGGCCGGTACGCCCGCAGCGAAGCCGGCGGCCGGCGGGAAGGGTGGCGGTGAGGAGTTCTCGGATTTCCCCGGCGCCCTCGAGGACGAGGAAGACGATTTGCCGTTCTGATCGCCCGTTCATGCGTTCGGGCGCGTCGCATGGAAGCCTCTCTGCCGGGTCCGCCAGAGAGGCTTCTGACGTTTCCTCTCGAGCCGATACTCGTCCCTGATCGGGAAACCGCTCCTGCGGCAGCCCCATTCCCGGACGCGACCACCACGTGTCGCGACCGCCGTGGTCGATCCTCGCGCTCCCCACCAGCATGCGCCTTTCTCCGACGACTCCAGTCATCCGCCAAATCAGCCGCGCGATGACGCTCGTGCTCTTCCTCGGCTTTCTGCCGACGATCGCGCGCGCACAGCAGGGTGACAGTCCGCCGTCGCCGAAGGCAGGGACCGTGCTTCACACGGTTCGACCTGGCGATACGCTGTTCGACATCGCGCGTCGCTACCTGGGGAATCCGTTCCGGTGGCCCGAGTTGTTCCGGGCGAATTCGAGCCAGATCGCAAATGCGAATCTGATCTTCCCGGGCCAGAAGCTCCACGTGGGTGCCGACGGCCGCCCGACGTTCAGTCCTGACATGGGTGCGGTCGCCGGGCCCGATACCGCAGCAACGCCAACTCGCGCCGTTCCGCTGGGTCGCTCGATCGCCGGCCAGTCCATGTCCGTGCTCGAGAATTCAACGTTGACGGGGCGTACCCTGCGCCCGACGGTTCGACAGGGCGAGATGGCGGCGGCGCCGTTCCTCATCCCGTCGCGATCGCGGCTCACCGGCGGCGAACTGGTCGCCCGCGCCGATCCTACCGTCGTGAGTGCTGCAACGCTGCGCGACCAGTTCCTGCTGTTCGACGAAGTGGACGTGCTGCTTCCACCGGGAATCCGCGCAACCGCGGGGCAGAAGTTTGGTGTGTATCAGCTCGGACCCGAGGTGCGCTATGGTCCGGTGCGCAGCCGCGTGGTCCGCCCTGCTGGCGTCGTGCAGGTTGTCGCACTTGGCACCGGCCGCGCAGCGCGCGCGCGCGTGACGGCCATGTACGGCAACTTGAAGCGTGGCGACATTCTCGTGCCCATGGACAGCACGCCCTCGCCGGGCACGGTGCGGCCGCAAGAGGTGACGGACGGCCCTGTCTACGAGGTGGCGTATGTTGCCGGCGGCGTGGTCTTGCCAACGCTGCAGAGCTACGTCGTGATCGCATTGCCGAAGGGTGCCACGAGCAGGGTCGGCGACATCTTCGAACTGCTTTCCGACGGCAGCGCGCTCACGCATGGCCGCGGCGATACGGCGCCCGCGAACGACGTCGCTCAGGCGAGTGTCGTGAAAGTCACCAGCGAGGGTGCAACCGCGGTCATCTTCGGGCACCAGCAGCCCGCTGTCCGCGCGGGGATGCGAGCCCGATTGATCAGTCGCATGCCCTGAGTCTGCCAGTCGTGTCCTGACGGGTGCTGCGCCCGCCTGCCGAGCAACTCATGCTTGAGCGGGCGGGCGCGGTTAGTTTTTTGCGGCGTGAATCAGCACTGGGCGCAAAACACAGGGCGCAAGCTGCCGACCTCGTCTGTTGTGTGCCTCTCACCCAACTCTCTCGTAATGGCCATCGCTCAATTGACAGCTGCCCCGCTCCGGCTCAGCCGCTCGCCGGCCGGAGTCTCTGCTTGACCCGCCGCGCACTCGTTACCGGCGGTGCCGGTTTCATCGGCTCACATGCAGTTGATCTGTTCATCTCGACGGGATACCACGTCACCATTCTCGATGACTTCTCGAGTGGTCGGGAGCAGAACGTTCATCCGCTGGCGACGATGGTTCGGGAGTCGATCGCGTCACCTGCCGCTGCAGCGTTGATTGACACAGGCGCCTTCGATGTCGTCCTGCACTTCGCTGCGCAGATCGATGTTCGCAAGAGCGTCGAAGATCCTGCGTGGGACGCAGCGGTCAACATTGGCGGTTCGCTCAATCTGCTCGAGGCCATTCGGAAGTCAGGCCGGAAGACACGCTTCGTCTTCTCGTCGAGCGGTGGTGCACAGTACGGCGATCTCGTCGAGATTCCGACGGTTGAACAGGTGGCGAAGGATCCTCTGTCGCCGTACGGGATCGCCAAGCTGACCGTGGAGTACTACATGAGCTATTTCAGTCGTGTCCACGGTCTTGATACGGTGGCGTTGCGCTATGCGAACGTGTACGGCCCCCGGCAGGATCCGCACGGCGAAGCGGGTGTAGTAGCCATCTTCTGTCAGCGCATTCTTTCCGGCGCCGCCTTGACTGCATACGGTGATGGACTTCAGACGCGTGACTACGTCTTCGTCGAGGATGTTGCCCGGGCAAACCTTCTTGCTGCAGAGGCATCCTTGGCGTCGCCAGGACGCCTCGATGATCGCGGCTTCAACATCGGAACCGGAGTCGAGACGACGGTGCGCAGACTCGCGGACGAGCTCCAGCGGGCGGCGGGAGTGACGGTTCCGTTGCAGCATGCGCCGGCACGTACTGGAGAGCAGCGTCGATCATGCCTCGCATATGCGAAGGCGACCGATGTGCTGGGATGGACCCCTCGCGTGACGCTGTCGGACGGGTTGGCGGCAACCCTGGAATACTTCCGGACGGAAGAGACTCGAGCCCCCGCATGATCCCGTCAGGCGTGCTGTTCCAGGTGGTTGCTTCTCCCACGAGTTCGATTGTCGGACTGCTGGCCCACGGAACCCCGGTTTCCTGGGCAGTGCTGGCACTCTTGTTGTTTCTGAGCGCGGTCAGCTGGACGATCATGGCGATGAAGCTGCGGGAGTTCCGCGGGATTCGGTCTGCCGCGGATCCGCTCTTGCGATACATGCCCGAAGCGGAGTCGTTCGACGAAGCGGCGAGCCGTGCAAAGCTCGGCGTCGGCTCGCCGTTCTACTCGGTCATTCAGCGTGCCAGTCGATTCATGTCGGATACGCGGCCGGCGCTGGCGGGGACGTCCGAGCGGCAGGCCCGCCTGTCGCAGGCGCAAGTCGAGGCGATGCAGATGCTGCTCGACAAGGTCTCCACAGCGGAGCGTGACCGGCTGGAGAGGCTTCTGCCGTGGCTCGCCACGATCGGTGCCGTCAGCCCCTTGATTGGGCTCCTTGGTACTGTGCTCGGCGTGATCAACGCGTTCCTCGGCGTCGCGGCCAGCGGAAGCGGCAACATCAGCGCGGTCGCCCCCGGTGTTGCGGAAGCGTTGATTGCAACCGCCCTGGCGTTGACTGTCGCAATCCCGGCGGTGTTCGGCTACAACCACTTTGCGAACCGGCTCAATCACATCACCAGCGAGCTTGATGCGTTCAGCACGGATATCGTGGCACTCCTCGTTCGCGACGGGCGGATCTGATGCGTCGGCATCGCGCACGCCAGCGCGTGCCCCTGAACGCGGAAATCAACGTCGTCAGCCTGATTGACGTGATGATGCTGCTGATGATCATCTTCATGATCACCGCTCCGCTGCTCACCGGTGGCGTCGACGTCAAGCTTCCGAAGGCGAATGTGCGCGCATTGCAGGTGAACAATCCGATCATGATCAGTGTCACACGGGACGGCGTGATTGTGGTCGACAATCAGCGTGTGTCGCGTGATGAACTGCGCTCCCTGCTGACGGCGATCGCGCTGCGAGCCGATGGTCGCACGATCTACCTGAAGGGCGACGAGGGCGCGCCGTATGGCGATGTCGTGCAGGTCCTCGCGCAACTGCGGGAGGCGGGGCTTCAGAACGTGAGCCTCGTTGCCGAGCCGCAAGCCGCGAGATGACGAGATCAGCCGCACCACCTCGGACTGGTGCGGGGGGCCACGCGCCGCGGCTCCTTTCCGCGAAAGCAGCGGCGGCCTGGTCTGTCGGAGCACATATGTTCGTTCTGTGGCTGGTGTTTGCGGTGACCCGGTTGTCGCTGCCTGCGCCGTTGCCCCCTGCGTACAACGTTGAGCTCGTCGCGGCACCTGCCGGCCCGCGAGCGCTCGGGTCAGTGAAGGAGGGCCCGACGTCGAAGGCCGCCGAGAGGGCGCCCGTCAAGCCTGAACCCGCGGTTGACGCCCAATCCTCCGTCGCGCCGACAAAGCCGACTTCCGCGGCGCCGCCTGCGAATCGCAAGGCAGCGCCGCCTGCCAAGCCGGTAGCTCCCGCCGTTCGCCCAGGTGGTGCCACGACGGTGCCCGGCAGAACGCCTGCCGGCGGTGGGCCCACCGGAGGCCGTGGTCGAGACGTCGCGAATGTGAAGGTCCAGGGGATCGCCTTCCCGTACCCTGGGTATCTCGAGAACATCACCCGACAAATCGCCCTGAACTTCAAGCCACGGCCCGGCGTCGCGCTCAAGGCCGAGGTGACCTTTCTGATTCATCGAGACGGGTCGGTCTCGGATCTTCGGCTGCTGTCCAGGTCGGGCGTATACGCCTTCGATCTGGAATGCATCGGTGCCGTCGAAGCGGTTGGTCAGCGGCGCTCGTTCGGCGCGCTGCCCGCGGGATTCCGCGACGATGTGCTTCCGGTTGTCTTCAGCTTTGACCCCAGCGTCCTGAGGTGAGTATCCAGTTGATCCGGCTGATTTCCAGGTCTGCATGTCGCGTGATGGCGTTGATCACCTGTGCCGGAGCGACGGTCCTGTTCGCGCAGCCGGGTGTGCGACTCGGACTGATCTACGGAGATGGCGGAAAGCGGCCGGGCATATTTGTCCTGCCGATTCCGGGATCCGCGGGTGACTCTGTCAGGACGATGCTGATGCGCGATCTCGATTTTGGGGATCGCGTCACCGTCCTCCCGCAGGCGACCGCACTCGCTCGGCCGAGTGGCACCCTTCCCATCGACTATGCCGCCGCCGCGCGTCTCGGGATCAATGGCGTAGTGCAAGTGACGCTGACGTCAGGCGGCGCAGCATTCGTGTTGTATGACGTGACACAACGTCGTGAGTTGCAGCGCCGGACCGTGGCGTTGCCAGGAGCGCCGAATACCCCGGCATGGCGACTCGCCGTGCATGGTGCCAGCGACCTCTGTGAAGAGTGGATCAGTGGCGAGCGCGGCGTCGCAGCGACGCGCCTTGCGTATTCCGGTGCCGATGGACGGATCTGGCTGGTGGACAGCGATGGGGCCAATGCGGCGCCGGTGACGTCCGGCGCACGCGCGCTGTCACCGGCGTTCCATCCCGGCGGTCGTTCAATTGTCTACGCGGCACTTGAACCGGCGGGCAGTGCGATCTATGTGACGGATCTCCGTGGCCCTTCGCGTCTCGTGGTGCCGCCGAGTGGCCTGAACATCTCGCCGACGTTCACTCCGAATGGCAATGGCATCGCGTACGCACATGGCGACGACTTTGGCACTGATTTGTATGTGGTCGGTGCCGGAGGCGGGGCGCCGCGGAGAATCTCGATAGGACGCGGCTCGGACAACACGTCGCCGTCGTTCAGTCCGGATGGTCGGAGGATTGCGTTCACGTCGGGCAGGTCAGGTCGCCCGGATGTGTATATTGCAGATGATGATGGCACCAACGCTGATCTGTTGGCCGCGTTGTCGTCGTCGCAGGGCTACCGCTCCAGTCCCGACTGGTCACCGGACGGCCGTGCGATCGTGTTTCAGGCGCAGATCGGTGGTCGCTTTCAGGCCATGCTCATCACGTTGCGTGACCGGGCCGTGAAGCAGCTCACGACGGAAGGTACGAATGAGGATCCGGCCTGGGCACCTGATGCGCGGCATCTGATCGTCAGTTCAACCCGCTCCGGTGCCAGGCAGTTGTGGGTGATCGATACGGAGACGGGTCGCGCCCGCCAGCTGACCACGGCGAACGGCGCGCGCCTCGCTGCGTGGTCGCCGAGACTCGTGCAGTGAGCCCTTGAGAATTTTCCCTTGCCTTGATTATCCGCAGATGGAGTTTGTGATGAACCGTCGCCACGCAGGCGCGCTGTTGCTCCTGACCTCCCTGGCTCTGGGAGCGTGCCGAAAGAAGCAGGTGCCCATCGCACCGGTCCCGACCACGCCCAGCACTGCGCCGAGCATCGACGCGGAGGCGGCCCGACGCGCCCGTGAGCAGTTTGTGCGCGACTCACTCGCGCGCGCGCGGGCGGACAGCCTGTCACGTCTCGCTTCCGCGGCCGACGCGGCCAACCTGCGTGCGCTGCTCGAGGCCGCAGTCCTGTTCGAATACGACGCTGCGGAGATCACGGACGCGGCTCGTGCGACGCTCGATGCCAAGTTGCCGATTCTTCGCACCAATACGGCACTCCGCATCCGCGTCTCCGGCCACACCGACTCGCGAGGCAGCGATGAGTACAATCTCGCGCTCGGACTCCGGCGCGCCGCGGCCACGAGAAAGTATCTTACAGATCGCGGGATCGCCGTCAGCCGAATCGATGTGGTGTCGTTCGGCGAGGAGCGTCCGGCAAGCGCAGGCGATGATGATGGTGCTTTCACGAGGAACAGGCGCGCCGAGTTCGAGATCCTCAGCGGTGGCGACGCACTCCGGGTTCCGCCGCGATGATGCGGCGTCTGAGGCTGGGCCTGCTGGGGGGCGCATCGCTGCTCTCGGCGTGCCTCGCGACGAAGCAGGACGTCACGCTGCTCCAAACCGACCTGAAGGCGGCCCGCGCTGAATACGCTTTCCGCGATTCCGTCCGGCGAGTGCAGTTCGACAGCGTGATCCGCACGATGGTCATCCTGAATGACTCGATCCGTGGGTTGAAAGGCGAGCTGTCCGCGTTCCAGGGCAACGTACTCGGCGATCTGTTCAAGATCCGGGACGGTCTGATCGAGATCCGCGCACTGACGGGGCAAAGCCAGTCCCGGATCACTGAGTTGCGAGCGGAACTCGAGCAGCGCAACGCTATTCCTCAGTCACAGCCGCCGGTCGCCGCACCCGGCGCGCCGGGGCCGCCGGCTGGTGCCGGAACCCCGGTCCGACCGCCGGACAGCTCCGCGACCGCAGGAGTGGCGGCGCCGGCCACCGCACCCGCACCCGGCCCGAATCAGCTGTACACAATGGCTCTCGATCAGCTGCGCCGCGGGAGCACGTCGGCCGCGCGCGCCGGCTTCACCGACTTCCTTGCACAGTATCCGCAGCACGAGCGCGCAGGTGATGCCCAGTATTACGTCGCTGAAACACTCGAGCGCGACAATCGCGGCGCGGATGCCGAGGCGGCGTACCTGAGTGTGTACACGCGGTTTCCGCGAAGCGAGAAGGCGCCGACGGCGATGTTCAAGCGTGCCGCATTGCTTCGCGCGCAGAACAAGGCGGCTCGCGCACGGGAAGTGCTCGATCTGCTCGTGAAGACGTATCCACGCAGTGACGAGGCCGATCTGGCCCGCGAGCGACTGCGAAGCAGCTCCCCGTGATCAGGCGGGCCGGCGGATGACCGACATGCCATTTCTCGACCACCTCGAGGAGCTGCGTTCGCGACTCCTCACGGTGGTCGTCGCGGTCGGGCTCTGTTTCGCCGTCGGTTTCCTCCTGGTCATCAAGTTCGATTTCATCGGCCTGCTCGAACGGCCCATCCTGCCGTACCTGTCGGGACGCAAGCTGATCTTCACGCATCCAGGCGACTCGTTCTCGATCGTGATGCAGGTGTCGTTCGGCCTCGGGTTTGCACTCGCCGGCCCGGTCGTGCTGTACCAGCTCTGGGCGTTTCTGTCGCCCGCGCTCTACAAGCACGAGAAGAAGGTCGTCATCCCCCTGCTGCTTGGCGCCACGGGCCTGTTCCTGACCGGCGCGGCGCTGGCATATTTCTTTGTGCTGCCGTTTGCGCTCAAGTTTCTCATGGAGTTTCAGACGGCGGCGCTCGAGCCGATGATCACGGCGCGCGACTATTTTGATTTTGCCACCTCCCTCGCTCTCAGCATGGGCGCCGTGTTCGAACTGCCCATACTCCTGGTGGGACTGACGGCACTTGGCATCATCACGCCGATGCAACTGCGGAAATACCGTCGTCACGCGGCGGCGGCGTCATTCGCCTGCGCTGCGATCATCACGCCGGGCGACCTGATCACGACGACCGTGATGCTCATGGTGCCGCTCTACGCACTCTATGAAGTGAGCATCATTGCGAGCGCGATCGTCTTCCGCCGTCGTGCACGGCGCGAGCTCGAGCGCGATCGTGACAACGATGTGGAGGTGCTGGCATAGTGCGCCGAATGCTGGCGGGGCTGCTGCTCGTCTCTGGATCGCCGCTCTTCGCACAGGGCGGCGTGCCGCCGGTTCGTCGGGACACCGTGCCACGGCCTGCCGTTCGTGCTGACACGCTGCGCCGCGTGCCAGGGCGTGACGCGCCGAAGAGCGCACGTGATTCCGCCGCTGCCGATACACTGCCGAAGGAACTGGTGAAGTGGGCGGAGTCGGATCCGGTGATCGACTCGCTGTTGGTGCGGCCGGGGTACACGGTCACGCGCTTTCAGGGGCGTTTCGTCCGCTTCGACGCGAACCGGAAGGTTCTCACCCTGATCCGCAGTGACAGCGCTCGCGCCGCGATCGGCCGCGAGCAGATGGTCATGGTCAGCGATACGATCATCTACGACGATTCGACCAAGATCATCCAGGCTCGCGGCGCGGAGAACGTCCTTCGTGATCCTGCGCGGGGCGGGGATGACATCCTGTCGCGCGGCGCGATGTCGTTCAACACCCTCGAACGTCGCGGCACTGTTGGCTTCGTCCGGACGACGATCGAGAGCGGGCAGAAGTACTACGTGGATGCCCAGCGGGCCGGACTTGGATACGACAGCCTCGGCGTCGAAGCGCTGTTCTTCGGGCTCTCCGGCAACATCACGACGTGCGATGACTCGGTGCCGCACTACCACTTCAGTTCACGTCAGATGAAGATGGTCAAGGGCAAGCTGGCCGTCGGACGACCTGGCGTGTTGTACATCTATGATGTCCCGATTCTCTGGTTGCCGTTCTACTTCCAGGACGTCCGCTCCGGCCGGCGCAGCGGCATGCTCAGCCCTCGACTCGGCTTGAGCGAAATCGTGCGGAACGGCCCGCTGTACCGCCGCACGGTCGAGAATCTTGGCTGGTACTTCAACCTGGATGACTACCAGGACATCCAGGCTTGGGTGGACTGGCGATCCGGCGCGAACATTGATCCGCAGAACCCGAATGACTTCGGGTTCACACGCTACAACCTGCAGTGGCGCTACAACTGGCTTCGCCGGTTTTTGAGCGGGAGCGTCGGATCATCATATCAGCGGCTCACGGACGGCAGCACGAATCTCAACGTGCAGCTCAGCCATCAGCAACGCTTCTCGCGGAAGACGAGTTTCAGCTCCTCGATCAACTATGTATCGAATACCCAGGTGCAGCGGACGACGGCGTTCAACCCATTCGCGTCGCTCGCGACGTTCCGGTCGTCCGCGAACTACGCCACCGGGGTCGGCCCCTTCTCGGTGCAGCTTGGAGCCAGCCGCACGCAATACACCGGGCGCCCGCAGGTTGATCAGACACTGCCCACCCTGAGCATCAACGCCGCCCCGATCACCGCGGGTACCTGGCTCACGTGGACGCCGACGCTGAGCGCGTCAGAGGATCGACGCACGAACCTGCAGGGCGGCGGGCAGTCGTCGTTCCGGTATTTCACCAATTCGGGCGGTCGCCCGGACAGCCTCGCGATTCCGATCAACACGCGGAACACGTCGCTCACGTTCAATACACCGTTGCAGGTCTTCGGCTTCAACCTCGACAATTCCTTCGAGGTTCGCGACGCCGCAAACACCGGAACCACGCCCAAGACCATCGAACAGATCATCGATCTTGGCGGCGGCGTCCGGGATACCGTGCAGTCCACCCGGTACTTCGACGGCTACACGGAGACGAGCATCGACTGGCGCACCAGCTTCAACCTGCCGTCGTTCAGCCGCGGCAAGTGGAACGTGTCGCCCAGCATCCAGTTCGCGAATGTGGATCCCGGGCCATTCTGGGTGCGGTCCGCACTTTCCGGTGGAAGGCTCGTCGCGCAGTCAAAGCGACCGAGTTTCAACCTGTCGGTGTCGCCAACGCTGTTCGGCTTCTTCCCCGGCCTTGGTCCGGTGTCGCGTATCCGGCACTCATTCTCGCCGGTCCTGTCGTGGGCGGTGGCACCGCGCGGCACGGTGAGTGAGGAGTACCTTCGCGCCATCAATCGCTACACAAAGGGATACAACGGTGCGCTGCCACAGAATCTGGTCTCGCTCAGCGTGAATCAGAACATCGAAGTCAAGATGCGCGCGCCGGCGGATTCGGCGCCCGACGCCGGTCGCAAGGTCCGGGCGCTGAGCATTCAGACGGATGGCGTGTCATACAACTTCCTGCAGTACCAGGAGATCAGGAAGCGCGCTGTCGATCCGTCGAAAGTGTCGAGGTATGCGGGACTCACGAGTTCGTCGTGGGGCCTTGGCCTGCGATCAGACTTTCTGCCCGGCTTTGATTTCGGCACGCGGTTCTCACTTTTCCAGGGCAACCCGATCTCGGACACGGCGGTCTTCAAGCCGTATCGCGAGGAGGTGCGCGCGTCCCTGCGACTGGACCGCACGACGGGCGTCGTGCGTTGGATCTCGCAGCTCTTTGGGGGCGGTGATTTCAAGCCTGCGCCAAGCAACCTCACCGCGATCGACTCGATGCAGCTCAGGAACGACCAGACCACACCCCAGGGCGTCGCGCGCGGCCTGAATGCAAACCAGATCAGACCGGGGTACGGCGCCATTCCCAGCGGGCAAGGCTGGTCCATCAACCTGTCGTACTCGTCAACGCGCCAGCGACCGCCCGTTGGTGGGAACCAGATCACGCTCCCGCCAGTCGAGGAACGCTGCGCGTTGTTGCTGCAGGGCAACACGAACCCGTTCCTGCTGCAGGATTGCATCAACCAGAACGGCGTCTACCCGGGACAGGACAATACCCGGACCTTCGTGGGACTCGGATCGCCCATCCTCATCAATCCGCCGATCAGATCATTGCAGGTCCAGACGAGCTTCAACCTGACGCCAAAGTGGGCGACTCAGTGGTCCACGACGTACGATGCGGTACGAGGGCAGTTCGCGGCGCAGACCGTGTCGCTGCAACGCGAACTGCATGACTGGCGTGCGATCTTCAATTTCACGCAGGCGCCAAACGGCAACTTTGCGTTCTCGTTTTTCATCGCGCTCAAATCACAGCCGGACCTGAAGTTCAACTTCGACCAGCAGAGCTTCCGGCGCCCTGAAGGATCGCGCTGATGCTGTCTGCGCGGTTCAAGCCGTGGCACGTTCCCGGGTTCTTCAGAAAGTATGTGTCGTTGCGGGTCCGCCGGATGCCGGTGCTCGTGCACTTCGAGGTCACGCTGCGCTGCAATGCACGGTGCGGATTCTGCGACTACTGGAAGACCGATGCAGCGGAGAAAGCAACGGAGCTGAAGAGCTACGTCGATGCGGCCAGATTCTTCAATCCGATGCTCGTCTGCTTCACCGGCGGCGAACCGCTCCTCCGCCGCGATCTCGAGGACCTGATCGCCGGGGTGGATCGGGCGATCTCGTGGAAGTACATGACCCTGATCACGCACGGCGGCATGCTCACCGCAGAGCGGGGACAGTCACTCAAGGCTGCGGGGATCAATCAACTGAGCATTTCGCTCGACTACCTCGATCAGCGCCATGACGACGCGCGTGGCATCCCCGGGCTTTCGTCCCGGATCTTCGCTGCAGTCGAAGGGATGCGCGCCCGCGGCCTCGACAACATCCGTTTCAACACGGTCATCAAGCACGACAACCTCGACCAGATCCGCCCGATACTGCATCGAGCTGCGGAATTGGGTTGCGGCGTCAACTTCAGCGTCTACACCGATTTCAAGAATGGGAACCCCGACCACCTGCTCCGTGCTGAGCAGCAGGGTGAGATCGACGTGCTCGTCCGTGACCTGCTGGCGTACAAGCGCCGTCGGCGTGGCGTGATCACGAACTCAGACCACTATCTGGAGCAGCTGCCGCGTTACACACGCGGCAAAATGACCGAGCCCTGCCAGAGTGGCATCAGCACGATCCACATCGATCCTGCGGGCGGGGTGCGGCGTTGTCCGGACTTTCCCGTGGATTTTCATTGGCAGGATTGGCGTCAGTACAAGCCCATCGACTGCAACCGCTGCTATTACGCGTGCCGAGGTGAGGCCCAGGCACCGCTCCGAGTCGACCGCATTCGGGACGTCATGGCCTGAGACGCCACGCATCGCCGGGCGACTTCGGGCCTCCGTGTGGCGTCGGCGGCATGGGGTAACGCTTGAGGCGGCTGTGACTTAGCCCTAGCTTGTTCGTTATGTGTGGAGCAGGTCCACCCTCCTGTCATCCCGTCGCATTCGCATGGCGTTATCCCCGGCAGTGCTCAAGCAGCAGGCCGCCGCCCTCGAGCTGAAGAAACAGCCCGAGAAGGCGCTCGCGCTGTACCAGCAGTTGCTGACCGATCACGGAGGCACCACAGAGGTTGATGTGGCGCTCCGGAACCGCGTCGGTGACCTGCATTTACGCGTCGGCCAGATCGACGATGCGATACCGCTTTTCGAGAAGAGCGCGGACGAGTATGCGCTGAGTGGCTTTCTCAATAATGCGATCGCACTCTGCAACAAGATCCTGAGACAACGCCCGGGACACGTGCCAACTCTGCGCCGTCTGGCACGGTTTTCAGCAGAGAAGGGCATGGTGGTCGACGCACAGCGCCACTACCTCTCTGTTGCGGAAGCGCTGGAGAAGCTTGGGCAGCACGGCGAGGCCCTGAGAGCACTGAGTGAGTTCGCGGAGCTTTCGCCCGACGACGTGCATGTACGTTCCGTGGTCGTGGAGCAGTTGTTGCGCGCGGGTCGGAAGCCTGACGCGCTGCCGCATCTCACTGTGTTGCACCGCCTGCACGCGTTGGCGGGACGGACCGATGAGGCCGAAGGGGTGGCGCAGGTCGCACGCGAAATGGACCCGCACTGGGCGCCGGAGGCCATCAGCGAGTTCGCGCGAAAGCGCAACGATCCGTCACTCGTCTTCATCGACAGCGATGATGATTTCGGGGCCCTCGAGATTGCTCCCATGCCGGGCAGCGACCGGGCTCAGCCGCCCGGGATGCTCGAAGGGCTCGAGCTGACGACGCCGAGCGTCCCTGATGTCGATCGGACAGCGGTCGGCGCAACGCTGGACGGCTTCGAGGCAACGAGCTTCGGTGACGCGGTTGGGGTGCCGAAGGGCCGCGAGCCAGCCCCCGAGCTCGAAGCAGCGCCAACGGACTTCGACGCTCCGGAGGAGCTGATCGCTGCGCCCGTCATGGACGCCGCACCCGTCATCGACGTCGTGGAGGCGGATTCCATGCCGGGATCCGACATCGTCGTGGAGCAGTCGGGCACAGACGAGCTGGCTCCGCTGAGTCGGCCGGAGATCCCGGGTGGGGGCCTTGACGAATCGTTTGGTGTGGCAGAGTCCGCCAGCAATGACGACTTCGAGTCGCTCCTTCTGGATGCCCCCATGGAGCCGACGGTCGAGTCCACGAACACGGCGCCGCTGGACGATCTGCTTGCGAATCTGTTCCTTCCCCCCGCGCCTGCACCGCACGCTGCGCCCGTCGTGGAGCCGCGGCTGCGGCCGAAGCGACCGACGCCGACGTACATCAACCTGGCAGACATCATTCGGGACGACGTGGCCGAGACGCCACGGATGACGATCGGCGAGCCGCAGCAGACCGGTGACCATGGCGGCGACTTCGAGCATATCCTGCAGGAGTTCAGGGAAGGAATCGAGAAGACGATCCCCATCGACGACGCGGACAGCCACTTCGATCTCGGCATCGCCTTCCGCGAAATGGGGCTCATTGACGACGCAATTTCCGAGTTCCAGATCGCGTCACGCAGCGCGGCGCGGCGCGTCGAGTCGATCGAGGCGCTGGGTGGCTGTTTCATGGACAGGGGCGAGGCGGCCGTCGCGCGTAACCTGTTGCTTCGGGCGCTGGATGATCCCACGGCCGTCGACGGTGACGACCGACTGCGAGGCGTTTTGTACCTTCTTGGCCTCGCCAGTGAGTCGCTTGGGGCACGAGACGACGGGCTTCGCTATTATCAGAGGGTGTACGCCGTCGACATCCGCTTCCGCGACGTCGCGGCCAGAATCCAGACCCTGCAGCAGCCTGCCTAAATGAGTTTACCGGTTCCCGCGAGGGCCGGGCTCGACAACCCGCTCGCCGGTATTCAGTATCCCGTGCGCGCGGAGCTCGACCTCGTCTCGTCGCGCATGTGGGAAATCGTTGCGGACGAGAACCCGCTCATTCAAGATGTGAATCGTCATCTGCGCGGCATG
This sequence comes from Gemmatimonadaceae bacterium, assembly GCA_031373905.1. GTDB lineage: Bacteria > Gemmatimonadota > Gemmatimonadetes > Gemmatimonadales > Gemmatimonadaceae > JACMLX01. Next base: position 1,536 of record JANMNM010000245.1, on the reverse strand, counting down.
CAGGGAAAACTCCTGCGGCCAGCCTTGGTGTTGCTTGCCAACGCCGCTGAGGAGACGCGCAGCACGCTGGCGGTCGATCACGCCGCGGTGGTGGAGCTGATTCATCTCGCGACGCTGGTACACGACGATTCGGTGGACCACAGCGTGTTGCGCCGCGGCATGCCGACCGTGAACGCCGTATTCAGCCACCAGGTGTCGGTGATCATGGGCGACTACCTGTATTCGCAGGCAGTGCGTCACCTCGTCAGCACCCGGGATCTCGAGTCGCTCGTCGTGATTTCCGATGCCGCGAAGACGATGACCATGGGAGAGCTCTGGCAGCTCTCCGCTGTCGATAGCCTTCAATTCAGCGAGGAGGAGTACTTCCAGCTGAACCACGCCAAGACCGCGTCGCTCATGAGTGCGGCTTGCGAAGTTGGCGCGATCTGCGGTGCGCCATCTCATCGCACCGCGCTGGCACGGTTCGGTGAGCGGCTCGGCATGGCCTTCCAGGTGGCCGACGACCTGCTCGACTATGTGGAGGGTCAGGAGATCACGGGCAAGCCATCGGGCGCTGATCTTCGCGAGCGAAAGGTGACGCTGCCGCTCATCGCGGCCCTGCGTCGCATGCCATCCACGGCGCGGCGCGAGGTCGAGCGTTTCTTCGAGAACAAGGCCAGCGAGCCTGCCGAGGCCGCGATCAGCCGGGTCATTTCCCTCGTGGTTGAGGCCGATGGCATCGAATATGCGCGTCGAAAGGGGGAGCAGTTTGCGCTGGAGGCCGAGGACATCGCGCAGGCACTGCCGGACACCGCGGCCAGGGCTGCGATGCTCGAGTTGGTAGGGTACGTCCTCGATCGGCGCTGGTGATGGCGGCCCGCGGCGGCGCATCGCGGCACCGGCCGGCATTCCACGGACTGGTCTTGTCGGCGGGATTCATCATCGGCGGGTTTCTCACGCAGACGTCGAGGCGTTTCCTGCCGGCCGGGAGTGTCAAGGAGTTCCTCACGACCGGAGTGACGCCGAGTCTGGGTCCATTGCAGATTGACCTCGTGATCCTCAAGTTTGCGCTTGGACCGATTGCGCTCGACGTGTCTCTTCTCAGTTTGCTCGGGGTACTGATCGCGTACCTCATCGCGCGGTCCCTTTTCTAGGAGTTGTCACGATGCCGTTCGGATTGGGCATGGGCGAAGTGCTGGTCTTGCTGGTGGTGGTGCTGTTGCTCTTCGGTGCGAAACGGATCCCTGAGATCGCCGGCGCGCTGGGGAAGGGCATCAACCAGTTCAAGCGAAACATCAATGACGTTGACAAGTCGATTCGCGAAGCAGACACGTCGTACCGGGCCGAAGTCGCTCGCGCACCTGAGCCTCCTGTCCGCGTCGATGATCCGTCGGCTGAGCCGAAGCGGCTGATCTGATCCGCGTCGATCCGGCGGGAATGCACGAGGGGCTCCGACGCATGCGTCGGAGGCCCGCGGGGATTACCGGTGGCGACGTGTGAGCCGCGCCCCCTGAGGTTCTCTGGCGGGGCGCCGCGGCGTTGAGGTGCGTGGGGGTG